>DAWDVX010000025.1:0-35338 GCA_052346145.1 Collinsella sp.
AGAGAAGAGGCGGGGCATGCCCCGCCTCTTACACCACATCTCTGCGCGCTACCGCGCCCGCGGACCCCGGGACGCTGAATACTCCGGAATTTGCACGGCGCCCCCTGGGGTACCTGTGGGCAAAAAGCAACCGCCCCGTCAAAGTATGCATTTGGCGGGGCGGTTTATGCAAAAATGCTGCTGCGGGCGCGTCGGCAGCTCGCTAGAACTTGAATCCCAGGGCAGGTTACTCGGCGCTTTTGAGGGCGCCGACCATGTCGATCTTGTTGAGGGTACGATTGGTGGCGAGGTTGACGATAAACGTAAAGCCAAAGGAAAGCACCACGGCGAGCACGTAGCTTAGCGGCTCGACCTCAACATCAAAGTACAGCGACGGCATCTGCAAAATGTACGTAAAACTCTCGGCCAGCAAGCCGCCCAGTGGCACGCCCAGCGCGGCGCCAATTGCCGTGAGGATCAACGTCTCCTTGTTGACGTAATGGTGCACCTCGCCACGGCGGAAACCAAGCACCTTGATGGTCGCCAGCTCGCGCTCGCGCTCGGAGATATTCGTGTTGGACAGCGTAAACACCACCACAAACGACAGGCACGCCGCCATAAAGGTCACGAGCACCACGACGGAATTGATAATAGTGAAGTTCGCCTCAAAGTTCTCCCAATGCTCGGCCGTGCTCGAAATCGAAAGCCAGCCGTCACTCTTAAGCTTCTTGCTAAACGCAATCTGGTCGGCCGACGAACCCTTGAGCAGCGCAAAGATGCCATTGAGGCGAACGCTGCGCCCAAACGCGCGCTCATAGGTGCTCTGCGTCATGTAAAGCGTGTTGCCCAGATAGTTAAGCGAAATGTCGCTGACCTTGACCTTGGCGACGTTGAGTGACGAATCGTGGACGTGCGCCGTATCGCCCGGTTGAATCCCCAGCACCAGCTGTGAACTCTTACTCAGATACACGTCACCGTCACGCAAAGACAGTGGCTCTTTGGACTCATCCTCAAGGCGAACATAGTCGTCCAGATCGTTCGTGCGGTCATCGGGCACCACGATCAGCTGCACGGTCTCGCTCTTTCCGCCGAATGTAAAGGTGACGTTGTCGGTCATGATCGGCAGCGTCGAAGTTACGGTCACACCGGAATCCTTGACCGCGCTTCGCTCGTCGAGCGCCGCGCACGTCTGCGAAAAATCGTCGGGATTGGCGACCGCCAGCAGATCGTAGCGTGTGATGTGGCCGTACTGCTTGGGCGAAAGCGCGACCGACGTGTCGCGAATACCCATACCGCAGATCACAAGCGCGGTGCAACCCGCGATGCCAAAGATGGTCATAAAGGCGCGCTTTTTATAGCGGAATAGGTTGCGTGCAGCGACCTTGTTCAAAAAGCCCATGCGGCGCCAGATAAAGCCGATGCGCTCGAGCAAGATGCGCGAGCCAGCGCGCGGGGCCTTGGGACGCATAAGCGAGGCCGGGGTCTCGGCCATCTCGTGGCGGCAGGCGATAATCGTGGCGCCCACCACGCCCACGGCAAACAGCGCCACCGAAACGATCGAGGACACGATGTCGTACGAAAGCAGCATCTGGGGCAGTGAGTACATGTCGTCGAACACCGTAAACAGGAACAGCGGCAGGCCCACAAATCCGATGATGTTGCCGAGCACGCCGCCGATCAGACAAGCCCACAGCGCATAGTCCACGTATTTGGACAGGATGCGTCCGCGCGAATAACCGAGTGCCTTATACAGGCCGATGAGCGTGCGCTCCTCCTCGACCATACGCGTGGCGGTGGTAAGGCTGATGAGCACGGCGACGATAAAGAAGATGAACGGGAACACCGTGGCGATGGCCTCAATTGACGAGCTGTCGCTCTCCACGCTCGAGTAGCTTGCGATGTTGCCGCGGTCCTGGATGTACCAGGTGCATTCGCCCAGATCGGAAAGCTCGGCGCGGGCATCGGCAAACTGTTGATCGGCGGCGGCGCGACGCTGATCCAGGTCGGCTTGCGCCTGCGCACGCTCGTCGCTGCCCTCGGCCATGCGATTGATGTTGTCCTGCTCAATCCCAAAGAGCATATTCGCCTGACGCTCAGCCGCGTCCAAGCTCGCCGGCGTGTCGACCGTCAGCTCCTGGGCGCGCGCCTTCTCACGCTCCTCGCGGATCTTCTCGATATTGCCCTTGACCTCATTGATCTTTGCCGCGTAGGAATCCGAATAGGAGTTGAGGCTCTTGGCTCCCTCGACGATCACGTGGACCGCGGAGTAGGAAGAAGATGTCGCGGCGTCCTCGCTCACATAGAACTTATAGTCCGCCGCCGAAGCAGCGCGAAAGGCGTTGACTGTCGAGTCAGAACTTACATCAGTGGGGTCGAGGACCTCGGCCGTTATGGTGTAATCGCCCGCGGCAAACTGATCCTTGGCGCTTTGGTTCGACGAGCTCGCGTCATTGGCGGCAAAACTCACCGTATCGCCGATTTTCTTGCCCGATGCCTTCAGGAACTTCGAAGTCACCGCGACTTCATCGGCGCTCTCGGGCAAATCGCCGTTCACGAGCACCGGCTGATCGATGTTCTCCTTGGAGAGACTCTGCACGACCACGCGCTCGCGCGTTGTACCCACGGCGGTGTAGGCGGTCTCGGTGTAGATGCCCTCGGCCGTTTCGACGCCATCGACCTCTTGTATGGCGTCGAGATCATCGTCAGTCAGGCCATAGGTCGACTGCACGTTAATGTCATAGACATTTTGCTGGTCGAAGTAGGCATCAACCGAATCACACAGGTCCTCGCAACCCGCCTTAAGGCCGCACATCACGCTCACGCCAAGCGCGGTGATGACCACGATTGACAAAAAGCGCTTAAGACTGCCTCGGATTGTGCGGTAGATGCCACGGCGAAAAACCGTCGGCACCATATCGTTTGAGCTTTGGGCAGTGCGGTAGGTCGTAAAATCCTGCTCGCGCTCCGTGTTCTGCGCGTCGCGGCGTAGGCTGTTTTGGCGGTCTTGGTCCATGGGCGCTACCACTCGATCGTCTCGATAGGCACGGGATTTTGCTGGACCGTCTCGCTCTCCACGCGACCGTTCTTAAAGCGGATCAGGCGATCGGCCATGGGCGCCAGCGCGGAGTTGTGCGTGATGATGATGACCGTAATGCCCTGCTTGCGGCAGGTATCCTGCAACAGCTGCAAGATCTGCTTGCCGGTTTTGTAGTCAAGCGCGCCCGTGGGCTCGTCGCACAGAAGCAGCTTGGGGTTCTTGGCCAGTGCGCGGGCAATGGACACGCGCTGCTGCTCGCCGCCCGAAAGCTGCGCCGGAAAGTTAGCGAGGCGGTCGCCCAGGCCAACCTGATGAAGCGTTTGCTCGGCATCGAGCGAATCGGGGCAAATCTGTGCCGCGAGCTCGACGTTTTCGAGCGCCGTCAGGTTGGGGACCAGATTGTAGAACTGGAAGACAAAGCCGACGTCGGCGCGTCGGTATTCCACGAGCTGCGCCTCGTTAGCAGAGCTCACGTCGCGCCCGTCCACCGTCACGGTGCCGGAAGTCGCCGTATCCATGCCGCCCAAGATGTTGAGCGCCGTGGTCTTGCCGGCACCCGAAGCACCCAGAATGATGGCGAGCTCGCCGCGCTCGACCGTAAAACTCGCGCCGTCGAGCGCGTGAATGCGGGCGTCGCCCTCGCCGTATGCTTTGATGACGTCTTTGAATTCGATATAGGCCATCGATCGGTTCCCATCTGGTCGGATAACTCTTTAGTATTACCCATTTCGCACCGACCAAAAAGGGACAGGTTTATTTTGGTAGGTTTTATATGGGAAAACGGGGAACGCAGACGGGCGCCGGGAAGGCAGAGACATCATCGACGGGGTCAGGCCGACCGCCAAACACAACGCACGCATCTCAATCTGTCAGCCAAATCATTCGAACAGTTGTTCGTTTCTATGATATGATTCAGCTATCTAAGCAGGCCAATACGCAGAAAGGCGGCCAACATGACGTTCGACTTTAAGAAGGAATGCAAGGAGCTCTACAAACCTGCAAGCAAGCCGAGTATCGTAACTGTCCCGCCTATGAGCTACGTTGCCGTTCGCGGAAAGGGCAACCCAAATACCGAAGGTGGCGAGTATCAAAACGCCCTGCCGCTACTTTACGGCATCGCCTATACCGTCAAGATGTCGAAGAAAGGCTCAAGGAGTATCGAGGGCTATTTCGACTTTGTGGTACCGCCGCTCGAGGGTTTCTGGTGGCAAGACTCCCCGAGCGGCGACATCGATTATGTACGCAAGGACGATTTCAACTTTATCTCGTGCATCCGCCTGCCCGATTTCGTCACCCAAGATGACTTTGACTGGGCAGTCGCGGAAGCCACGACCAAGAAGAAACTGGACTTTTCCGCCGTCGAGCTGCTTAAAGTTGACGAGGGTCTCTGCGTTCAATGCATGCACACCGGGCCCTACGACAACGAACCGGCGACCGTAAACGCTATGCATGAATACATGACCGAGCAGGGCTATGTCCCCGACTTCTCAGACTCCCGTTTACATCACGAAATCTATCTCTCCGATCCACGCAAATGTGCACCGGAGAAACTTAAGACTGTGGTCCGTCATCCTATCAAGCGCGCTGAATAGCGTGGGGCGCCGTCCCGCGCATCAGGTTTTAGTCCAGGCAATCAGCCGCTCCAAGGTCATCTGGCAGCTTCCTTGACGCAGGTCATCGTATCTTATAATTTTATGTCTCTAAAGCTGGAAAGCCTCTCAACGATGCGCAACTCCAGCTCTTTTTATATCAAGAGGCTTAAATGAAATACCAGAAGTCGTGGATATCCATCAACGAACAGATAGCACTATTGACAGAAAACAAGGGTCTTAAGTGCTCTGATCAAAGCGAACTCGAGCGAGCTTTGGTCGAAGTCGGCTACTTCAGGCAAAGTACTCGAGCGTTACCCCTCGTACGCACCCTCGAGCCGAAGTAGCCACTCCTTGCGATCGAGCCCGCCGGCATATCCGTTAAGCGAGCCGTCGGCCGCCACCACGCGATGGCACGGCACGATAATCGAAATGGGATTACGCGCAACCGCAGCCCCCACCGCACGAGGAGACACAACAGGTGCCTCGTTTCCCGGCACACGATGTCGAGCCGCAACGCGCTGAGCGATCTCGCCATACGTAGCGACCTCGCCACGCGGGATAGAGAGCAGCTCAAACCAAACCTCACGCTGAAATGCCGTGCCAATCATATGCAACGGCGGCGTAAACCGAGGTTCCTGCCCTGCAAAATAAGCATTCAGCCAAGCCCACGAACGCTCAAGCACCGAAGAAGCCGCACCATTTGCCGGACTCACCGACGATATGCCACCAATACCGGAAACCGCATCGGCACCTTCAACGTGCTCCGCATCTTCTTTGAGCAGTGTAGAGCCAAAGTGCTCCTGTCCCTCAAACCAAAGCCCCGTCAGACCGCGGCCATCAGCGGCAAGCAAGATTTCGCCCAAAGGCGAGGCAAATGTCGTCGTGACCACCAGCGGCTCCTTTCAAAACTCCGCAACATAATACCGCGAATTGTGCAGACAACCCCAATCGACCCCAAAGTCACCCAAGGCAGCAGGCGCGCAGCGCCGCAGCTGCCGCACGACCCCAAAGTCCCCGCAGGCAGCAGGCGCAAAGCGCCGAGGCCGCCGCCGGGGCCAGGGCCCGCAACGGCCACGTGCCCTCACATCAGCCCAGCGGCCCCAGCCAACAACGGCCCCATCGCAGGCCGCTCGCAGCCGAGTCACCGCAGGCGGGGGCCGGGCTTAGTTTTCAGAACACTCCGCAGACCAGTGTGGCGCCTTGTCCGCGGCTCCGAAGGAGCAGGACAAGGCGCCACACATGGTCGAGGACGTTCTGAAAACTAAGCCCGACCCCCGCCGGACAGGTCCACCGCTACTCGCAGAGCAGCTTAGCGATCTGGACGGCGTTGGTTGCCGCGCCTTTACGGATTTGATCGCCGCAGCACCAGAAGGTGATGCCGCGCGCAGCCTCGGGGTTCGAGATGTCGCGACGCACGCGGCCGACCCAAATCAGGTCCTGGTCGGAGGTATCCATCGGCATGGGGAAGCGGTCGTGCGCATCCTCGGCGCTCATGTCGTCAACCAGCTTCACGCCCGGAGCGGCAGCCAGCGCAGCACGGGCCTCCTCGACCGTAATATCGCGCTCAAACTCGAGCGTAATGCTCTCGGAGTGCGAACGCAGCACGGGCACGCGCACGCAGGTGCAGTTCACGCGCAGCTCGGGCAGGTGCATAATCTTGCGGCCCTCGTTTTGTAGCTTCATCTCCTCGGAGGTAAAGCCCTCCTCCTTGACGCCGCCAATCTGCGGAATCAGGTTGCTCGCCAGCTGGGCGGCAAATGCGCGCGGCTCGGGAATCTCCTCGCCACGGCCCAGGGCAGCAAGCTGCGCTTCGAGCTCGGCCATACCGGGAGCGCCGGCACCAGAAGCCGCCTGATACGTCGAGACGATCATGCGCTTCACGCCGGCAAGCTGATGCAGCGGCCACGTGGGAACCAGGCCGATGATGGTCGCGCAGTTGGGATTGGCGATAAGGCCGTGATGCCATTTGATATCGTCGGCATTGATCTCGGGCACGACCAGCGGCACCTCGGGATCCATGCGGAAGGCGTGGCTGTTGTCGACCACGACGGCTCCGCGCTTGACGGCCTCGGGCAGCAGCTCCTTAGCGATATCGTCGCCGGCAGCGCCGAGCACGATGTCGCAGCCCTCAAAGGCCTCGGGGCAAGCTTCCTCAATCACGATCTGCTCGCCGCGGAACTCAACGGTTTTGCCCGCGGAGCGTGCACTTGCCAACAGCTTGAGCTTGCCGACCGGGAACTCCTGCTCGTTGAGGCACTCAAGCATCTGGGTGCCCACGGCTCCCGTCGCGCCCAAAATAGCAACCGTGTACTGTTTCATGCTTCCCCCTTTAAAGGTTGTGGCTTTTGCCCGCACGCCGAGCAGGCCGATTATTGTTGCCAGTGTATACAAGAACAGGGCGGGCACGAAACCCGCCCCGTCGAAACGAAACCGAAACGAAACGCCCCGCCGTAGATTTTGAGGCAACTCCCAAAAATCTAGCGAGATAGCAGCTACTTGTGGAGCGCAGCCAGAGCGGGATCGACCGGCGCGGAAGCCTCCAGGTCGGAGACCTTCACAATGCCGTTCTCATCGGAGAAGGCACGGTAAATGGTCCGAATCGCTAGGTCGAAGTCCTTCTCCTCGACACCGATAATGATGTTGATCTCGTCGCAGCTCTGCGAAATCATACGCACGCTCACGCCGGCCTGGCCAAGCATGCCAAACAGATGGCCCGAGATACCTGCGCGGCCGCGCAGGTTACGGCCGACGGTCGCGATGAGCGCCAAGCCCTCGACAACCTCGATCTCGAGCGGTTCGACCTCCTGCTGGATGTCGCCCACGAGCGAGTACAGCGAATCGTGCACATCCTTCTCCTGCACCACGGCGCCAAAGCGGTCGACACCGGTGGGCATGTGCTCGACGGAAACGTCATAGCGCTCGAACACCGAAAGTGCGCGGCGCATAAAGCCGACACGGGGCTTGGTACGGTCACGAGCCACGTTGATGGCGACAAAACCGCGCTTGCCGGTCACGCCGGTAATGATGGGCTCGGCCTCGCCCTCATCGGCCGTCTCGCTAATGATGGTGCCGGGGTCCTGCGGCGCGTTGGTGTTCTTGATGACCAGCGGAATGCCAGCCTCGCGCACGGGGAACACAGCTTCCTCGTGCAGAACGCTCGCACCCATGTACGAAAGCTCGCGCAGCTCCTCGTAGGTAACGCGCGCAATGGGCTGAGCCTCGGGAACAATGCGAGGATCGGCAGAATAGAAGCCCGAAACGTCGGTCCAGTTCTCGTACAGGTCGGCGCCCAGGCACTTGGCCAGGATTGAGCCGGAAATATCGCCGCCACCACGGTCGAGCAGCTTGATCTGGCCCTCACGCGTCGCGCCGTAGAAACCGGGCATAACAAAGCCGCCCTGCTGGCCGTACTCCTGCACCAGCTCGGAGGTGCGATTCATGCTGAGCGTACCGTCGTGATGGAACGCCACAACCGTCGCGGCGTCCAGGAACGGCAGACCCAGGTATTCGGCCATCAGGCGAGCGGTGAAGTACTCGCCGCGGCTCACGAGCTCCTCGGTGGAGTAACCGCCCGAGCGGGCGCGCTCGGCAAAAGCCGCGAACTCCTCACGGATGGGATAGGTGAGCTCCAGCTCGTCAGCGATATCAAAATAGCGCTGGCCGATGTCCTCGAGCAGCTCCTCGCACGACACGTGGTACTTAACGTGCGCGTTAACCAGGTAGAGCAGGTCGGTCACCTTGGTGTCGCCCTTAAAGCGGCGACCACAGGCGGAAACCACCACAAAACGGCGAGCCGGGTCAGCATCGACGATGGCCTTGATCTTCTTGAAGTGTTCGGCGTCGGCGACCGACGAGCCGCCAAACTTGGCAATCTTAATCATGGGCTGGAGGTTACCTTTCTAAAAAGCCTCTGCGAACCTATTTTGCGCGCTCTGATACCATGGTTTCACCGATTGGGACCAAGGCATCCGAGGAGCAGTGTTATATGGGAACTTATCATAGTACACGAGGACGCACTTTATCGTGCTCAAGTAAGGTGGCAATCCGCACCGGCATCGCTCCCGACGGGGGTTTGTTTGTCTCGGACGAGCTTGGCACCCAGCGGGTCGATATCAGCTCGCTTGCAGATAAATCGTACTTTGAAATCGCTCAAGATGTGTTGGGAATGTTACTGAATGATTACACGGCCGAAGAAATTTCGGCGTGTGTCGACGAGGCATACCGCGGCACGTTCGCGAGTGAAGAGGTTACGCCGCTCGTCAAACTCGACGCTGCGCCGGGTGTTGACGCCCCTCAGGCCTATGTGATGGAACTCTTTGGCGGCCCTACAAGCGCCTTCAAGGACGTCGCCCTGCAGATGCTCCCCCGTCTGATGGCCCGCACTTCCGCCAAGGACGGCGGCGCCGAGCGCATCATGATCGTCACCGCCACGTCGGGCGACACGGGCAAGGCTGCGCTCGCCGGTTTTGCCGACGCTCCGGGCACGGGCATCACCGTCTTTTATCCCGAGGGCAAGGTTAGCCGCGTCCAGAACCTGCAGATGTCCACGCAGGAGGGCGACAACGTCGCCGTCTGCGGCATCCGCGGCAACTTTGACGACGCCCAGAGCGCCGTCAAGCGCATCTTTGCCGATAAGGAGCTTGCCGAGCGCCTGGAAGCCGCCGGCACGGTGCTTTCGAGCGCCAACTCTATCAATGTCGGCCGTCTGGTACCGCAGGTCGTCTACTACTTTGCCGCCTATGCGCAGCTGCTGCGCGCCGGCGCTATCGAGGCTGGCGACGCCGTAGAGTTCTGTGTGCCCACCGGCAACTTTGGCGATATCTTGGCCGGCTACTACGCCAAGCGCATGGGCCTGCCCGTCGCCAAGCTCATCGTCGCGAGCGACAAGAACAACGTGCTTGCCGACTTCCTGACCACCGGCGTCTACGACCGTAACCGCCCGTTCTTCACGACCATCTCGCCGTCGATGGACATCCTCATCAGCTCTAACCTGGAGCGCATGCTGTACTTCCTGTCCGATGGCGACTGCGAACTCGTTGCCGGCCTTATGGAGCAGTTGGCACAGACCGGTCGCTACGAGGTACCCGCCGAGCTGCTGGCCAAGATTCAGAGCGTCTTTGGCTGCGGCTGGGCCAGCGAGGACGAGGTCCGCGCTGCCATCAAGAGTTGCTGGGACGCCAACGGCTACGTGATCGACCCGCACACCGCTTGCGGCTATCACGTCTTTGAAAAGGTCGCTCCCGCCGAGGGCGCCAAGGCTCGCGTGCTGCTTTCGACCGCCAGCCCCTACAAGTTCCCGCGCGCCTGCTGCGACGCCCTGGGCCTCGACGTTCCCGAGGATGATTTTGAGGCTATGCGTGTACTCGAGCAGGCCACCAACACGGTCGCCCCGGTCCAACTCGCCGAGCTTGAGTCCAAGCCTGTCCGCTTCGAAGACGTCTGCGACGTAGCCGACATGGCCAACTACGTCGAGTCTGCAGCAAAAAAGATGACTACCAACTAAAACCCCTTATAAGGCGCCGGCGAAAGCCGGCGCACCTTCTTTTTATTTAGCTTTCGGGATAATGACGAGCATGCGAGCGGGTCTGGCCGTTTAGTTCGTCGCGAGTTCCGCACGAGCCGGAAAGCACTTAATGTGCTTTCCGAGCGAGCCAGGACTGCCCGAGCAGCGAACTAAACGGCCAGACCCGCCCAGGAGGACCCACATGATCAAAATCACCGTCCCAGCAACCAGCGCCAACCTAGGCATCGGCTACGACACCCTCGGCATGGCCGTCAGCCTTTACTCGCACTTCACCTTCGAGCGCGCCGACAAGCTCACCATCACGGGCTGCCCCAAGGAGTTCCAAAACGAGAATAACCTGGTCTATGTGAGCTTTGTCGATGCGCTGGCCGCATGGGGCGAGCCGGCCTTCCCCGTTGCCATCGACATCCAGACCGACGTGCCCGTCGCCCGCGGCCTGGGCTCCAGCTCCACCTGCGTCGTCGCCGGCATCATGGCAGCCGCCGCACTGACGGGCCACACCGTCGACCGTGCCGAGCTTGTTCGCATTGCCACCGAAGTCGAGGGGCATCCTGATAACGTCGCTCCCGCCATCCTTGGCGGCGCCGTCTGCTCCTTTACGCCGACCGATTCGCTCCCCCAATGTCTGCGCTACGAGGTGAGCGATCGCTTGCGTTTTATTACCGTGATTCCGCCCTACGAGGTACATACGAGCGAGGCGCGCAAGGTCGTGCCGCAGGAGATTCCACTCTCCACCGCCGTATGGCAAATGGGCCGCATCGCCGGTATGACGCGCGGCTTGGAGACCGGTGACCTCAACCTGATTGCCGCCGCCAATGACGACCGCATTCAGGAGCCCTATCGTCGCCGCCTGATTCCCGACTACAACGCCGTGCGCGACACCTGCCTTAACGGCGGCGCTAAGACCATCTGGATTAGCGGCTCGGGCTCGACCCTCATGGCTGTGACCGACGATACCATCGTGGCAAAGTTCCTGCAGGTCAAGCTGCGCGAGCAGTTCCCTAAGTGTGATACGCATATTCTGACGTGCGACACGGAAGGCGCCCAGATCGAATACCTGTAGCGTCCTGCCTCACTGCTCTCACCGGTCCCCTTGGGGCTTCCCCTGAAAACGTCCTCGATCATGAATTGCCCCGTCGTGCGCTTCGCGCGCCGGGGGCAATCGATCGGCGGATTGGTTTCAGGGGAAGCCCCAAGGGGGCCTGCGCAGCCTCGACAGGATAGTCGCATTCACTTTTAATATTGCGTTCCTTCGGAGTAACGGACAAGGAGCCTTCACGATACGGAAAGATTTGGGGGCAAAGCCTCTGGCCTCCCCTACGTTAACTTCACTGGCGGCGGCCACAGGGACCTACGCTCTGGAAAGTCGCCGGGCTGATTTTTTAGCTTCTATTTGATAAAGGCGCACTTCCCAGCATCTCATTCACCCTATAGCTCTGTTTTAATTTCTAATTGATGATCGATGCGTGGCGTCATCTAATTATCTTCGCTACTCAAAACAGCCCCAAGTTTACGTACTAGCGTCTCAACAGTAATTCCGAGTGCATCCGCATAGACAAACTGCTCATAAACCCTAAGGCTGCGTTCCCCGGTCTCGACCTTTGAGATGAACGACTGAGGTACCCCCAGTTTCTTTGCGAGTTCAACCTGAGTGATACCTTGCTCCCGACGAATCTGGGAAAGGCATTTTCCGCATGTCCTGTTAGCATCAACGTTCATGCCGTTTACGCTATATTCCATTTTGATATATCCCAAACTGGGATATATTTATGTCACCAGCCATTCCGCTTATCAAAAATGCCCATTGCAGATTCATAGCTAGGAAGGAGCCTCGATAAACATGAATGACGAGATGAAGGAGCCCGACGAGGAAAAGGCACTCAGTGAGTCCGACGAACGGAAGCCAGATTTCAAAGCCGAGCAGTTTTCTGATGGTGCTAGCGACACCCCCTCCTCTGAAATTCCGCCATCAAACGAAGATGACGGCGCACGCAAAAATGAAGAAAACGACTCACTTCTAACGCGGGCCATTCATAAATTAGGCAATAAAAAACGAGCGGCAATCGCAGCTGCCGTGGCAGTTGTCATCATCTTCAGTTTGCCCATGATGTTTCCTCAGTTGTTTTGCACTCACAAGCTATGGGCCAATGCAACCTGTACAAGCCCTCGCACATGTAAAAGTTGCGGCAAAACCGAGGGGGAACCGCTTGGACACGAATGGGAAGAAGCAACGTGCACGGTTCCGAAGACCTGTCAACGCTGCGGTAAAACCGAGGGGGAACCCCTTGGGCATCAACCGGGCTCGTGGACTACCGAAGTTGACTACGTGGACGCCACCTCAAAGGAAATACGAGAATGCGAAAAATGCGGAGAGGTCGTTGACACCCGCAACGAGAAGGAAATCACATCTTTTCTTGGCGACGGAAAGTTTTCAATTTCCCCAAAAGGCTTTATTGATCGACTTAACGAGGAATTCTCCGATATCCCCAATTGCAGCAGCATGAATGCGGATTACGAACTAGACGATAGCGGCATGGGGCTCGAACTTCAGATCAAAAACGGTTCAAAGATTGCCGGTATTGGAGGCTTCTTTTCGGACTCGAGTAACCCGGTGCTACTCAGCTATCTTGGATCCGAAAACTGCTTCAAAAACATAGTCATGTACTTCGAAAACTCCGACTATGCCGCGGCGACAGCATTGGCAACTATACAAGCAATCGATCCAACACTTTCGTTTTCAGACGCCAAGGAAGTTGGTGCTGCCTGCGTAGATACGCCAACTGTCAAAAATGGAATTACGTATGCAATCGTAGCTTCGAATGGAGAGTACTGGCTAAGCGCTCGAATTGAATAATTTTTCTTTGATTACTAAATTCAGACGCCTCTTACTCGCGATATATTAAAACTCAACCCCTGGCAGCATCGTCAATCGAAAAATGCCCCGCCGAGCACTTTAGCTTGGCGGGGCATTTCAATATGAAAGCGGATTTAAATATCAACAAGGCCTGCACGCTCCAACGAGACAGCCGACTTCGCTGCTCAAATTGCCCTTGGTGAACCACAAGTTGAGCAATCAGTGGCCAGAATCCCCTTTAGGCGGCGCTGGTTTCTTTGTATTCGAAGACTGGTTCTAGGAGGTCTTCGATGTTGCAGTGGAGGGCTTTTGCTATGGCTCTTACGCTTGTTACCGAAGCTTCATTGATGTTTCTCTGGCGCTGCTCGTACATTTGGATTGAGCGGAGTGACACATCCGATTCGTATGCCAGATCTTGTTGGGTTTTCTTGAGCCTCTTTCTTGCTAACGCAAGCTTGGTTTGCCTGGACGCTTTTTTCGCCATATCGCAGACGAGGCGAGCCACGCGTTCCTCCGAGGCTTCGTGCCAGGGGTAGTACAGACTGCGTAGCACATCGAATGGAACGACATGCAGCAAATCTTCGAAAGACTCTCCTAGGCGCCACTGAAGGTATGCCAATATCCAGCCTGTCCAATATTCCGGTGTCTTTTCGAATCGGTAGGTTCGATTTGGCATCGGCCTTGATTGATAGCCCGACCTTTCGGCGATAAGCGCAAATAGTTCAACGCCCGACTTTCCCGACACTACCCATGCGTTGCCGCGTTCGAACTCGCGAGCTACGCCGCTCAGGCAAAAGAGTTCAGCAACTTCCGATCCTTCTGCTCCGTAATCGTTAACGGCATAGTCGAAGCAATCCCCGAGGTTGTTCATTGCGTCCTCAAGGTAATAGACGGGATATGTCCTACTCGGCCCACGATCCGTTAACTCTTGGATCATTTAAATCAACCCTCCCTGCCATCAAATCCCTAATGTCGACACCATCAGAGTCAAATCCGTTTACCGTATCCAGGTACTTTCGTCGAGCGTTCTGTTCTCGCTCAAATCGTTTGGGATAAAACTCAGCTCCCGAAGCCTGCTTCCAATCGCGGAACTTAATCGCCGAGAACGCACGCTCACTCATAAGCGCATATTGAATGCCCAAATCGCCCAAACGCATAATGAGTTGCAGCTGCCTAAGCGAGATCATGCCGTTAACGAACTGTCTTGCAAACGAAAAGTAGGAATCGTCGGCGCGATAACCTCGAATTACGTCATAGGGAGAAATATCAATCAGGCAGTTATCCAGCAGATAGCGAAGTCCTTCGCGCGCCAGCGGTGTCGAAACATTGAACTCCCTATTGTTAGCCAAAATCGCAAGCCAATTGAGAATTGAAAACTCCCCGGACTCCAAGTCTAAGACCGCAAGGCCATCCATATCGAGCTCATATCGATTCGCGATACCATCGGACTCGGTCCGACATGCCCACTCCATTGCCATTTCCTCATGTGGCGTGCAATAAAACCCACACCCATAGTCATTGAATTGTCTGCATTTACCCAACGACGGATGCTCGACAACAACCTCCGACCCGTGCCAAAGCTCCATATCGACCTCCAAACAAAAATATCACCCCAGCGATAGTGTACCAATAACTATCACTGGGGTGATATAGATAGATGCAAACTATTGCCTGCCAAGAGCCCTTACTAGAGGCAGGCCTCGGCAATGCGGCGCTTGAGTTCGTCGATGCCGGTGCCGGTCTGGGAGCTTGTGATGATCACGTTCTCGGCCGGAACGTTGAGTTGCTTTTTGATGGCCGCTGCCTGGCGGGCCTGCTGGGTGCGGCTGAGCTTGTCGGCCTTGGTGAGGCAGACGATAAAGTTGAACTCGTTGCCCTGCAGGTAGTCAATCATGTCATGGTCGAGCTTACTGGGATCGTGGCGAATGTCCACCAGCGATACAACCAAGTTAAAGCTGCGCTCCGAGTCGAAGAAGTCGCCGATAAGTTCTGCCCAACGGTCGCGCTCGGCCTTGGAACGACGGGCGAAACCATAGCCCGGCAGGTCGACGAAGTGCACGTCGTCAGCCTCAAAGAAGTTGATGTTGCTCGTCTTGCCCGGCGTGCTCGAAACCTTGACGAGATTCTTGCGGCCAAAAAGCTTGTTCATGATCGACGACTTGCCCACGTTGGAGCGGCCGACGAAGCTCACCTCGGGGCAGGTGGACTCGGGAATCTGCGAAACCTTGCCATAGCTGGCAACGAACTTGGCAAGCTGGTAGTTAATGGAATCGGCCATGGACACTCCTTGGTCGTAGGTTCTTACAAAAGAGCGCGCTAATAAATAGCAGCGATACGGCGAACGATATCGAGCGTAATGCCACTCGCGGTACGGGCATACTCGAACAGGTCGAACTCGCGGTCGCAAATCGCATCGTACGCCTCGTCACAATTATCGCTGATAGCGCGCAGCACCAGGCAATCGACACCATTTTTAGTTGCGACATGGGCAATTGCCGCGCCCTCCATGCCGACACAATCGGCATGTGTCGCCTCGATAGCGTCGTTGCGCATGGCGGTGCCCGTCACAAAGCGGTTACCCGTGGCAATCGTACCGACCAGGAACTGCTTGGCGCCCTTGTTCGAAGCGGCTGCATTTGTCGAAGCATCAACAAACCCATGCTCAGCAAGCACATCGGCAGCAATATCGACCAGCGCAGGCGTCGAGCCAAACTCCTCGAGCCCCGGTGCAGACTCGGCGATAAGCGCGGTATCGGTATCCAGATAGCGCAGGCGTTTGCCGATGACCACGTCATCGATATGGAGCTTGGGGTTCAAACCGCCCGCGATACCCGAGAGCACAACGGCCTGTGGAGCATACTTGCTAATGAGGTGCTGCGTCGCAGCAGCGGCGTTCACCGTGCCCATGCCCGCCGTTGTGGCGACAAGCGTCAGGCCGTCGAACTCACCGCTCACAACGGTCAAGCCTGCCTCCTGTGCCTCGCAAACGTCGCTCAGCTCTTCCTTAATCTGCATGATCTCTTTTTCGAGCGCACCGATAATCGCGATGGTAGCCATGCCATTCCCCAAACCTATACGAAATTCTCAACCACGGTATGGTACCAGCATTTTGTTTGACCTCGTCAAACGAACACGCTAGGCCAGTGCAGCTCGCGTATCAAACAGAGCCTTTGCAATCGCAGCCGTAGCCTCGCTCGAGCGGTCGCTCCACGGCATCGATGTCATGATGCTCATAATGTAGGTGTCGCCGTCGACATCGATGAGGCCCGCATCGCATGTCGAATAGCAACCATCCTCGCTAATCCAGCCTGCCTTATTGCGCACCAAGGCTTGGTCGTCCGCAATGCCATCGCGAATAAACGAGCGCGATGTTGATGCCAGAAGGCCCGACAACCACTGTGAAGTCTCGGTATCCATGCTCAGATACTCGCTCATCTCACGCCATAACCTCGCAGAAGTGCGCGGGCAGTAGGTCGGAAAATCACTCATCGGATTCAGTGCCGTTTCGTCATTAACACCCAGATTGGCAATCCAATCCTCATAGCCATCATGGTCAAACGCCGCGCGTAACGCGATAAACGAATCGTTGTCCGAGTTGACGACCGCGGCCTCGATAAGGTCACGCACTGTCTGCCAGCCCATGCTGTAACCACCATACGTGGCTAAAGGCCCATCGAGCGACACCTGCCCCGATTCGACCAACGTCTCGCAAATATAGAGCGCATACAGCGCTTTGTAGCTGCTCGCTCCATACACCTCGACATCGGCGTTATACGTCACGCCCCTACCGCTCGATAGGTCGTAGAACACTACACCCACATCGCCCAGCTCCTGCGCCCGACACAGGGCATCCTGAAGCGAGGCAAGGCTCTCATCCTCCAAGGCAGGAGTCTTGTTATCCACCAACGAGAAGGTCCGAACGGTATCACCCGAAGGGATATCGTTGAAGTCCGCCTTCGAAAGTCTCGTCTTGAGATCTGCCGTCGACAGAGCTTGATCTGCCGACGCTTTGGACTTTGAAACCTTCTCGTTTTGCAGCCGTACCGTTGACGCATCTGGGCGCACCGTTCGCTCCGAGGCGTAGGTTTTAACGGTAATTCCGAGGATAATAACCGCCGACGTTAGCATCCCAATGGCGGCAATCTTCCTCACGCGGATGCGAGCGCCGGCAAGGCCACGCGAAGACGTGCCCTTCGTCTTATATCTGCTGCCATGCTGCGGCACATACTCGTCCCGCGATGCGATGTTTCGCACGTGGTCTCCTGACTGCCACCGTTTATATACGAGCAGTATGATACCGAGCAGGCATTTCTTTCCAAAGATATTCAGCGGCGTTTAAGGTGTCTTTAAAGAAACCACAAGCGTATTTATCCAAATGGCACGCTAGCCGATGGCGTTTTTGAGTTCCGCGCGGCGCTTTTTCATGCCCATCATGACGGCATTGCGCAGCTCGGGCATGCGCGCGGTATCCATCTGTGGAACGCCCTCGAGCTTATAGGGAATCCCCAGCTGCTCGTACTTGACGACACCCATCGTGTGATACGGCAGCATTTCCAGACCGACCACGTTATGCCATGGAGCGATCAGACGACCGAGCTTCTCGCACTCCTCAGCCGTATCGGTAATGCCGGGCACCACCACGTGGCGGATAACGACCTTAATCTTGCGGCGCGCGAGCTCATCACCAAACGCCAGAATGCGTGCGGGATCGCAACCGGTCAGCTTTTTATGCTCGACAGGATCGGCGTGTTTAATGTCGAGCAGTACCATATCGGTCTCGTTGAGTACGGCATCGAACTTCTCGGGGTGCGCGGGATCGAACGCATAGCCGCAACTATCCAAGCAGGTATGCACGCGACCATCGGGGTTATTGTGCATGGCGCGGAACAGGTCGGCTAAAAACGCGGGCTGCAGGAGCGGCTCGCCGCCGGACACCGTAATACCGCCGCTGCGGTAAAACTCATGGTTGCTCTGGAACTCGTCCATCAGGTGCTCGACGGTCACCATGGTGCCGCCGTTAACCGACCAGGTGTCGGGGTTGTGGCAATACGCACAGCGCATGGGGCAGCCCTGAACAAACACCACAAAGCGGATGCCGGGTCCATCGACCGTTCCCATCGTCTCAATCGAATGCACGCGGCCCAGGGCAAACGCAGAGTCCTCGGGACGAGCGTCCACACCCTCGAGCGTCATCTCAGCCATTCCCGCTACCTTGCCTCTCATTGGTTTTAGCTACATAAATGCCAGAGTCATTCTAGCCCATATGCATGATGGCGAAACGGTTTAGCGGTCAATTGGATTGTCCTATTTGGCCCCATGCAAAAGCGGCGGGAAGGTTGTCGCAACCCGCCCGCCGCCGAGGCAATAGAAATCGATAGACGCCAGGCGTTACGCCTTGAGCGTGAGCACCGCGCCGAAGGCGGTCGGGCCGCAATGGCTCGAGATGACGCCGCCGACCTGAGTCCAGGTAACGTCCTTAAAGCCCAGGTCGTGCGCATAGACTTCCATGTCGTCGCGCAGCTCCTGGGAAAGGCCCACCGAATACGCCAGGCCAATATGCGAGTAGTCGATCTCGCCCTTCTCTACCATGTGATCAATAAAGGCACGGGCGCACTTGAGCATAGAGCCGCGGAACTTCTTAGTCGCCACGAACTTGCCGCCCGTCACCTCAATACAGGGCTTAATCTTGAGCAGATGAGCGCCTAGGAACGCGACGTTGGACAAGCGACCACCCGCCTTAAGGAAGGCAAGGTCGGTAGGAACAAAGCCCAACAGCACGCGGTCCATGACGGAGTTCGTAAATGCAAAGATCTCGTCGACGGTGGCATCGGGGTGAGCCTCGATGTATTTGGCGGTCTCGACGACAACGAGCGACTGGCCTACCGAAACAAAGCGCGTGTCCATGGAGAACACGTAGTCGCGCCCCTGGGCCGCAATCTTTGAGGACTGATGCGAGCAGGTCGTGGCCTCGGAATACGCGAGATGCAGAATAGTCGCGTCGGGCTGCTCAGCGTGAATGCAGTCGTACACGCGGGAAAAATCTGCCGGTGCGCAACCACTGGTCTTGGGCATCACGCCAAACTCGTTGCAGCGCGAATAAATCTCGAGCGGATCGATCGAGCCGTCCTCGACGGTCTCGTCACCAATCGTGACATGCATAGGCACGCGCACGATGCCGTAGCGCTCGCAGAGCTCTGGCGTCACATCCGACCCAGACTCAACCACGATTACGTACTTGCCCATTATTATCACGACCCATCTCGACATTGGCTTTTCAATACATGGCACGCGCCGCCGCACTGTTGCACAACGGCGGCAGAGCGCCAAAGAGACGCCGCCCCTTGCACACAATAAAGGACAGCGTCTCCCTGGAAAACTCCGTGCTTATTTAGGATTCTACACGGTTTGCAACAATGTGTTACTTACTCCGCAAACGGTAGCTATACACGATAAACGGTAGTTCGCTGCGGCAACTGCGACACATTCCGCCCGGCAAGTCCAATCGTGCTCCACGCACGGTTAATGCGCGAGGCGGTAGAAATCCATCGACGCCGCACCCTCGGCATGCAACCCCATCGCCGAAACCGCCGGCGAATAGGTACGGCTCGTAAGTGCCGCCTCGCCGCTGTTGGCAAAAATCTCGACCATCGTAGTGTCCGAAAGCACGCGCAGGTCGCGAAGCTCGCTGAGCTCGATCGACCTTTGGTCGCGCCCATAGCCTTCGTCACCCATGTCGAGGGTAAGCATCCCGTCCGCATAACGTACAAAGACACCCTTGCGGATTTCGAGCTCGACCATCTTGGCGCCCTCACAGGAAACCACAAGATCAAACAGGCGGCCCGGCTCCTCAACGGTTTCACCGCCTGTCACGCGAACGCAGTCGCCGCGCATCCTCTCAATCTCGTGCGCCGGCTGCTGGCAGAGCTTACCATCGCGCATGCTCAGCTCTCGCGGCACCGTCAACGCGCACTGCCACCCGCGCGCCACCGTCGGGTTTTCTGCCGTCGCATCGGGGCAACCCGACCATCCAATCATCAAGCGTCGACCTGCCGCATCCTCAAAGGACTGCGGAGCATAGAAATCAAAACCGGCATCGACCATCGGGGGCATGCCCTGCCCGACGATTATAAAGCTCGGCGCCTCCCAATCGGCCTCGATGGGGAACCACACGCACTGATGCGGATTGCGGTAACGCCAACCATCGGCAGGCACACCCTGCGGACAGCAAACGAGAATAAGCTCGCCATCGAGCTCAAACAGATCAGGACACTCCCACATAAAGCCAAACTTCTCGCCCAGCTCAATGCGCGTCGCATAGCCCCAGTCCTCTAGATCACGCGAGGTATAGACAAGCACGCACCCGCGATCGTCTTTCGTACGAGCGCCGAGAACCATGTAGTAGATACCGTCGTGTTCAAGGATCTTGGGGTCGCGCACGTGCGTACCGATATCGTCGGGGTAATCGACCGGCCCAACAGCTATGCGCTTCTCGCCCAATTCGTCGGGATTCTCGGCAACCATATGAATTTGGTTTTGCTCACGGCCCGTCAACACGTAGTCGTAATCATCACGGTCAAAATGCTTAACGTTGCCGGTATAGAAGTAGTGAATCTTGCCATCACGTACAAAGGCAGAACCAGAATACGCTCCACTCGAATCCAAATCGGAATCGGGGAACAGCACGGGGCCGTGATTCTCGTACGTCACAAAATCCTTTGTCGTCAGATGGTTCCAAAGCACTGGACCGCCATGCGCAGCATCGAACGGATCGTATTGATGATAGATGTGATACGTATCACCAATCTGAACCAAACCATTGGGGTCGTTGAGCCAGCCAAGCTCAGGCTCCACATGGAACAAAAGCCTATCGGGGTCGGATGCGATGCGAGCCGCCGTCTCATCCTGTCCGGCACGCCACTGCTCATAGTCCGCGCGTGTCACCTTATTTTTTTGATTAAACATCGCCGTTGACTTTCTCGTCTATGGGAAAGGACGCTCGACTCGCACGAGCCGAACGCCCTTCCCCAAATGGACTTATCCGCACATTACGCTGAACGGCTCAACTAGAAGCTAACGTCGAAGCCAGCGCCAGCGCCCTCTTCATCGGTGGTCGGCACGCCCTTTGCCTTGTTGTAGGCAAAGATCAAGACGATCGGCACGATGAAGGCGATGAGATTGCCGACCACATACCACACGAGCGTCTCGGGCGTAACGATGAGCAGGCCAAGCACGCCGGTCAGACCCTGACCGATGGCGCGCACCTCAAAGAGCTTCACGAAGGCACCGCCGCAGCCTGCACCGATGCAAGCGCAGATGAACGGGATGATCGAGTAGCGCATGTTTGCAGCAAAGATTGCGGGCTCGGAGATACCGACCAGCGTCGGGATAAAGGACGACATGCAGATGTTGCGCTCTTTGGAATGCTTCTTGTGAATGAGGTACATGCCGATGGCGCCGCCGCCCTGGGCGATGATGGAAACCGACCAGATGGCCTGGATGTAGTTGAAGCCAGTCGTGGCGACGAGGTTTGCCTCGATACCCTGGATGAACTGATGCGTACCGGTAACGACGAGCGGCTGCAGGAATGCGGCAAAGACAAAGGCACCGAAGACGCCCATCCTGTTGTACAGGATATCGATTACGCCGGCGAGGACGTCGCCGATCAGGTTGCCGAGCGGGCCGAACACGGTGAACAGGGCAACGTTAGCAAGAATCAGGGTAACGGTCGGGACAAAGACAAACGAGACGACCTCGGGGATGTACTTCTGGGCAATCTTTTCGACCTTGGCCATAAACCAGGCAGTCAGGATTGCAGGGAACACGCCGCCCTGGAAAGCAACCATGGGGATGGAGAGCGGACCAAAGTTCCAGTACTCAGCACCCGACGGATCCATAACGAACGCGTTACGGTTCATAAGGCTCGGGTGAACCATGACGATACCGACGAGGATGCCCAGAATCGGGTTACCGCCAAAACGCTTCACCGCGCTGTACATAACCAGGACAGGCAGGTAGTCAAACGTGGTGGCGATAATGGCAAAGAAGCTTGCGAGGTTCTTGAGGAACTCGCTGTGGTCGGCAAGGCTGCCCTCCATGCCAAAGAGGCCGTTGGCAACGATCAGCGACTTAAGGCCGATGATGATAGCAGCGCCGACGAAAGCGGGAATGATGGGGATAAAGATATCCGAGAATACCTTGAGGACCGAGAAGAACTTGCCCTTCTTGTCCGCCTCGGCGCCCTTGACCTCGGAAGCGCTGATCTCCTTAACGCCCGTCAGAGCCATAAACTCATCGTAGACCTTGTTGACGGTACCGGTACCGAAGATGATCATGAGCTGGCCGCTGTTGTACAGCACGCCCTTGACGCCATCGATGTTCTCGGGCTCGGCCTTGTTGTACTTGCTCGTATCCTTGAGCACCAGACGCAGACGCGTAACGCAATGCGTGGCGCCCTCGATGTTCTCCAGACCGCCGACGTTATCGACGACTTGCTGAGACACTACTTTGTAGTCCATGTTCCTCTCCATTCCCTTACGAAATCATAAAACGTTTTGATGCCATTACAGAGACGCGATCGTTGCATTTGCGCACTTGAGCGTACCGTCGGTGACCGTCAGTGCCACACCCTGGCCCTGCTTATTGCAGAAGCGCGCGTTAAGCGCAACATCATCGACAAAGATGGTCGCAATATCGTCGTCAACGACCAGGCGCACATGATGAGTGCCCTCGCCCTTAAAGAACAACGGACGCTCGAGGCCCATGTTGTTGACCTGGAACCACGGATACTGGGGGGCCGCCGTAAACTCGAGCTTGCCCTCACGCAGGTTGGCGCGGAACTCATAGGCAAGACCGGACTCGGCGTCCTCGGCAAGCTTCACCGAGAAGCCGGCAGCGTCACCGGCGAGCTCGATGTCGGCATCGAGCATATAGGTGGAACCGGCATCCGCGGCGAGCACCTGCTCGACCTTGCCCGACTCGCAGGAAAGCTCAAAGGCCTCGACTGCCTTAGCCTCGCCAAAGGCGCCAAGCATGCTGTCAGGAAGCTTGGTGCCGAGCGTTCCGTCGGCACGCTGAACGATCTCGAGGGGCATAAAGGTGCCACCCCACAGGTAAGAGCTGGGGTCGCCGCCCTCGTCACGCGTAGGAACCCAACCAAAGAGAACGCGGCGCTCGCCGTCAAATGCGGTACGCGCGGCATAGTACGCGCGGCCATCGAAGGAATCGTCCGCAGGAGTGATCCAAGGACCGTTGATAGAGCGAGACATGCGGTAACGGGTCTTGTTGCCATCACTGTACTCGGAGAACACCAGATACCACCAGTCGCCCATCTTAAAGAGATCAGGCATCTCGAACATGGTGTACAGGCCCGGATTCCACCAGTCGCCCTGGAACTCCCAGGTATCCAGGTCCTTGGAGGTGAACTTGACCAGACGACCGGTCATCAGACGCTTGTCCTCGCCCACACGCGTGCCGAGGATGAGCATGTACTCTTCGTTCTCCTCATCCCAAAGCACAAAGGGATCGCGCCAGTTGCGGTCATCGTAACCCTCCTGGGGCGGAAGCAGCGTCTCGGCGATGTTCTTCTCCCACTTGACGGCGTCGTCACTCGTTGCGTGAAGAAGAACCTGCTTCATCAAGCGTGCCTTGACCTTATCGCGATTGCAACCAGTGTAGAGCGCATGGTACTTGTCGCCCACCTTAAACACCGTGCCGGCATAAACATACTGGTCGACTTCCTCGTCGCCGCCACGCTCAAGGCTCTCGCCAAAGTCTTTGTAATTGACGAAGTCCTTGGTTGTCGCGAGTGCCCAGCCAAACGGCTCTCCGAAAGGTCCGGGGTTTCGCGTGTCACGCTGATGATAGAGATAGAACGTGCCGTCCTCGCCGTACGGCATGATGTCGCCTACCCAAATTCCCTCAGGCTGGTAATACACCTTGTGCATCCGAGACTTCCTTTCTCACGAGATACTAACTCGGTACAACTGCAAGATATGTCAATCGTTTTCATATGTCAAACGTTTTCACACCAATACGTCTTTTCGCAGTTCCAGTCGTCGGCAAACGGTTGACATATGCCGGCGAACGGTCATCAGAGGTGTTTGAGGAATTCTTTTGGCACGGGATGAACTACGCGGTTTTACCCTCAATGAGTTCAACGGGGAGCTTGATATTCGATTCGGGCTTTTCGCCGTTAATAAGAGCAATGATGGATTGCGCCGCGAGCTCTCCGATGCGATCGATATCTTGGCGTACGGTTGTTAAGTCAGGCATAAACGTCATAGTTCGACGGGCACCATCCGCGCCCACGACCTTAATATCGTCTGGAGCGCTCAAGCCGCGCTGCTTCATCACGTTGAGACAGATGGCCGCCATCGTATCGTCTCCCGCAAAGATGCCGTCAATATCGGGGTTCTCATCGAGGATCTTCGCAACGGCCGCGCCCTTTTCGTCGTCGGGCTTAACGAACTCAACCTCACGGACAAGCGCGGACAAACCGGCCTGCTCAACAACATCGAGGTAGGCATCGGTACGCTTATTGGCAGGCATGCGCATGCGGCTATTGCTGCGCAGGCACAGGATACGCCTGCAGCCGTCATCAATCAGACGGCGCGTGGCGAGCTCGCCAATGCCATAGCTGTCACTTGCAATCTGGACAGAGCCCTCGCCAAGATCGCAGTCGATGCCAACCAGGCTCAAGCCCATCTCGGCATATGCCTCGGCACCGATATTGAGGGAGTTGACGATGACGCCGTCGACCATATTGCGGCGGAGCATGTCAATATAGGAACGCTCAAGATCGGGTCGATTGGCGCTGTTGCACAGCAACATCTTAAAGCCGTTTTCCGCTAACGTGCGCTCGACCGCCTGCACAACCTGAGCATGGAACGGGCTGCTCACAAAGGGAACGATCATACCGATAAGATTCAGGCGACCGTTGAGCATGGCACGGGCGATATCGTTGGGCGTATAGTTGATGCGCTCCATCGCGGCATGGACCTTATCGCGGGTCTCTTGGCTAATATAGCCGCGATTATTAAGCACGCGAGATACCGTAGTAGGCGAAACCCCCGCCACCGCTGCAACTTCCTTGATGCCAGGCTTAGCAGAATCCTTAGAACGAGCGCCCTCGCGAGCCATAGCACCCTCCCCCATCAACATGTCAAACGTTTACATACGAACAAAGCATACCCCAACAACAGCGGGAAGACGGTAACAGCACAAGTAAGTAAACGACTCATCCAAATAATTAGGAGAGTTCCGCCTAAAGGGCGACTACACAGGACCCCCGCCGGGCAGCTTTGGGTTACTTTCCAAAACATTTCCGCAGGACGCAAAGGGCTCCGCCGCGCGAAGCGCGCAGCGGAGCCCTTTGCATGTCCGAGGACGTTTTGGAAAGTAACCCAAAGCGGCCCGGCGATCCTGCGGGAGTTGAGTCCCTTTAGAACTTGTCGTGGAAGGTACGCGCAATGACCTCGTCCTGCTGCTCCTTGGTGAGCGTGTGGAAGTTCACGGCATAGCCGGAAACGCGGATGGTCAGCTGCGGGTACTTCTCGGGGTGAGCCTGAGCGTCAAGCAGCGTCTCACGGTTGAAGACGTTGATGTTCAGGTGGTGGCCACCCTTCTCGGCGTAAGCGTCGAGCATGTGGACCAGGTTATCGGCCTGGGTCTCGGAAACTTCAGAAACCTTCATAATGTGTCTCCTTCGATTAATAGGCGCCGGCCGAAACCGGCGCGCTAATCAGTAATCGTTATTGTTAGTATAGCACTAACAATAGTTACTCGCCCAGCTGATCAAGGTCGATATCGCCAAAGAACACCTGATCCTCTTTGCCGAGCGCACTCGGGATGATGGAGAAGGTGTTGGAGATGCCGTCCTGAGCATCGCGGAACGGGAGCTTGGAAACCGAAGACAGCGAAGCGATGGCGCCATGGCTATCGCGCTTGTGCATGGGGTTAGCACCCGGGGCGAACGGCTGGCCAGCCTTGCGGCCGTCGGGCGTGGAGCCGGTCTTCTTACCGTACACGACGTTGGAGGTAATGGTCAGAACCGAGGTCGTGGGCACGGAGTTGCGGTAGGTGTCGTTCATGCGGATGTACTCCATGAACTGGTGCACAACGTCGTGAGCGATCTGGTCGACGCGGTCGTCGTCGTTGCCGTACTTGGGGAACTCGCCCTCGGTCTCGAAGTCGACGATGATGCCGTTCTCATCACGGACGGGGTGAACCTTGGCGTACTTGATGGCGGACAGGGAGTCAGCCACGACGGAAAGGCCAGCGATGCCCGTAGCGAACCAGCGGTGCACGTGCTTGTCGTGCAGAGCCATCTGGATGCGCTCGTAGCAATACTTGTCGTGCATGTAGTGAATGATGTTCAGCGAGTTGACGTACACGCCAGCGAGCCACTTCATCATGTCGTTGTACTTGGCCACAACGTCGTCGTAATCGAGCGTATCGCCCTCGACGGCGCGATACTTGGGGCCGACCTGCTTCTTGGAGACCTCGTCAACACCGCCGTTGAGTGCGTAGAGCAGGCACTTGGCAAGGTTGGCGCGGGCGCCGAAGAACTGCATCTCCTTGCCGATGCGCATGGAGGACACGCAGCAGGCAATGCCGTAGTCGTCGCCGTGATAGACGCGCATGAGGTCGTCGTTCTCGTACTGGATCGAGGAGCTGGCGACGGAAGTCTTGGCGCAGAACTTCTTGAAGTTCTCGGGCAGACGGGTCGACCACAGAACGGTCATGTTGGGCTCGGGGCTGGTACCCATGTTCTCGAGCGTGTGCAGGTAGCGGTAGCTCATCTTAGTAACGAGCGTACGGCCGTCAACACCCATGCCGCCGATGGACTCGGTGACCCACTGCGGATCGCCGGTGAACAGGGCCTGGTACTCGGGGGTACGGGCAAACTTGACCATGCGGAGCTTCATGATGAAGTGATCCACGAACTCCTGGATCTGCTCCTCAGTGAAGGTACCGTTGGCAAGGTCGCGCTCAGCGTAGATGTCGATGAACGTGGAGGTACGGCCGATGGACATAGCGGCGCCGTTCTGCTCCTTAACGGCAGCGAGGTAGGCGAAGTACATCCACTGGATGGCCTCCTGCGTGTTGGTAGCAGGGTTGGAAATATCGAAACCATAGGTCTCGGCCATCATCTTAAGCTCGCCGAGGGCGCGGATCTGCTCCTGCAGCTCCTCACGATCGCGGATGTTGTCGGCGGTCATGACCGTCGGGGTGGAAGCCTTCTGGGCCTCCTTGTCCTTGATCAGGTAGTCGACGCCGTACAGGGCAACACGACGGTAGTCGCCGATGATGCGGCCGCGGCCATAGCCATCGGGCAGACCGGTGATGATGTGGGCCGAGCGGCAAGCACGCATCTCGGGGGTGTAAACATCGAAGACGCCGGCGTTGTGAGTCTTGCGCTCGAAGGTGTAGCGCTCGACAACGCTCTCGTCGACCTTGTAGCCGTGCTGGCTGGCAGCCTGGCAAGCGATGCGGATACCACCGTTGACGTGCAGCGCGCGCTTGAGCGGCTTGTCGGTCTGGAGGCCGACGATGGTCTCCTTCTCGCGGTGGGCGTTATCGATGTAGCCAGCGGGGTGGCTCACGATACCCGTGACGGTCTTGGTGTCCATATCGAGGACACCACCCTGCTCGCGCTCCTTAAGCAGCAGGTCGAGAACCTCGCCCCACAGCTCCTTGGTACGCTCGGTCGGGCCGACGAGGAACGACTCGTCGCCCTCGTAGGGGGTGTAATTCTTCTGGATGAAGTCTCGGACGTCAACCTCTCCCGTCCAGATGCCTTCCTTGAAGCCTTCCCATGCCTCCTGCATTGTGTAACCACGCTCCTAGTTACGTGTAATGCGGCGCTCTCTCACACCGCTGCTTATTGAATTCTTGAATTTTCGGCTTGCACTACCGGCTTCTTCCGTTCTTCACCACACGTTGGTGCAGGGAAAAACGTTTGTCCACCTTGGAACTGCAACCCAAAACCCAAGATTTCACCCGTTTGAGAAGGATAACATAGCGACCCTCTCCATCTGGGCTGTTATATGTTTCTTTTTTTATATCATAAGGGCGTTTTTTACAAACCCGCAGGAAATGCGAGCGTGAACAACTACCGTTCACCGATTTGTTTAGTTTTTTCCTTGCCTTTGTACGACGTTCACTCTAGCTGTTATGCCAGCTTTAGCAGGGTAAAGTGTCACAGAGACCCTACAGAAACTGCAGGGCGGCCACAGGATCCCCCGTGGCCGCCCTATGGCGTGACTAGTTTTTAGCTTTGATTGCCGCTTGGCATTAGGCGGCTGCGGAGGCCTTGTCGGTCGTTGCCTTGCTGTGACCCTGACCCTCAAAATGCTTGTAGCACCAGCTGGTGACCAGCGGGGTCAAAATAGCCGTCACGATTGCGCAGGCAGCAACCTGTGCCGTAGCCGTCGCGAGCACGGCGCCGCCGTACATGGCCCCGTTGACGCTTGCCATGGCAGCAGGCGTGGCCACATTGGCTCCGGCGCAGCTCGAAATGGCCGCACCTGCGACACCCGTACCGCCCGTGAGCTTATCGACCGCGATGACGGGAATTGCAAAGATCACCGAGCAGATCACGCCGAGCAGAATACCGGGAAGACCGCCATTAATGAGCTGGCCAAAGGTCATGGTCGAGCCCATTGCAAAGAAGACGAGCACGATGATGGCGGAAAGTGCCGGTGCCATCATCTTCTTAAAGCTGGGGAACAGGTTGCCCAGGATAATGCCGACGACGATCGGCAGGATGGCGCCCACGAGCGACCAGCCGATCGGAGCCTGACCGGCGGCGCCGAGCACGATCATCGTGACCGGAGGGCCGACAACGAGCGTGGTGATGGCGACGGCGCCACGCTCGGCCTCGTTGCCCATGGTGCCCATCAGTCCAGCGTACATAGCGTTGTTGGCACCCGTGCAAGCGGCCAGCATCACCATGGCCGAGATACCAAACAGGTTGTCGTTGAACACATAAAGGATGAGCAGTGACACGGCAACGACCACAATCTGCTTGACGGCGATGATAATGGCACCGCGAGCAGCGGCAGCAGGAGCGCTCTTAAACGAAATCGTCGTACCGACGATCAGCAAAAAGGCGCCAACAAGCGGGCCGGCGCCCTGCTGGGTCATGCCAAGCGTAAAGCTGCCGAGCGTTTTGAACAGGTCGGGGAATAGCGTGTTGAGCAGGCAGCCCAGCAAAAGCGGCACCAAAATATTGGCACCCGGGATGGAGGACATCTTAAAGAACGGCTCCTTTGCCGCCGGCGCCTCCACCGCAGTCGATTCACTCATATATATCTCCTTTGGATGCATGCGAATCGAAGCCGCACGCGCCTATGTCAGAAAGAAGGCGACGGTCCCGAGTCGCAGGGGCCGTCGCCGAATAATCGTCGCGGGGTATTACCCGTCCAGGACGATGCCGCCGTCGCAGTCACCGATCTCGCCGTTCACGAAGCTGGCGAGGTCGGAAGCGAAGAACAGCACCATCTGCGCAGGCTCGCTGGCCTGGGCGGCGCGGCCCAGAGGAATACCGTTGATGATGCGCTGAGAGTTCTCGTCAGAGAGAATCGAGGTCATATCGGTCAACGTGAGCGACGGGCACACGGCGTTGCAGCGGACGCCGAACTTGCCGCCTTCCTTGGCGACTGCCTTGGTTAGACCGTTGACGCCGGCCTTGGAGCTCGCGTAGGCCGCGGTGCCGAGCAGGCCGCCGCCGATCTTGCCGGCAACAGAGCTCACGTTGACGATAGTGCCGGCATGGGCCGCCTTAAAGTGCGGGTACACGGCATTCATCATGGTGAAGGTACCGTTGAGGTTGATGTCGATGGTGCGACGCCACTCGATGTCATCGATCTCATCGAACTTCTTGGTGCTGATGACGCCAGCACAGTTGATCAGGATGTTGGTTTGCGGCAGGTCCGTAAAAATCTGCTCGACAGTCTCGCGCGCCTTGGGTGCATCGGCGACATCGAGCTGATAGAACTTGTTGCCCTCGCCAAGCTCGGCCACCGCGGCCTCGCCCTTAGCAGCGTTCCTTGCGATGAGCGCGACGTGTCCGCCGCCCGCAACGATGCCCTTGGCAATCTCGAGGCCAATGCCCTGAGTGCCACCGGTAACGATCGCGGTTTTGCCCGTGAAGTCAAATGCCATGACTCCAACCCCCTTGATTCAGGTGTCTCCTTGCGGGAAGTTGAAGCATCGCACGTGGCGATTATATGAGTCCCAGTCGTCATGGTGGTGACAACCCCTCGCCTAACCGCGGGCATAATAGTTCTTTGAAACGCTTCAGCAATTGAATTTTTCAACTCTTTATGCGCTCTTTATATTGCCACTGCATGAGGTCCGAATATGCGGGTATCATCTTTCACCGAAAATAGTTTCTAGTGTTAGGGGTTTTCGGTGGAAGAAACCGATTTCCGTGAGCTTGGGCGTCAGCTCCTTACCGAGTTCGGCAGCATGCATCAGCGCATTTCGCGCTTTGCGGACAAAGCCCTCGGCGGCGAGATGGCCGTCATGCGCGCCCTCATGCGCGCCGGCGGCTCGCTCACGCCGAGCGAACTCGCCGATCGTGCCTGGGTCTCGAGCGCCCGCATCGCCAATATCCTGCGCGCCCTCGAGGCCAAGGGCTGGGTCGAGCGCGAGCACTCAAAGACCGACCGTCGTCGCGTACACGTCACGGTGACCGACAAAGGATTCCAGGTCATCGAAATCAAACGTCGGGAATTCGAGGACCGCACCGCGGCCTTCCTCGAGCAGCTCGGCGAAACAGATACCCAAGAGATGGTGCGCCTTCTTAGACGTGCCAACGAAATTATCGACCGCAATCAAGAAAGGAGAGATGCCGAGTGAGGATTCTCAAGCTCTTTAAAAAACATATCCTGGCACTGTTCGCAGCTATCGTACTTATCGTAATCAGCTGCAACGCCGATCTGGCGCTGCCTACCTATATGAGCGACATCGTCGACGTGGGTGTGCAGCAAGGCGGCATCGCGTCGCCCGTGCCCGACACCATCCGTGCCGAATCGCTCGACGACCTCGAACTCTTTATGAGCACCAAGGACGCCAAGGCTGTGGAGGCCGTGTTTAGCAAGGCGGACAATAACGGCATTCGAACGTACAAGGGCACCGAGGAGGAGCGCGCCGACGGCGGCAAGATTGCCGACATCATGAGCCTGCCCGAGACTGTCGTCCTTTCGTTCAACCAGGGCATTGACGCCAACTCTATGGGCGACATGATGGGCTCGTCCAGCGAGAAAGACAACAGCGCCGCTCAGGCCATGCCCACCCCCGAGCAGATGGCGGCGATGACGCCCGAGCAGCTCGCCGAGATGCAGCAGAAAGCCGCAGCGGCGCAGAACATGCAGAAGCAGATTGATGCCGACGGCGGTAAGATCACCATGAAGAGCCTGCGTCTAGGCGTTGAAGGCGGCCTAATCGACCAGGGCAAGCTCGTCGAGGGAGCCAACGATGTGGCGGACAAAATGGGCTCCATGTCGGGCTCCATCGTGACCCAACGCGCCGTGAGCTATGTGCAAGACGAGTACAAGGCGCAGGGCATCGACCCCGCCGACGTGCAGAACGCCTACCTGGGCCGCATGGCGACCACGATGTTTGGTCTGTGCCTGGTGTCGCTCGTCGCCACCATCCTGACCGGCGCCGTGGCCTCGCGCACCGCCTGTTCCATCGCACGCGACCTACGCCGCGAAACCTTCAACAAGGTTATGCACTTCTCGCCGGCCGAGGTGGGCAAGTTTAGCCAGGCCTCGCTCATCACCCGCTGCACCAACGACATTCAGCAGATCCAGATGGCCGCAACCCTGTTTATCCGCATGTGTCTGATGGCCCCCGTCATGGGCATCGTCGCCGTCATGCGCGTCCTGGCCAACCATACCGGCCTAGAGTGGACCATCGCCGTTGCCATCATCGCGGTCTCGGCCGTCGTCGGCGTGCTCATGGGCCTCACCATGCCCAAGTTCAAAAAGATGCAGAGCTTTGTGGACCGTGTGAACCTTACCGCCCGCGAGCTGCTCGACGGTCTTATGCCCATCCGCTCGTTCAACCGCGAGGAGCATGAACTCGAGCGTTTTGACAAGGCATCGCTCGACCTGATGACCACGCAGCTCTACACCAACCGAGCCATGAGCTTTATGATGCCGCTCATGATGCTCGTCATGAACTGCATCACCGTGCTTATCGTCTGGTTTGGCGCGCAGGGCGTGTCCGACGGCGTGATGCAGGTCGGCAACATGATGGCGTTTATCTCCTACACCATGCAGATCGTCATGGCGTTTATGATCCTCACCATGGTTTCGGTCATCCTGCCCCGCGCCGAGGTCGCAGCCGAGCGCGTGGAAGAGGTCATCACCTGCCCTACGAGCATCAACGACCCCGCCTCGCCCAAACTGCCCGCTGCCAGCGCGCCGCGCGGCGAGCTCACCTTCCGTGACGTGAGCTTCCAGTATCCCGATGCCCGCGCCGACGTCATTAGCGGCGTAAACTTCACCACGCACGCCGGTCAGATGCTCGGCATCATTGGCTCCACGGGCTCGGGCAAGTCCACGCTCGTGCAGCTGATTCCGCGCCTGTACGACGTCACGGGCGGCAGCATTTCGCTCGACGGCGTCGATGTGCGCGACATGACCCTTTCCGAGCTGCGCCGCCGCATCGGTTATATTCCGCAGCAGGGTCGCCTGTTCTCGGGTACCGTCGAGAGCAACCTCAAGTTTGCCGGCGACATGGTGAGTGACGAGGATATGCGCCAGGCAGCACGCGTCGCCCAGGCGGAGGACTTTATCGCCGAGCGCGAGGACGGGTACGACTCCCCCATTAGCCAGGGCGGCTCCAATGTTTCGGGCGGTCAGCGCCAGCGTCTGGCCATCGCCCGCGCGTTGGCCAAGAAGCCCGAGGTCGTGGTGTTCGATGATTCGTTTAGCGCCCTCGACTACAAGACCGACGCGCGCCTGCGCGAAGAGCTGGCCAAAAACGTCACCGACGCCGCGCTCGTGGTCGTGGCCCAGCGCATCGCGACCATCATGCACGCCGACCAGATCATCGTGCTCGACGACGGCCACGTAGTGGGCACCGGCACGCACGAGGAGCTGCTGCGCAGCTGCCCGGCGTACCTGGAGATCGCACAGTCGCAGCTTTCCGCCGAGGAGCTGGGGCTTACCCAAGAAGAAATTACAGCCGTCATGGAAGGAGGCGAGCGCTAATGGCAGACGAGACCAAGACTCAGATTCCCAAGCCCACCCGTCAGCGTGGTCCCATGGGCCGTATGGGTGGCATGGGCCGCGGCGAAAAGGCCAAGGACTTTAAGGGCACCATGAGGCAGCTGCTCGGCTATATCGGCCAGCACAAGATTGCCGTGTTTGCCGCCGTCGCCTTTGCCGTGTGCTCGGTCATCTTTAACATTGTGGGACCCAAGGTGCTCGGCCAGGTTACGACCAAGCTGTTCGAAGGCCTGGTCGCCAAGGTCAACGGCACCGGCGACGTTGACTTTGACTGGATCGCCAAGACGCTCGGCTTTTTGCTCTGCCTGTATCTGGCGAGCTCTGTCTGCAGCCTCATCCAGGGCTGGCTCATGACCGGCGTCACGCAAAAGATCTGCTACCGCATGCGCAAGGAAATCGCCGCCAAGATTGCCGTCGTGCCGATGAGTTACTTCAACGGCCACAGCAAGGGAGACGTACTCAGCCGCATCACCAACGACGTCGATACGCTGGGTCAGTCGCTCAACCAGAGCGTGACGCAGCTCATCACGTCGGTGACGCAGATTATCGGCGTGCTCGTCATGATGCTTTCAATCAGCCTGCCGCTTACCGGCGTCACCGTGCTCACACTGCCGGCCGCCGCGATTATCTTGACCGTAATGATTCACTTCTCGCAGCCGTACTTCCGCGAGCAACAGCAGGTTCTGGGCGCCGTCAACGGCATTATCGAGGAGGACTTTGCCGGCCAGAACGTCATTCAGGTGTTCGACCGCGCCGAGGCCTCCATCGAGGAATTCGATCGTCAAAACGACCGCCTGTTTATGAGCGGCTGGCGCTCGCAGTTCCTGTCGGGCCTGATGATGCCGCTTATGAGCTTGGTGGGCAACATGGGTTACGTGGGCGTTGTCGTAGTGGGTGCGCAGCTCGCGCTGACCGGTAACGCCACGCCCGGCGACATCCAGAGCTTTATCCAGTACGTCCGCAACTTTACACAACCCGTGCAGCAGCTGGGCAACGTGAGCAACACGATGCAGTCGATGGCCGCTGCCACCGAGCGCGTCTTTGAGTTCTTGGCCGCGCCCGAGGAGGAGCAGAAGGCCGACGCGCAGATTCCCGAGAAGCGCCCTGGCCACGTGGAGTTCGACCACGTCAAGTTTGGCTACACGCCCGACAAGACCATCATCCACGACTTTAGCTGCGAGGCTAAGCCCGGCCAGACCATCGCCATCGTCGGCCCCACCGGCGCCGGCAAGACCACGCTCATCAAGCTGCTACAGCGTTTCTACGACGTGAACGGCGGCTCACTGCGCGTCGAGGGCATCGACGTACGCGACTGGGATCGCGCGGCGCTTCGCGGCGAGTTTGCCATGGTGCTGCAGGATACCTGGCTGTTCAACGGCACGATCCGCGAGAACATCCGCTATGGACGTCCCGATGCGAGCGATGCCGAGGTCGAGGCGGCCGCACGCGCCGCGCGCTGCGACCACTTCATCCACACGCTCGCCGGCGGCTACGACTTTATGATCAACGAGGAGGGCACTAACCTCTCGCAGGGCCAGCGTCAGCTCGTGACCATCGCCCGCGCCATTTTGGCCGACCGTCCGGCGCTGATTCTGGACGAGGCGACCTCCAACGTGGATACCCGTACCGAGGAACTTATTCAGCGCGCCATGGATGCGCTGATGCAGGGCCGCACGAGCTTTGTCATCGCGCACCGCCTGTCCACGATTCGCAACGCCGATGTGATCTTGGTGATTCGCGACGGCGACATCGTCGAGAAGGGCACACACGACGAGTTACTCGCCCAGGGCGGCTTCTACGCCGACCTGTACAACTCGCAGTTCGACGAAGCGGCGTAGATACGGCCGCAGAGAAATGATGACGCCCGAGAACGGGGGCGCAGGACAACCTGCGCCCCCGTTTTGTGTCCTTCGAGCCTCGAAACGCCTTCCCCGAGACCTCATTGACGGCGCTTTCCAGACCCCGTGGGCAAAAAAGGGCAAATATGAGTACTGTCACCTTTTTAGTAACAGCCAAAACCACCTCAAACGACCTCTTTGCGGCCCCTATACGGGTCGCGCGCGCAGACATGGTGTAAGAGTGTCCTGAGGTCCGTCGCTGCAAGTC
>DAWDVX010000026.1:0-11553 GCA_052346145.1 Collinsella sp.
GCTCGCACGAAGAGCACATTTAGTGCTCTTCGGCTCGTGCGGAATCTACGAAAACCAAGCAGGCGGACACGCCTTAGGTATCGATTACTTCAGTCTGAAGGTACTAACTTGACAATCTCACAGAATAGCACAGGCATACCTGCCGAAAAGGGACAGGTTTATTTTGGTAGGTTTTATCAGGGGAAACGACATTTGCCCATATAAAACCGACCAAAATAAACCTGTCCCTAAATGGCAGGCCCCGCGGTGGTTGCCGCGGGGCCTGGATTCAAGCTATTTAACCGTAGATGCGTTGGGGCTGCTCTTCGCCCTTTACGGAGGCTTCGGTCACAATGACCTTGGAAACGCCTTCCTCGCTGGGCAGGTCGAACATCGTCTGCTGCAGAACGTCCTCGCAAATGGAGCGCAGGCCGCGGGCGCCGGTCTTGCGGGCAAGCGCCATGCGGGCGATCTCGTGCAGGGCGGCGTCCTCAAACTCAAGCTCAACATCCTCGAGCTGGAACATCTTGCGGTACTGGCGCACCACGGCGTTCTTGGGCTCGGTCAGGATCGACACCAGGTCGTCCTCGTCGAGCGCCTGCGTCTGAGTAACGACAGGCGTACGTCCCACAAACTCGGGGATCATGCCAAAGGCGTTGAGGTCCTGCGGGAGCACCTGACGCAGCAGGTCGTTCTCGTCGACCGAGGTGGGGCCGGCGATCTCGGAGTTAAAGCCCACGCCCTTGTTGCCCACGCGGTCGGCGATGATCTTGTCCAGACCCACAAAGGCACCGCCGCAGATAAACAGAATGTTGGTCGTGTCGATCTGCAGCAGCTCCTGCTGGGGATGCTTACGGCCGCCGGTGGGCGGAACGCTGGCCACCGTGCCCTCAAGAATCTTAAGCAGCGCCTGCTGAACACCCTCGCCCGAGACATCGCGGGTAATGGAGAGGTTCTCAGCCTTGCGGGCGATCTTATCAATCTCGTCCACGTAGATAATGCCCACCTGAGCGCGCTCAATGTCACCATCGGCAGCATTGATGAGCTTGAGCAGGATGTTCTCCACGTCCTCGCCCACGTAGCCGGCCTCGGTAAGCGCGGTAGCGTCGGCGATGGCAAACGGCACCTCGAGGATGCGCGCAAGCGTCTGGGCGAGCAGGGTCTTGCCGGTACCGGTGGGACCGAGCAGCAAAATGTTGGACTTGGCGAGCTCTACCTCGTCCATATCGTCGTCGAACTGCGAGCCCATGCCGTCGTCAAAGGCAGACACCGCGGCGCCGCCCTCAATCACGCGGCGATAGTGGTTGTACACGGCCACCGACATGGCGCGCTTGGCATCCTCCTGACCCATAACATAGGCCGAAAGCTCGTCATAGATCTCGTGCGGCGTCGGCACGTGCGTGATGACCTGACGGTCGTCCTCGAGCTCAAAACCCTCGGTCTCGGGGTCCACGGCGGGCTGGGATGCAGCCTGACCATGGTCGTTGAGGAAGCCCGGCAGCTTGCCGTTGCGGGCAGCGTCCATAAAGTCCGAAGCCAGCGACTCCTCCAGAATCTCGGAACAGGCGGCGACGCACTCGTCACAGATAAAGATGTTGGTCGGGCCCTTTACGAGGCGACGGACCTGGCCCTGCTCTTTTCCGCAGAAGGAGCAGCGGATGGGGTTGCCGTTCTCGTCAAAGTTGTCCTGCATGTTTCCTGCCATCCTAGGCATCCTTCGCGGCGAGATCGCGCGAGGTGACGATACGATCGATCAGACCGTAGTCGAGGGCCTCGGCAGCAGTCAGGTAGTTGTCGCGCTCGGTGTCGGCCTGGACTTTCTCGATGGGCTGGCCCGAGGCGTCGGACAAGATCTGGTTGAGCTCGCGGCGAGTCTTCTTAATCTCCTCGGCAACGATCTCAATCTCGGTCTGCTGACCCTGGGCACCGCCGCTAGGCTGGTGAATCATAACCTTGGAGTGCGGCAGGCAGAAGCGCTTGCCCTTGGCGCCAGCCGAAAGCAGCACGGCGGCCATAGACGCGGCCATACCGACGCAAATGGTCGAGACCTGCGGCTTGATAAAGTTCATAGTGTCAAGAATCGCCAGGCCGGAGTAGACCTCGCCACCGGGCGAATTGATGTAGAGCGAGATATCCTTCTCGGCATCCTGGCTCTCAAGATGCAGCAGCTGGGCAACGACCAGGTTGGCGCTGACGGAGTTGATCTCCTCGCCCAAGAAGATGATGCGGTCGTTGAGCAGGCGCGAATAGATATCGTAGCTGCGCTCGCCGCGCGGCGTCTGCTCGATAACGTATGGCACGAGGGCGGAATCGAACTTGGCGATCATACGCATCTCCATTTCTCTCTTGCGGACCAAATTGGTTCTAGATAAACGTACGGTGCCCGCATGCTATGCATTGGCTGGCACCGTACGAAGCAACCGGATAACCGGTGTATAACTTTACCCCATCACGGGCGCACGCATGCGCTCGCGGGCAAGGTGGCGAGAATTACTCGGCGTCCTTGGCGGTCTCGTCGACCTCGGTCACCTTGGCGTTCTCGACCAGGTGGTCGACGGCCTTGGAACGACGGATGGACTCGCGGACGGCAGGCATGCGGCCATCAGCGATGAACTCAGCCTTGGAAGCCTCGACGTCCTTGACGCCGGCCTTCTCGAACTCGGCGTTGATGTCGTCCTCGGTGACCTCGATCTTGAGCTCGCGTGCGAGGGCGTCCAGAGCCAGGGACTCACGGGCAACGTCGTTGGCCTGCTTGTGCAGGTCGCCGATGAACTGCTCCATGGTCAGACCGGAAGCGGGCAGCCAGGTGTCGAGCGTCATGCCGCGGGCAGCGAGATTGGACAGGAAGTTCTGGCCAAGCTCCTCAAAGACGGACTGCTCGTAGTCGGCGTCCATCTCGTCGAGCTGCAGACGCTCGGCGAGAGCGGAGACGCAACGGTTCTCCTTCTCGGCCGGCAGGCGGGAAGCCTTGTCCTGCTCGATCTCGATCTTGATGGCGTCGCGCATAGCGTCGATGCTGTCGAAGCCAAAGTCGGACTTGACGAGCTCGTCGGTGAGCTCGGGGGTGTTGCGGACCTTGATGCCCTTGACGGTGACCTCGACGGAGTGGGTCTCGGCCTCCTCGCCCTCCTCGACCTCATCGGTCCAGGTGACGGTCTTGACGTCGTCGACGTTAGCGCCGATCAGGGCCTCGTTGAACTCCTTGGGGTTGCTGTCGCTACCGGCGATGAGCATGCGGCCCTCGGCAGCAAAGCTGTCGGCGTTCTCGACGGCCTTGAGGTCGACGGTGACGTAATCCTCGGCCTCGACGGCGCGGCCCTCGACGTCCTCGAAGGTGGCACGGTAGTTGAGGAGCATCTCAACCTGGTTGTTAATCTCGGACTCGGTGACCTCCGCGGGGGGCATCTCGATCTCGACGGCGTCGAAGGAGGAGAGCTCAGCGGCGGGACGCAGGGAGAACTCGACGGTGTAGGTGTAGTCCTCGTGATCCTTGGCGAGGTCGAGCTCCTTGTAGTCACCGTTCTTGGTGGGGACGATGTCCAGCTCGTTGAGGACGGCAGGCTCGTTGGCGGCGATCAGGTCGTTGGTAGCCTGAGCGAGGGTAGCCTCGGCGCCAAGTGCGGAGTCGATGACCGGACGGGGAGCCTTACCGGCACGGAAGCCCGGGAAGCGGTACTTCTTGGCGGTGTCCTTGTAGGCCTTCTTGATCGCGGCGTCGACGTCGGCGGCCGGGATGGTGACCGTAGCGGTGAGCTTGGCGTCCTTGACGTCAGAAGCGGTGATGTTCAACACGTTCCTCCTCATACTGCCCAGCTTATCTGAGGTGCTGGTACCTTTATGCAACAAAGTGTCGCGACGGCCAAGGCCGACGCAGGTGCGATGGTGCGGGCGAAAGGACTCGAACCTTCACGGGAATCCCACCAGAACCTAAATCTGGCGCGTCTACCAATTCCGCCACGCCCGCATGAGCGCACAGACTAGGAATGATAGCAGATACGAACGACAAGCGCACGCACACCTTTTACAGGCTCACGACCTCACCACGAGAGCAAGCCAATAGAGCACGCCACCCCATCTCATAAGTTGCGGTGGAATAGGGACTGTTTGGGGCTCCAGTCCTCCAAAACAGTCCCTATTCCACCGCAACTTCGGTAGGACTCGGCAGCCTGGCGATGCTGGCCATGCGCCGGAAAGCGTGTCCCGGTTTGGGGCCTCGGAATGGGATGCAATTTCCGCTATAGCCATCAACCGGAAACTGCAACCCGTTTTGAGCCCCTATTCCGGGATGCACTTTCCGCCAAGGCCCTCAAACGGAAACTGCAGCCCACAATTCAGTTGAAAAGTGGGCTGCAGTTTCCCCGGGCTAGGCAATGAGCGGGTACAGCGCCTCCTCGCCTACTCCCCCAGCAGGGCCTTCTCGGGCGTGATCGGCAGTGAGCGAACCTGATGGCCGGTGGCGTGCGCCACGGCCGACGCAACGGCAGCGAGCGGCGTGTTGATGACGACCTCGCCGATCGACTTGGCGCCAAACGGGCCCGTCGGCTCGTAGCTCGGCTCAAAGGCCACGCGGATGCTACCGATATCCAGTCGCGTGGGCAGCTTGTAGCTCATAAAGTTGCCGGTGCGCAGGCGGCCGCGGTCGTCGTGCTCGACAATCTCGTAGAGCGCGTGACCGATACCCTGGGCAATGCCGCCCTCGGCCTGGACGCGCGCGAGCGCCTCGTTGATCACGGTGCCGCAGTCAACGGCAGCGGCGTAATCCACCACGGTCACCTTGCCGGTGGCCTTGTCAACCTCGACCTCGGCAATGCCGGCCATAAACGGCGGAGGCGAAACGGGCAGGCAGGCAGAGGCATGCGAGGTCAGCGCGTCGCCGCCCGCGATGTTCTTGACGCACAGGTTGGCAAAGTCGCGCAGCGTGAGGTAGCGGTTCTGCTCGCGCGCGGCACGCTCGTCGGACAGGCGCACGTACTGACCATCAAAGACCACATCAGCGGCGTCCACGTCCCACATCTGGGCGGCCTTGGCGCAGATCTTCTCGCGCAGCTCGGTCGCGGCATTCTTGGCTGCAAGGCCCGTCACGTACGTACCCGAGCTCGCGTACGAGCCGGCGTCGAACGGCGACACGTCGGTGTCCACGCCGCGCACCACGATAAGCGAGCTCTCCACGCCCAGCTCCTCGGCGGCAATCTGCGCCAGAATCGTGTCGACGCCCATGCCGTTATCGGTGGCGCCGGTACCGATGGTAATGAAGCCGTCCTCTTCCAGGCGCATATCGATGCCGGCGATGTCCACGTTAGAGATGCCCGAGCCCTGCATGGTGAGCGCGCAGCCAAGGGCACGCACGCGGTCGCCCAGGTCGACGGCTAGCGGCTTGTCGCGCCAGCCGATCATGTCCATCGCGCGCAGCAGGCAGCGGTCGAGTGCGCAGGCGTTGAGCTTCTCGTTGTAGTACTGCGGCATGATCTCGCCCTCGCGCACGATGTTCTTAAGGCGCAGGTCGGCGGGGTCCATGTGCAGCATATCGGCGAGCTCGTTGACGGCGCTCTCCACGGCAAACTGGCCCTGGGTGGCACCGTAGCCGCGATACGCACCGCCACGGTTGGTATTGGTGTAGACGGCGTCCCAGCTAAAGCGGCTCGCCTTCACGTGGTTGTAGATGGGCAGGCTCTTGTGGCCCGAAAGGCCGATCGTCGTGGTGGCATGCTCGCCATAGGCGCCGGCGTTGGACAGCGTATGCAGGTCGATGGCCGTGATGGTGCCGTCGTTCATGGCGCCCAGCTTAACGGTCATCTGCATCTGGTGGCGCGAGTTGCCCGCGGTGATGGTCTCCTCGCGGGTGTAGCAGCAGTAGCTCGGACGGCCGGTCTGCTGGGTAACGAACGCCACGAAGATCTCGCAGCAGCCCGTCTGCTTGGAGCCAAAGCCGCCGCCGATGCGCGGCTTAATGACCTGCACCTGCGACTGCGGGATATCGAGCGACTGCGCGACCATGCGGCGCACGTGGAAGGGCACCTGCGTGGAGGTGGTCACCGAGATGCGCCCAAACGCGTCGGTCGTCGCGAAGGCTCGGAAGGTCTCCATGGGCGCGGTCTGCGTGGCCTGGCTGGTGTAGGTGCGCTCAAAGACGATGTCGCTCTGGGCGAACGCCTCGTCAAGGTTGCCAAAATCGCTCGTGCCACTGCACACCAGGTTGCGGGGCACGTCGCCGCCCTGCGGGAACATAAAGGTCACGTCGCCCTCGGGGTGAACCACGATGTCGTTATCGAGTGCCTTGGTAAAGTCGAGCAGCGGCTCAAGCACCTCATAGTCGACCTTAATGAGTTTGAGCGCTTTGTCGGCGGCCTCCTCGGTCTCGGCAGCGACGATCGCCACCTCCTCGTTTTGGTAACGGACGAGGTTCTCGAGAATCAGGCGGTCATAGGGACTCGGCTGCGGATAGCTCTGACCGGCGATGGTAAAGCGGCGCTGGGGCACGTCCTCATAGGTGTAGACGCCCACGACGCCGGGCACCTTCAGGGCGCGCGACGTATCGATGGAGCGAATCTTGGCGCGGGCATAGGGGCTGCGCTTGAGTTTGACGATGAGCGCACCGGCGGGCACCATATCGCCGGTGTAGACGGGACGACCCTCGAGCAGGGCCTTCGAGTCCTTCTTGGGCTGTTTGTGGGTAATCTGCTTGTAGGAGACGCCATCGCAGCTGGTGTTATTGACCGGCAGCTCGGGCATCTCAAAGCCCACCTGCACGCCAGACTCGTTGAGGAAGCGAACGATGGCGCGCAGCTGGCTCTCGTAGCCGCTGCAGCGGCAGAGGTTGCCGGCGAGCTGGCGCGAGAGCTCCTCGCGCGTGGCGACGAGGCTCGGGTCCTCCTTGGCGGCGCGGGCGAGCGCCAGCACGTTCATGATGAGGCCGGGGGCGCAAAAACCGCACTGCTCGGCGCCTTCGGCTGCCATTGCGCGGGCGAGCGCCTCGGACTCGGCCTTGAGGCCCTCGAGCGTGGTGATGGTATGGCCCTCAACACGGGCGGCGGGAACCGAGCAGCTCAACACCGGGTCGCCGTCAAGCCACACCGTGCACAGGCCGCAGTTGGTAGTCTCGCAGGCGCAGCGCACCGATGCACAACCTTGCTCGCGCAGCAGCGCAAAGAGCATGGTGTCGGGAGCAATCTGAACCTTGACCTTACGGCCGTTGAGCGTAAAGGAAAGATCGATGAGTTTGGCAGCCATTAGCGCACCTCGCTAGAATCGACGCCGGGCACGCGGCGGCAGGAATACTCGTCCGTGGCGAACTTAGGAATCTGCACGCCCTCGAGCTCGCGGGCAAGCGCGGCCGAAAGCTCGATGCCGGCGGCGCGGCGCACGGCCTGAATCGCCAGCGGCGCCGAGATGCGACGGCGGTACTCGGCTGAGCCCCACAGGTTGGTGCCGTAGCTCAGCGAGCGCACGGATGCGGCCAGGGCGCGAAGCTCGTCCTCGGAAGGATGCTCGTTGGTAAGGCCGCACGCCTCGCCCTGCAGCAGGGTCGCGCGCAGCGGGCGGGCGCCCACGGTGACGTGCCAGGTGTTGTCCCACCAAGCGGCGGTGACGTTTAAGGAGGGGAAGTCGGTCGCGGCCTTGCGCACGGCCTCATAGCTTGCGCGGTAATCGTGCTTAACGACCACCACGTGCTCGATCACGTCGCGCACATAACCCATGTCCACGAACTCGGCGAGCGGCACGCGGCCGGCGCCCGTCAGCTCAACATAGGAATCGAGCGCGAGAAAGGCGGAGAGAACGTCCGAGAAGCCAAAGCGACCGTAGATGCTGCCGCCCACCGTGGCGGTATTGCGCAGCTGCACGCCCACAATGTCGTGGACAGCAAACTCAAAGACATTGTTGACAAGCGCGTTGAGCCCGGTATGGCGCTCGAGCTGGCGCAGGGTACACATGGCACCGATGCGAAACTCGGTCTCGGTCTCCTCGATCTGATCGAGTCCGCAGGCCGAAAGGTCGATCGCCGTCGCCACGCGACGCGAACCCAGGCGCATCCAGATGCCGCCGCCCACAATCTTGTTGTTGCGGTTCTTCTGTAAGAGCTCATAGGCTTCGGCCGCGTTTCCAACACGGACGTAGGTACCGAACTTGAGCACGTTCTCCCCCATCTCTTCACTTGTCCAGTACTTTTAAGTGTACCAAACGAGGGGCCGCACACCGTTTTAGGACAAAATCCACCCACCCATCCATAACTTGCGGTGAAATACGGACTGATTAGCCGTTCTGGGACGCTAAACAGTCCGTATATCACCGCAAGTTATGAGGAGTCCTCCGGGATAGAAAAGGCTCCCAGCCAGATAGCTGGGAGCCTTTTCGCATGCTATGTCGAGCGAAGATTTAGCAGACGCCCTGGGCGAGCATAGCGTCGGCGACCTTCAGGAAGCCGGCGATGTTGGCGCCCATGACAAAGTTGCCCTCCTGGCCGTACTCCTTGGCGGTGTCGTCCACGTTGTGGAACATGCCGCGCATGAGCTGCTCGAGCTTGCCGTCGACCTCCTCGAAGGTCCAGGACAGGTGCTCGGCGTTCTGGCTCATCTCCAGGCCGGACACGAGAACACCGCCGGCGTTGGCAGCCTTACCGGGCATAAAGGCGACGCCGTTCTCCTGGAAGTAGGTCGTGGCCTCGATGGTCGTGGGCATGTTCGCGCCCTCGCCGACCACCTTGCAGCCGTTGGCGACGAGTGCCTGGGCGTCCTCGAGCAGCAGCGTGTTCTCGCGAGCGCAGGGCAGCGCGATATCGCAGGGAAGCTGCCACACGCCGCGGCCGTCGCCCTCGTGCCACACGGCGTTGGGCTTCTCGTCAACGTACATAGCGAGCGTAACACCCTTGTCGTGGCCAGAGCGCTTCTTGTTGTAGATGTGCTCGAGCACGGTGTAGTCGATGCCGTCGGGATCCTCGACCCAGCCGTGGGTATCGGAGCAGGCGAGCACCTTGCCGCCGAGCTGAGTGACCTTCTGGACCGCGTAGATAGCGACGTTGCCGGAGCCGTGAACGACGACGTTCTTGCCCTCGAAGGAGTCGCCGCGGCTCTTAAGGTACTCGTCCACAAAGTAGGCCAGACCGTAACCGGTGGCCTCGGTACGGGCGAGCGAGCCGCCAAAGGAGAGGCCCTTGCCGGTAAGAACGCCGGTCCACTCGTTGGTCAGGCGCTTGTACTGACCGAACAGGTAGGCAACCTCGCGGCCGCCAACGCCCAGGTCGCCGGCGGGAACGTCCGTGTTGGGGCCAATGTGGCGATAGAGCTCGGTCATGAAGGACTGACAGAAGTGCATGATCTCGTTGTTGGACTTGCCCTTGGGGTCAAAGTCGGAGCCGCCCTTGCCGCCGCCCATGGGAAGGGTGGTCAGGCTGTTCTTGAGGATCTGCTCCAGACCCAGGAACTTGAGCATACCCAGGGTGACCGTCGGGTTAAAGCGCAGGCCGCCCTTGTAGGGTCCAATGGCAGAGTTGAACTCGACGCGGTAACCGCGGTTGACCTGAACCTTGCCCTGGTCGTCGACCCAGGGAACACGGAACATGACGATGCGCTCGGGCTCGACGAGGCGCTCCAACAGGGCGGCCTCCTCGTACTCGGGATGGGCGTCGAGCGCCGGCTGGATGGTGCCGAGGATCTCGGTCGCGGCCTGGATGAACTCAGGCTGCTCGGGATAGCGGGCCTTGAGCTCTTCGAGAACTTTCTGCGTGTAGCTCATGCTTCCTCCAATTGATGGAAAAGAAAAGTATCGTTCGAGGCGCCCCATGCGCCGCGAGCTTTATCGAGTATGGATAATATCGCACTGTTGCGGGAAAGTTACGCATAAGCCGACGAGCAGATGTTTCGTTTTGATTACGATGCAGGTAGAAGCGTTTTTGAGCACCCAACGTGCAAATCGCGTGTTTCGAAGCTGTTTCGTCCACATGTTCCGAACCACCACATTGGGGACAGGCACCTTTGTGGTGGTTTTGGTGGTTAGAGGACGAGCTGATGGTAGTCGGCGGGGGTTACGTGGCCCTCGGTGGCGGCACGGAAGGCGGCGAGGGCATCGCCCGAGAACGGCATAGCCCAGCACAGTCCGCAGCCGGCGGTGATGGAGCCAGGCAGCGGCATGATGCGCCCGGGCACACCGGCGGCAAGGCACAGCTGCTCGCATTCCATCACATCGAAGGTGCTATCGAACGAAACGATAATCTTGCGCTCGTGGTCGAGGGCATCACCGGATGGGCCTTCGAGGTGTGCCTCACGATACGCCGCGGCGGCCGCATCCTCTTCCGCAGTATGCCCACAGCCACCGCAGCCGCAGGTACAGGGCTCGGAACCATCGCAAGTGCAAGGCTCTCCCGTGTCGGGACAAATATCGTGAGACATGGCAACTCCAATCGTCTAGGCAAGCAACTCGGCCGCCGCAAACTCCTCGGGCGTATTGACGTTCTCGAAGCAGAGCGTCGAGCCTGCGGCCTTAACGATCTGCAGTTCATCCATATAACCAGCCTGAACGCGATTGATCAGGCAGCGAATGCGCTGACGGTCGCAGGCGAGCAGCTCTTGGGAAACTGACGCACACGCGTCACGGCGCCAGACGGCGCAAAGCGGCTCAATCCCCCGCTCCTCGCGCGGCACGCACACGTCGAGCGCCTCAGACTCAACACGATCGGCAAGCGCGCCGATCAGTTCTGGCGAGACGAACGGCATATCGCAGGCGACGATCGCCACGAGCGGCAATCGGGCCGCGGCCAACGAGCTCGCGATGCCGCGCATGGCACCCGCCGGTCCTTCAAGGTCCGCCACCACACGCGGCACCAGGCCGCCAAACGTGCGCTCCTCAAGATAGACAAGCTCGCTGGGACGCGAAGTCGTCACGACCAACTCGCCGGCAACTGGCGCCAGCCGGCCCAGCACGCGCTCGATGAGCGGCTCGCCGCAAAACGCCATGCGCGCCTTATCGCAGCCCATGCGCGACGACAACCCGCCCGCCTGGACGACACAAGAAAGATCGGCACGTCTTACGGTAGTCATACGACAAAACACCTCCATCGGCATGCTCGAAACCCGATGCACGAAGCTAAATACCGCCACAGAAATAGCGGCGCTACGAAAAGCTCGTGCAAAAACAAAACAGCGCCTTTGCGGCACGCAGTAAGACCGCGAGCACAAAAGCGCTGGTAGCGTATGGCGGGAACGTATGTGAATCGAACACATCCAAGACGTTTTGCACGCCTCGCAACGGTTTTGAGGACCGCGGAGCCCACCGGAGCCCATCCGTTCCCAAGTGCGGCGGTATTTTACCAAACCGAGCAGCCAATCTAGCGCAGGGACCTCAGGCCGCCGGCATCCTTGTCGAGCAGCGTAAAGCGCACGGCATCTAGGTGCTCCAAGATGCTGATGGCGCGTTTGCGCGACACACCCAGGGCCTCGCGCAGTACGCTCGTGGTGGCAGCGCCCCCGGCAGCCTCGATAGCGGCAGCGACAAGCTCGCGCGCATGCGACTCCACGGTGGCGGACAAGGCAACGTCACGCTCGACCTTCACGATGGAACGGTTGAGCGAAAGCTCGCGCAGGGCAC
>DAWDVX010000026.1:11563-16697 GCA_052346145.1 Collinsella sp.
GATCGAGCTGCAACTGCTCGCCAACCTCAGGCAGCGTCGGCGCATCGAGGCCGGCTTCATCCAGCAAGGCAACGATACGTTCGCAGGCCTCGCGCACCACGCGTGCCGCCGCGGCGGCCGAGCGCGGGTCGAACACCTCGGCCCCCTCGGCAGCGCATACGCCACGCGCGCAGCCCTCGGAAATCAGGGCTGCGGCAACCGTATCGTCAGCGGCAGGCCACGCAGCATGGGCAACGGCGCCGGGCGTAAAGCCCGTCTCCTTGGGAGCCGCCGCATGCATGGCTGACAGGGTCGCCGCCAGGGCATCCATCGCGGCGTCGAGCACCGCGGCATTCACATACAGCGCACCGCCCGAGCCGGCAAGCTCGCACACAGCACCTCGCGCCACCAACTCGTTCAGCGCGGCATCGGCCCCACCGGAAACAAGATCTAGCGCCGCGGCAACGTCGGCGACCACGACCGGCAACGTCTGCAGCGCCAACCACGCCTCAACACCAGCGACGGCATCGCCGGCCTCAAGCGCCGCAAACAGTGCGAGCTCGCCGGCAGAAAGCTCGCGCGAACGACGGCAACGCGAAAGCAGCACACGCCCGCCGCCAATGAGCATAACGGGCGAATACGACAGCACCACAGCATGGTCTCCGGCTCGCAGCGGCAGCGGCTCCTCCAAGCGCACCTGCACGGTACGGGTCTCGCCCACCGCCATGGGGGCCTCGCCCTCCATAAGCATGATGCGGCCGACAACCTCGGCCGTACCCGCCATCACATGCACGCGCGCGCCCGACTCGAGCACACGCGGTTTAGCGCCCTCGCGGCCCAGGTAGGTAAACGTCATCATAAAGCGCAGCGTCTGGCCAAAACGGCCCTCCACGCCGAGCATCTCGCCGCGATCGAGCGCGGCGACAGCATCGCCCACCAAGTTGAGCGCCACACGCTGACCGGGCAACGCCTGCTGCGTGTCGCCATGCACCTGGATCCCGCGTACGCGGCAGACCGTGCGCGACGGCAGCGCGACGAGCTCATCGCCCACCGCAACCGGCGCATCGTGCAGCGTTCCCGTCACGACGGTGCCGGCGCCCTTGATCGTAAAGCAGCGGTCAATCGGCAGGCGCGGCGCGGCATCGCTCCGCTCGGCACGCTCGCGACAGGTATCCCAGCAGACACCCACCTGCTCGTCGAGCACCGCAAGCAGCCCGTCAATCCCCTCGCCCGTCTTAGACGACACGGGCACAATTGGCGCGCCCGCAAACACAGTACCCGACAAAAAGTCATCGACATCGAGCTCGGCAAGCTCGACCATCTCGGCATCGGCCAGGTCGCGCATCGTAAGCGCCACCACCATATGCGTAACGCCCAGCAGCTCCAGCACATGCACGTGCTCGCGGGTCTGCGGCATCACGCCCTCGACGGCAGAGACCACCAACACGGCAACATCAATGCCCGTGGCACCCTGCACCATGGCGCGCAGGTAATGCGCGTGGCCCGGCACGTCGACCAGGCCGACGATCTTGCCGCTCGGCAGCGCCAGCTCGCCAAAGCCAAGCTCCACGGTCATACCGCGACGGCGCTCGACCTCCAGACGGTCGGGATTCTTGCCGGTCAACGCCTCGATCAGTGCCGACTTACCGTGGTCGACGTGGCCCGCCGTGCCAACGATAACGGGACACTCCACCAGCGCCTGAACCTCACTCATCGAGCAATCGCCTTCTTAACGCACGCGACGAGCGTCGATGCCGCCGTTTCGATATCACGGTCACCCACGAGCGTGCGTACGTCAAACAGGACGCGATCGTGCGAGGCGCGCGTGACAACCGGTGTGTCGAAATCTTGGACGAGTGAGCGCTTGAGCGCGTCGACGGACAGGCACCCGTCGACTGGGCAGACAGCAACGCACATCGTGGGCAGTTCCACGGTAGGCAGCGAGCCGCCACCGGGGGTCGACGATTCCTCGACGATCTCCACCTGAACAGCGCACGGGCAACCAACCTTATCGAGGCCCGCCACAATCAGCTCGCGCAGCTTGCGTGCGCGACGCTCCAGATGAGTCTGCGGAAGCGTAAGCATGTTGAGCACCGGCACCTCGCGATGGGCCACATCCGCCCCATCCATGTAAATGCGCAGTGTAGCCTCGAGCGCCGTGAGCGCCAGTTTGCCCGGACGCAGAGCACGCATGAGCGGATGTGCGCCGCAGGCCTGGACCAGATCGCGACGGCCCATGATAATGCCCGCCTGTGCGGCACCGAGCAGCTTATCGCCCGAGCACGACACCAGATCGAGCCCTGCCGAAACCGAAGCCGGCGTGGTTTCTTCGCCGCCGCGCACCAAGATGTCGTCGGGCAACAGCGCGCCCGAGCCCTGGTCCTCGTAGAACAGCAGGCCATGCTTGTGAGCAAGCGCCGCAAGCTCCCGAGAGCCCACCTCCTCGTGAAAGCCCTCGATGCGATAGTTGGAAGGATGGACCTTAAGGATCATCGCCGTATCGGGCGTAATGGCTTGCTCATAATCTGCCAGGTGCGTGCGGTTGGTGGCTCCGACCTCGACGAGCTTGGCACCCGAGGCCGCCATGACATCGGGGATGCGGAAGCTGCCGCCGATCTCGACAAGCTCGCCGCGGCTGACGATGACCTCCTTGCCTGCGGCATGGGTCGCCAGCACCAGCAGTACGGCGGCCGCGTTATTGTTAACGACCAGCGCGTCCTCGGCACCGGTAAGCGAGCGGATGAGCTGCGCGGCATGTTCCTTGCGCGACCCGCGCGAGCAGGTGTCCACGCTGTACTCGAGCGTGCTGTAGCCGCGCGCGACCTCGGCCACGGCCTTTGCCGCCGACTCCGCGAGCGGGGCGCGGCCCAAATTGGTATGGATGACCACGCCCGTAGCGTTGACGGCGGGGCGCAGGCTCGGCAACGCGGAGCGGTGCGCACGCCACTCGATGGCCGAGGCCAGGTCACGCTTAGAGCGCGGGGCAGCACCGGCGCGAATGGCGGCTCGCTCCTCGTCGAGCTCGGCCGTGACGGCGGCATGCGCCACCGCGTCGCAGGTCTCCCCCGCCGCCTTCACAACCGGCCACTCGGCAAGCAGCTCGTTGACGGAAGGAATGGCGCGCAGGCGGGCGCGTACCTCATCGGACATGTTCTGGCTATCGCTCATGTGCGGCCTTTCAAAAGAAACGTGGATCAGTCGAATACATCAGCTGAGTCAATTACTCGTTATTATCCTCGCGCGCCGCGATCTTTTCCACGCGAACGGCGTTTTCCTGGGTGAGCGCGGCGCCCGTCAACGGGTCCCAACGCAGCGGCGTATGGTCGAGCGGGCCCACGCCCAAGGCTTGAGCGCCACCGGCATCGGCGCCAAGCGAACGCCCGCCGGGGGCGGCCGACGTAAAGATGCACGCCGGATGCAGATACGGCGTCGTCTCCACGCGCACGCGGTCGCGGCCCATATCGCTCACGAGTTCGACGATCTCGCCGTCGGCAATACCCATGCGAGCGGCGGCATCGGCATTCATCTGCACGGCATCCAGGTCCGATCCAGCCTCGGCGGCACCTTGGGCCGCAAGCCTGCGCGAGGTGTGCGACTCAAAGGGACGGTTGCCGCTAATGAGGCGAAACATCCCCGGGCCGGGCTCCACCATGGGAGCGATCCAGTTGGGTACACGACCCAGACCGGCCCGATCCCACACGTCGCTTGCCAGCGCAATCCTGCCGCCATCCAGGGGAATCACCGGCTCGCCCGTACGCGACGGCAACGCAACACCCGTGTCGGCCCAGCCGCGTTCCTTGAGCTCGTCCAGATTGATCCCAAAAGGCGCCACCTGGGCAGCCGCCAGATCGTCAGACGTAAACTGGAAGTACTCGCCCACACCACACGCCTGTGCCAGACCAGCAAAGATCTCCCGACCGGGACGCGTGTCGTCATGCTGCACGGGCAGCACGGCATTACGGTAGAACACGCGCGCATCGTTGGTGCCTATCACCGTTTCCACGCCACGGTCGGCCTCCAGATACGTCACGTCGGGCAGCACGAAGTCAGAAGCGCGCGCTGTCTCGGACCAGCGAATATCAACGGTCACGAGCAAGTCGAGCTGCTGCAAAATACCCAACCAAGCCTGCGCATTGCCATAGCCCGCACCGGGGTTACTGGCATAGACGATGAGCCCACGCAAATCGCCGGCAAGAATCGACTGACCGATGGTCGTGCACAGGCCGCGCACCGGATCGACCAGTGGATAGCGCTCGGACCCTAGCTTGGGCCCACGCGGCACCGGCGGCGTCGCAAAGCGTGCGGGATCGAGGTCGCCCAACACAAGCGGCGTGGGCGGGTTGAGCGCGCCGCCCGCGTGTCCGATGCAGCCCAGCAGCACATCGACCAAGCAAATAGCGCGCGCGGTCTGGGTGCTATTGGCATACGCGATACCGATGCCGCCATGAAAGCCCGCGTCCACCACCGCAGCAGGCGCCGCGGCAGCGAGATCGCGCGCCGTGGCGACAATCTCTGCGGCCGGCACGTCGCACATCGATTCGGCCCACTCGGGTGTCCAAGCACTGGCCGCCTGCGCCAGCTCGTCAAAGCCTGTGGCGTAGCGGTCCACGAACTCGTGATCGTACAGGTCCTCGGCTACCAGCACATGTGCGATACCCAGCAGCAACGCCAGATCGCATCCAGGACGTACGCGCAGCCAGCGGTCGGCAAGCGCAGCCGAGCCACTGCGCCGGGGGTCAACCACGATAATCTTAGCCCCACGTCGACGGGCATCGTTGAGCGCATCAACGGCCCCCATCGTCGACGAATCGACGATGGAACGCCCCAGGTACATGATGCAATCGGTATGCGCCAGGTCGGAGGCGGGGCTGTAGCCTAGGCTGTGCTCCCAACCGGTGAGACGGCTTACCTCGCAGGCGCCGTCGGCACCGTACACGTTGGGCGAGCCCAGCGCATGCATAAAGCGGTATGCCCAGTAGCGGTCGAACGAGGGCACGCCGAGCGTCATACCTAGCGCGCGCGAACCATGCCCGTCAACAATCCTCCCAAGGCGCGCTGCGATCTGCGCAAACGCCTCGTCCCACGAAATCGCATCGAACCCCAAACCATCAGCTCTCCGGCGCATGGGGTGCACGATGCGGTCGTGCTCGTCAAA
>DAWDVX010000026.1:16707-21036 GCA_052346145.1 Collinsella sp.
GCGATGCCGTCCGCGGGCGCACAGGGCACGCGCCGCGCACGGATGCCCCGGCACCGGCAACTCAGCCACCACGCGACCGTCCTCAACGTGTGCCGCAAAGGCGCAATCGGCATAGCATCCCCCGCATGTGGTCACCACGGCGCGACCGTCACGCTTCACAGCAGATGCCATCTCGATTACCCCTTTCATCAGTCAAACACAACAGGCCAAAAGCCCGGCAACGAGCCCCGGACCCAAAAAGCCTCCCGCACGGCAACGCCCCGCGGGAGGCCCAACGTCAAACAGACGGCACCTTACGCCTCGGACTTCTTGGCGTAGATAAACCAGTAGCCGAGCGCGACCAGAACCGCGCCGCCCACGATGTTGCCCAGCGTGGCGGCGGACAGGTTAAACGCAATTCCCGCAGCGTTGAGCGCATCGGCGCCGGCGACGTCGGCACCATAGCCGCACGCGTGCATCACGGCACCCATGGGCAAAAAGTACATGTTGGCAACGCAGTGCTCAAAACCGCAGGCCACAAAGGCGGCGATGGGCAGCAAAATGCCCACGACCTTATCGACCACGGTCTTGCCGGCGGTACCGATCCACACGGCCAGGCACACAAAGATGTTGCACAGGATACCGCGGAAGAAGATCGTCACCCAGTCGACCGTCACCTTGCCGGCGGCGACGCTCACCATGGAATTGGCGACCGCCTCGCCGTTGAGCTTGTAAATGCCGGCCATGTACACCAAAAAGACGATGAACAGGGCACCGACAAAGTTACCGACCCATACGACGACCCAAGCCTTGAGCATCTGGACCAGGGTGATCTTTTTGCTCTTGAGTGCGCAGACCATAAGCGAATTGCCAGTAAACAGCTCGGCGCCGCACACCAGCACCAGCACCAGGCCCAGGCAAAAGCACAGGCCGCCCACGACGCGCTGGGCGCCCCAGCCCAGTGTGCTATCGCTCAAGAACACGGTAAAGAACAGGCCGCCGAAGGCAATGAACGCGCCGGCGAACATTGCCAACAGAAAGGCCTTTGCGACCGGCAGGTTGGCCTTGGTCACGCCGGCGGCCTCGGTCTTGGCCTCGATCGCGGCGGGCGCCAGGCAATCGGGAGCGGGGTACTCCGCCTTGGAATCTGCCATGTCAATCACTTCTTTCCTAATCAGCAGAGGCAAGCGCACCTATTGCTCTTGTCCCAAGCGGACAAAGTGGGAAAAGTCGTTGGCGGCCACGGCGTCGTACACGGCGTCGACGGCCTCAAAGACCTCCGGGGACATGGGGTTATAGAACTCCGTATCGCCCGGCTGAATCCCTATGAAGACGATATCTTCGCACGATTGCTCAATCTCTTCGATCAGAATCGACAAAGGGAGCGAATGCGTGGTGAACATCGACTTGCGGGCCACATCACGTTTGTCGAGCAGGCGAATGGCGCCGACGGGCAGCGCCATATCGGCGGCATCGACCAAAACCAAACGCGGCGGACGCTCACGCTTGACCTCGATGATGTCATCCTCGGGCGTCTGACCGCCGTCGATGGTGTACCAACCGGCGATGGGCGCGTCCTCCATCTTTTTGGAGAGCACGGGGCCGGCGGCATCGTCGGCACGCAGCACGCTTCCCGCCGTGAGCACGATACCCGCAAACGGGGCGCCGTTCACACGTCCATCCACAACGCGACCCATTACTGCAACCTTCCCGTCAGATACACGCCCGAAACATCGCGCACGCGCTCAACCAGATCGCGGAACTTCATCAGAAACGCGACCTGCTGGGCATGCAGCCCAAAGTCGTCGTCGAACACCGAGATGCCGGCCTTGGCCGACCCGCGAAAACCGCGCTCGTCGAGCAGCGCATCGCAGGCCTCGAGCAGCGACGGCACCGCCGCCTTGTCAAGCTGGCACTCGCCAAAGGAACGAATGGCCTCGAACTTGGTCTTGGCCTCCCCCTCCGGCAACGCGTCGACGAGCGAATAGAACACATCCACCGGCACCGACAGGCGCGGCTCAAAGCAATCGAGCACTCCGGTGTGGTGGCCCACGGCGAGCGTGTAGTACAGCACGTCGCAGGCCTCCTGGGGAACGTCTTCCTCGGTCTCCACAAACTTACGCGTGAGCTCGTAAAAGACCACCTGGTCGGGAGCGTGGCCCAGGCAGGGGTCGGCGACGCCCTCGGCGGCCTCGTCGCTTGCGCGCGAGGCATCGCCAAAGGAGCCGCCGAGCATGCCGGGGCCCGCAAAGTAACCAGAGCGGTCCGTGAGCTCCATCTAGCGCCCTCCGGCCAGCACCAGATCCTGCAGCGCCGAGTAGACCTCAACGCGACGAGGATCGTCCTGCTTGTCGATGAGCAGCGCCATGGCACCGCGGATATCGCCCTTGGGCGCGCCCTCGAGCGTGTCCATAAACTCGTTGGCCAGGTCGCGGCCGTAACGGTAGCCGCTCATGGCGCGAGCCTCGCGCTCGATGGCAACGCGCAGCTTGTACGGCACGCCGGGGTGCAGGATATCGGCCTGCTCGCCGGCGGCCTCCACCGTGGTCTCGGCATGAAGCTTTTGGTCCAGCAGACCGAGCGCCATGGCAAAGCCGTAGACGGTCTGCGCGGGGCTGGGCGGGCAGCCGGGGATGTAGACATCGACCGGCAAAATCTTGTCCGTGCCGCCCCAGACGCAGTAGTTGTCGTAGAAGATGCCGCCGGTGCAGCCGCACGCGCCATAGGACACCACGATCTTGGGATCGGGCGCGGCCTCAAAGGCGCGCAGGGCCGGCATGCGCATGGCACGCGTCACGGCACCGGTGTACAGCAGCACATCGGCGTGACGGGGCGAGGGCACGACCTTGATGCCAAAGCGCTCGACGTCGAAGACGGGCGTGATGGAACCGAAGATCTCGATCTCGCAGCCGTTGCAGCCGCCGCAGTCAACACGGTAGACATACACCGAGCGCTTGATCTTCTTAAGAAGGGTCGCCTTGGCCTTCTCGATGCTCTCGTCGAGCTCGATCTTGGTCGGGCGGTACTGAAGCCGCTCGGGCAAAAGCGTGGGTTCGGCCATGGTTACTCCTCCTTCGTATCAAAATCCATGATGATGCCCTCGACCGGCGCAGGACCGGCGGGAATCTCGGGCGCATCGGGGTTGAGCTCGCGGTCGACATACTCCGGGTTCACGCCGTGGCCGCCCAGATACTCCATGCCGGGGCCCTGGGGCTCACCGGACGCAAGCGTCTCGTTGGCAGCCAGGCCGCGCGCGTTGCCGGTCTTTACGGCCGAGGCGGCGCGCAGGGCGTCGAGCTCGCGCTTGCACTCCTGGCACATACCGACGGTACGGGCGGCCTGCTCGGCCTCCATGCCGCCGGCCTTTTGCAGCAGGCGCTTGGCGTAGTCGATCTCCTTGTGCGGGGCAAACGGCTTGCCGCAGCGCGAGCAGTGCTCGAGCGTGTAGACGCTCTTGCTGGTGAGGTCGTCTTTGCTCATGACGGCCAGCTCAAACTCCTCGGTGAGCTTGATGGCCTCCATGGGGCAGGCCTCCTCGCAACGGCCGCAGAAGATGCAGCGACCGTAGTCGATCGACCAGGTGATGGTATCGTCCGCAAGGTCGGTGTCCATGCGAATGGCATCGGCCGGGCACGCCACGCCGCAGGCACCGCAGGCGATGCAGAGCTCGGCGTTGTGCTCGAGCTTGCCGCGCATGTCCTTGTTGGTGGGAAACGGCGCAAACGGGTACTTGACCGTCGCGTCGCCGGCCTTGGCGTTAACCTTCCAAAGCTTCAGCATATTAGAGCGCCTCCTCATCGAGCGGAGCGGCCATGGTGCCCTCGCCCGCAAGCGGCGACTTGTCGCGCCAGACGTTCTCGAACTGCTCCTTGTCGAGCACGTGGTCGCGCTTGGCGGCGACATCGGTCACCGTCACGCGGTCGGTGCAGGAGTAGCACGGGTCGAGCGAGCCGACGATCAGCGCCGCGTCGCCCACGGTGTTGCCGCGGAACATATAGCGCAGGACCGGCCAGTTGCTGTACGTGGCGGCCTTGGCGCGCCAGCGGTAGCACTTCTGGTTATTGCCGAGCATGGCCCAGTGCACGTCCTCGCCGCGCGGCGCCTCGGTGGCGCCGATGGCGTACTTGTGCGGGGTGTACTCCCAATCAGTGGTGAGGATGGGGCCCGACGGGCAGTTCTCGAGCATGGTCTCGATCATGTCGATCGAATCGTAGACCTCCTGGATGCGAACGGCGGTACGGCCGAAGGCATCGCAGGTGTCGGCCGTAGCGGCGTGCATCTTTTGGACATCCGGATCGGCGTAGCCGTCGAAGGGATGGTCAAAGCGCACGTCGCGGGCATAGCCCGAGC
>DAWDVX010000026.1:21046-26651 GCA_052346145.1 Collinsella sp.
ACGCATGAGCGGGCCGACCGGCGAGAAGTCGCGTGCGATCTTGCGGTCCAAGATGCCGATACCACTCGTACGCTCAATAAAGTTGGGCGTCGAGAGCAAGACGTCGACGAGCTCCTGAACCTCGGAGCGCAGCTGGTGGATGGTCGTGAGCGTGGAGAGCTTCTGCTCGGCCAAAATGTCGCGACGCACGCCGCCGATCACGTTGAGGCCATAGGTCTTGCGGTGACCGGAGAGCTTCTCGGCCAGGTCCATGGACTTCTCACGGACGCGGAAGAACTGCTGGAAGCCCGAATCGAAGCCGGTGTAGTGCGATGCGAGGCCAATGTTGAGCAGATGCGAGTGCAGGCGCTCGACCTCGAGCATGATAGCGCGGATATACTGGGCGCGCGGCGGGACATGGATGCCCTGGGCACGCTCGACGGCCTCGGCGTAGGCCACCGAGTGGGCGCAGCCGCAGATGCCGCAGATGCGGTCGGCGAGGAACGTCACGGCGTCATAGTTCAGGCGCGTCTCGGCGACCTTCTCCATACCGCGGTGCACGTAGAACAGACGATAGTCGGCGTCGACGATCGTCTCGCCCTCAACAAACAGGCGGAAGTGGCCGGGCTCGTCGGAGGTAATGTGCAACGGGCCCATGGGGACGAGTGTGGTCTCCTTGCCCTTGGTATCGGCCAAGAACTCGTAGTTTTCCATGTCGCTCGCGGGAGCGGGACGGAAGCGGTAATCCATGGAGTCCTTGCGCAGCGGGTACAGGCCGCTGGGCCAGTCATCGGGCAGCACCAGGCGGCGACGATCGGGCAGACCCTCGGGGATCAGGCCGAACATATCGCGCAGCTCGCGCTCGCCCCACACGCAGGCGGGGACGAACGGCGTCACGGACGGGAACGTCATCTTGGCGGGATCGACCTCGGTGCGCACGGTCACCCAGCCGGGGTCCTCTCCCTCCATGGAGATGACGTAGTACACGGCGTAACGGCCGCACAGGCTGCGCTCATCGTTGCCGATGATCACGGGAATCCAGCCGTAGCGCTCGTAGTACAGGTAGTGGACGGCCTCGGGCAGCTTGTCCTGCTTGACGGTAATCGTCAGCTGGTCCTCGCACTGCCACTCGACCTTCTCGATGCAGCCCGGAACGGCGCGGCGCAGGGCCTCGACATGGCTCTCGCAGCGACGGGCATACACCTTGTTCTCAGTTTCAATCATTCGTTACTCCACCTCGCTCTGAGCGGTCTCGGTACCGAACACAGCGCGGTACATCGGCGTCGCGTGAAGTTCCTCGGTGCTCTGCTCGAGCACAATGCCGGTCGCGGTCTCCACACCGTGCACGAGGGGCAGCGGGGTGGCGATGCCAAACCACAAGATCATGACAGCCAGGATGATTTCGGGGATAAGCATGAGCGCCGGGGCCTCATGCTTGCTCATGCCCTGGGGCGCATGGCCGAATACCGACTTGAGTGCGATGCGGGTGAGCGCGGAGATGGCCACGGTAAGACCGAGGGCGACCACGACGACCAGCCACATGGGACCGGCGGTAACACCGGCGACAAAAGTCAGGAACTCGGAGATAAACATGCCAAAGGGCGGGAAGGCACCAAGACCGAGCAGCGCCAGGACGGCGAGCGCGGCGGTTGCGGGGGCAACCTCGACGACACCCTGGATCTTAGCCAGGCTACGCGTGCCAAAGGCGTGCTGAATGTTGCCAGACACGCAGAAGGCAAGCGTCTTGGTAAAGCCGTGGAACACGCAGTGCAGCAGGGCCGCGGCGATACCCAGCGGACCACCGATACCCAGGCACAGGGCGATAACGCCCACGTTCTCCACAGACGAGTACGCAAAGCGGCGCTTGAGGTCGTCCTGGCGAAACATCGAAAGTGCCGCCACCAAAATGGACAGCGTGCCGACGATCAGCAGCAAAAGCTGCGGATACTCGGCGCCCACGGCCTGGATAGTAAAGCCGTAGAAGCGCATGATCACAAGCATGGCGCACTTAAGCAGCACGCCCGAGAGCAGGGCCGAGACAGGGCTCGGGGCCTGGGAGTGGGCATCGGGCAGCCAAGTGTGCATGGGGAACAGGCCGGCCTTGGTGCCAAAGCCGATCACGATAAACGCAAAGGCGAGGCGCATGAGCGTCGGGTCGAACTGGTCGGCATACGGCAGCACGCACGACAGAAATGCGGCCTCGTGGGCGTTGGGAATCACGTCGGCGGCGTTGGCGTAGATCAGCAGCGTACCGAACAGGCCAAAGGCCACGCCGGCGGTGCAGACCATCGCATACTTCCAAGAAGCCTCGAGGGCCGTCTTGTTCTTGTAGATACCCACGAGGAACACGGTGGAAAGCGTGGTTGCCTCCACGGCGGCCCACGTGAGGATCATGTTGTTGGACAGACACGCGAGCAGCATGGTGAACACAAACAGGCTAAACAGCGCAAAATACTGCTTGGCGCGCTCGGCGGGCATGGAGCCCTCCTCGATATCGGCCTTTACATAGGGCAGCGAGAACAGCCCGGTAAGAAAACCGATAAAGCCGATGAGCAGCACAAAGATGGCGCCCAGCGAATCGAGGTGGAACCACAGGCCAAGAGCGCTCGCGGTGTCGCCGCTCATAAGGACGTCACCGGCCGTCACAATCGACAGCACCAGGACGGCTGCGACGGAGACCAGGCTGAGACCGGCAAACACGTTATAGGACGTGTTCTTGGGCAAAAACGCCATGACCAGCGAGAACACCAAAGGAGTCGCGAGCAGGGCGAGAATCAACGTTTCCATGGACTACCCCCTCAGCTCGGACAGGTCGCGCGCATCGAGCGAGTGGGAGTCGTCCCAAATGCGACGCACGACGATGGACATGATGATGACGGCAAAGATGGCGTCGGTGGCGATACCGATCTCGATGATCTCGGGAGCGGTGGGGGCCAAAAGCGCGAGCGTCACATGGCTGCCGTTTTCCATAAGGCAGTATCCAAAGATCTGCTTCATGATGTTGCGCTGCGAAATGATGCAGGTGAGGCCCACAAAGAAGTGGGCGAAGCTAATAGCGAGCGCAGGCGTTGCGACCTCGGCCGTGGGCAGGCTGATCTGCGTCACGACGGCAAAGCAAATCGCGACCTCGACGGCGATGATGCAAATGGCCCACGCGGGCTTAAGGCCGGCCTTGAGCGATGCGTCGCTCGGCTCACCCATCTTCTTGTATGCGCGGTTGAGGATATAAGGGACCAGGACGACCTTGGTGATAAAGGCAGATCCAGCCCACATAAGCAGCTCCTGCGCACCGGTAGTGGCACCGAGCGTGGCGAGAAGCCCCACGAGCACCAGCGACTGCACCGCATACCAGTGGATGGAATGTTTGATGTTCTTGGAGACAACCACCATGGTGGACGTGACGATCAGAAGGCCGCCAAGGATGTTGACGATCGAATAACCCATGTCGTTCTACCTCCTAACCGATCCAGCTGGCCGAAAGCGGGCCGCTGACGATAACCATGATGATGAGCACGATGAACACAAACGCCATCGCGCGGGGAAGCGGGGCTCCCGCAGCGACCTCTTCGCTCGGCTCGCCGGGCAGGCAATAGCCCATCCACTTGAGGAACCAGGCGAAGGTGGCGACGGTCTCGGCGACCATAATGCACACGAGCACCAGGATCGCGACGTTGCCGGCACCCACAGAAAAGCCGCCGGCGATGATCTGGAACTTCGAGAAGAACGTGTTCATGGGCGGCACGCCGGCAATGGCGAGCGCCGCGACACCGAAGCCCACGCCCGAGATCGGGTACTTCTTTACGATGCCGCGAAGCTTGGGCAGCATACGCGTGCCGAGCGTAAAGGAGAACGAACCGGCGATCAGGAAGAACAGCGTCTTGGCGAAAGCATGGTTAAAGATGTGGCACACGGCGCCATCAAAGGCCAGCTGGCTGCCAAAGACCGAAAGGCCCAGACCAAAGAACACATAGGAGAGCTGAGCGATCGTGGAGAAGGCCAGCAGGCGCTTCATGTCCTTTTGCGGCAGGTACATAAGGAAACCAAAGAGCATGGTGACCATGGCGTCGATAATGGCGACCCAGCCCACGATCTCGGGAATCTCGCCGGCAGAGACGAGTGCACGCGCGAACACGCACACGCCGACCTTGACCATCGAGGCGCCATGCAGGTAAGCCGAAACAGGCGTCGGCGCCTCCATGGCCGAAGGCAGCCACATGTACATGGGAACCTGTGCGGACTTGGCCCAGGCCGCAAACAGCACGAGCAAAAGGACGATAGCCTTGAGCTTGGCGTCGAGGCCGGCAATCGCGGTAATAGCGAAGGTGCCGGTGTGGGCAAACACGATGGCGGCGCCCAGATACAGGCCGAGCGCGCCGATATGCGTAATGATCAGGGCCTTCATGCCGGCCTTCTTGGCCGTAGGCGACATGTAGTAGCTAATGAGGCCCCAAGAGCACGCACCCGTGATCTCAAAGAACACGAGCTGACCCAAAAGGGTCGAGCTGTACACAAGGCCGGCCATGGCGCCGATGAAGGTCGCGAGGTAAGCGTAGAAGCGGCGACGCGGCGCGTCGGGATGCTCACGGTTATTCTCGCTCATATAGGGAATCGAATAGATCACGACAAGCAGGCCGATACCCACAAAGGCAGGCGCGAGCAGCGTGCTCATGCGATCGAAGGTGAATCCCATGACGAGGGTCTGCCCAAACGAGATCAGGGGGACCTGCGTGTCGGGCATGCCGGCGCCAGCGAAATTCGCGGCGAGGGCAATGGTGCAGACCGTCGAGACGGCGGCACCCAAAACGCTGAACCACTTGGCGTACGGACGGGGGAACAGGGCGACGAGCACCGAGGCCACCATCGGGGCCGCAATGGCGACCAAGCCGAGAAGGGACAGACTGACTGCAAATGACATTGTTTCTCCCTTCTCCTACACGCCGACGACCACGAAGACAAACGCCAGCACGGCGATGCCCACGACGGCCCAGGTCTGATTGCCAAGCACCTTAAAGCGCGAACGCGAGCAGGAGTTCTCGATCACGCCGCATACGACAAAGTCGATCAGGCACTTAACCAGGAAGATGACTGCGCCCAGAACGGCGGCGGCGCCCACGGTCGCGGGCTCGCCCCAGGGGACGAAGATCGCGCAGAACCAGGCGACGACCAGGACCTGCTTCATGGACATGGCGAGCTTGGCCATGGCGAGCGACGGGCCCGAAAGCTCGGCGAGCGGACCTTCCTGAAGCTCTTGCTCGGCCTCGGCCTGATCAAACGGCAGCTTGCCGAGTTCCATGTAGCAGGCGATCGCAAAGGCGATGCCGGCGAGGATCACGGCGACCGGCGCGTCGATGGCGCCCGTCATGATGTGCTGACCCATGGTGGCGATGTCGGTGGAGCCGCACACCAGGGCGGCGGCAAACAGCGCCAGCAGCATGGACGGCTCGATGAGCACGCTCATGAGCAGCTCGCGGACGCCGCCGATACCGGCGTAGGCGTTGGACGAATCCACACCGCAGAGGGCGAAGAAGAAACGGGCGAGCGCCAGGCTGTACATGATGGTAATGGCGTCACCAAAGACCGGGATGGGGCTTTGTGCCGTAAAGAGCGGCAGACCCATCGCGAGCAT
>DAWDVX010000026.1:26661-34060 GCA_052346145.1 Collinsella sp.
AAGAGCTTGGCCAGGTCGCGGTAGTCCTGCATGATGCTGGGGCCGCGACGGTTGTGCATCTTGGCGCGGATCACGCGGCCGAGACCGGAGAAGAACGGTGCGACGGCCATGACGACCACGCCCTGCAGAACGGCAAGTACGATGTTGTTCATGCTCTCCCCTCCTTAACCCATTTGCACGGCGAGCACGAGGAACACCACGAGTGCCGCGACGATGTAGCAGATATAGATGCTGTAGTTGCCGCCCTCGAGCTTAGTCGCGAGATCGGCGAGCTTCTCGACACCCTTATGCGGGGCATCGACGAGAACCTTGTCGGGTACGGGCTCCACAGCCTCGGCCACACCGGTGAGCTTCTGGAAGAAGTGCGCGATGGACCAGCAGACGGCCGTGCAGCGGTCGCGCAGCGTGTAGAGCGGCTGCATAAACCAGGACACCTCGGAGGCAAAGGTCGTGGCCACGACGGGCATATGCTCGTTGGGAGCATAGCCGCATGCCCACGGCTGGGACTTCTGCACCTTGCCGACGGTCTTGAGCTTGCGATAGCCGCAGGCAAGGCCGACAAGCACCACGAGCGCAATGGCGATTGCGGGCGTGGAGGTGGCAGCGCCGGAGTACTGGTTCATGAGCTCCATGCCCTCGGCGGCAAACACGCCACCGTACGGATGCAGCACGGACGCGGCGACATCGACCAGCACGGGAGCGATCACGGGAGCGCCAATGCCCAGCACGACGCAGATGGCCGCGAGCAGGCCCTGCGCAAACACCATGGGGGCGGGAACCTCCTTGGCATTGGCCGCGGCCTCGGAGCGGGGCGCGGAGGCAAAGGAGACGCCATAGGCCTTGACGAAGCACGTGACAGCCAGCGCACCGGTAATGGCCAGCGCGACGGCAGCGAACACAGCCACGATCATGACGGCCTTGTCGCCCTGCATGGCGGCGTTAAAGAGCGACTGGTAGGTAAACCACTCGGACACAAAGCCGTTGAAGGGCGGGATGGCCGAGATGGCAAGCGCGCCAATAAGGAAGCAGATGGCCGTAGCCGGCATACGACGGAACAGGCCGCCCATCTTCTCCATATTGCGCGTACCCGTGGAGTACAGCAGCGCACCGGCGCCCAAGAACAGCTCGCCCTTAAACATCGCGTGGTTAAACGTGTGGTAGAGGGCGGCCATCAGAGCCAGGACGGCGATGCCGACCGAGTTGAGTGCCATGGCGGCCATGGAAGCGCCGACGCCGAGCAGAATGATGCCGATGTTCTCGACGGAGTGATAGGCCAGCAGGCGCTTGATGTCATGCTCCTGCAGGGCGAATGCCACGCCGAGGACCGACGAGATCGCACCGAAGACCATAACCATAAGACCCCACCAGACCTGAACGCCCGAGGCGGAGAGCAGGTCGAGGCCCACCTTGAGGATGCCGAAGATACCGATCTTGATCATGCCGCCGGACATGAGGGCCGACACGTTGGACGGCGCCTCGGGATGTGCCTTGGGCAGCCAGCCGTGCAGCGGGATGATACCGGCCTTGGCGCCAAAGCCAAAGAAGGCGAGCACGAAGCACACGGATGCGACCGCGGGGCTAAACTGCGTAGCGCGGAAATCCGCAAAGGCAAACGAGCCACCGGCGAAGTTGGTCATGGTGAGGAAGCTCGCCATGATGAGCACAAAGCCCACGTGCGCGATTACAAAGTAGAGCCAACCGCCATGGATGGAATTCTCGTTCTCCTCGATCACGACCAGGAAGTACGAGGTCAGCGACATGAGCTCAAAGGCGACCAGGAACCAAAACACGTTGTCGGCGGTGATGACGAGCATCATGGACGCCACAAAGGTGTTAAAGAAGAAACCGGCTCGGCCCTTTTTGCCCGGGTACTCATCAAAGTAGTTGAGACCGTAGATCGAACCGGCAAACGCGAGCACCGAGATGAGCGCCACGAACAGGCCGGACAGCTGATTGAGCAGCAGCTGGAAATGGGCAAACGGGAAGAACACGACGGTGTCGACCGACGTGACATCGCCCAGCACGGCCTGGATACCGGCCACAAACGAAAGCACCGCGGCGACGGCGCCGATAAGGCAGCCGGCGGTCTTGGCGGCGTTATCGGCCTTGATCAGCAGAACCGAGGCGAGCGCACCGATGCACGAGACGGCAAGCGATGCGATAAACAGCGTCATGCTATCCATTGTTTACGCTCCCTTCTGCTTTCTCGGACAGGCCCTGGGCCACAGCGCTAACGTCGACGACCGGACCGTTTTCGATCGAGCGCAGGCGCTTGGCCTCGTCGAGCTCGCGATCGGCCGCGCCGCCCATGACGGTCAGCGCCTTGGTGGGGCACGCCGCCACACAATGCGGGCCGTCCGGATCGAAGGCACACAGGTCGCACTTGACAGCGCAGGTGTACTGGCCGGGAGCCCACGTAAGCAGGCTGCTCAGAGACTTAGGATACGAAGGCGTCGGGTCGCACATGCCTGCGACACCGGCGATAGACGTGCCATCGGGATGGATGGCTCCGAAGGGGCACGCGATGGCGCACAGCCTGCACCCGATGCACTCCTGCTCCTTGACGTGGATGCGATCGCCATCGTGCTCGATGGCATTCACCGGGCAAACCTCGGCGCAGGGGGCACCCTCGCAATGGTGGCAGGCAAGGGCGGCCGAAATACCGCCAGTCTTCACGAGCGCCAGACGCGGCGTATCCTGAAGACCCTGCATCCGGTGGGCGTCGGCACAGGCGGACTGGCATGTTCCGCAGCCGATGCACCTCTCCGGGTTGATGTCGATGAAGCGGTTCATCCCCACTTCCTTTCAAAATAACGGGCCGGGCTCCCGAACGTACGGGACGCCCGGCCCAAAAAGCCAACGAGAACGGGACTACACGATTTGATTCACGTGCGTCTCGTCGTCGAACTTGGCGGCGCCAGGCTCAACGTCCTGGGGAGCGGCGGCGTCCACCAGAGCCTGCTTGAGCTCGGTGTACTGACGCTCGACCTCGCCCTCGGCCCAGACCTGGTCGGCGATAGCGTCGACCTGGCAGGCGGAGAACTTGTCCTCGGGCGTATGCGAGACCGGGTCGACCTTGTGCATGGTCAGCTCGTTGCACTTGCCGATCCACCACTGGTAGGTCATGTAGACCGTGCCCTTGTTGATGCGATCGCTTATGTCGGCGCGGCTGTATACCTGGCCACGGCGGCTGTGGATCGAGACGATGTCGCCGTTCTTGATGCCGCGCGCCTGGGCGTCCGCGGGATTCATGCGGACAAAGCCGGGCTCGTCGGCAAGCAGCGCCAGCGTCTTGCAATTGCCGGTCATCGAGCGGCAGCTGTAGTGGCCGACCTCGCGGACGGTGCACAGGATGAGCGGGTACTCATCGTCGGGAAGCTCGGAGGGCGCCTCCCAGTCGTGCGCCATCAGGTTGGCGCGGCCGTCCTTGGTGGTGAACTTGCCACCAGCGAACATGTCGGGCGTACCGTGGTCGTTCACATCGGTGCTCTTGACCGGCCACTGGGCGTAACCGCCCTCGGGAGCCATCTTCTCGTAGGTCGCGCCCACAAAGTTGGGGCACAGGCTGATGCACTCGTTCCAGATCTGCTCGGTGTTGTCGTAGTGCATGGGATAGCCCATACGCGTGGACAGGTCCGCGAAGATCTCCCAGTCGTGACGGCACTCGCCCTTGGGCGGAACGGCCGCGTCAAAGTGCTGGAAGCTACGGTCGGATGCGGTAAAGACACCCTCGTGCTCGCCCCAAGAGGTGGCAGGCAGGATGACGTCGGCGAGCATGGTCGTCTGCGTCATAAAGATGTCCTGACAAATGAACAGATCCAGCTCGGAGAGCGTCTTGCGCATACCGGCCGAATCGGGCTCGGTCTGCACCGGGTCCTCGCCGTAGTTGTAGAAGCAGTGCACCTTGCCCTCGTCGACCAGGTGGCCCAGGTCGGTGAGCTTGTAGCCCTCCTCGAGCGGGAGCTTTTCCTCGGGCACGCCCCAAGCCTTGGCAAACTTGGCACGCACTGCCGGGTCGGTGACCTTCTGGTAGCCAGGGTACAGGTTGGGCAGCATGCCCATATCGCAGGAGCCCTGGACGTTATTCTGACCACGCACGGGCGCGAGGCCGGAATTGGGTTTGCCGATCTGGCCGGCAACGCAGGCGATGGAGGCGATGGTGTGCACCGTCTTCAGGTTCTGCTTCTGCTGGCATACGCCCATGCCCCAGCCAATGATGGCAGAAGGCTTCGCCGTGGCGTACATCTCGGCAGCTTGGTGGATCAGCGCGGGCTCGACACCCGTGATGTCCTGTACGGATTCGGGAGTGTAGTTCTTGATGGTCTCCCACCATTCGTCAAAGCCGTTCGTGTGTTCGGCGACGAATTCCTTGTCGTAGAGGCCATCGTTGACCAAGCAGTTGGCAAAGGCGTTGAGGAACGCGACGTTGCAACCGTTCTTGATCGGAAGGTAGAGATCGGCGATACGCGCGGTTTCGATATGGCGCGGGTCGGCGACGATGATCTTGCAACCCTTTTCTTTGGCTCGCACGATACGCCTTGCGACGATGGGGTGCGAATCGGCAGGGTTATAGCCGAAGAGGAAAATGCAGCCCGCATCCTCCATACCGGGGATGGAGCATGACATGCAACCTGAACCAACCGTGTCCATCAGACCGAGGACAGTAGGGCCGTGTCAAGTACGGGCGCAGTTGTCCACGCTGTGGGTGCCGATGCACGCACGCGTAAACTTCTGCATGACGTAGTTCGCCTCATTGCCGCCGCCTCGCGAAGAGCCGGTGGTCATGACAGCGTTAGGACCATATTCGTCAATTATGGCCTGCATCTTAGATGCGGTGAAATCCAGTGCCTCGTCCCAGCTTACGCGCTCAAGATCCGCGCCCTTAGTGCGGCGGATCATCGGGTGCAGTACGCGAGGAGTCAAGATCTTGGTGTCGTTGATGAAGTCGTAGCCGCTCATGCCCTTAAGGCACAGCTCGCTCTGGTTGGTGATGCCGTTGAGCGGTTCGGTACCCACAACCTGGCCGTTTTGGACCAAGAGGTTAAACTGGCAACCGGCGCCGCAGTACGGGCAGATCACTTTATGCTTCTCCATGACACCCTCCTTCCTTTTTCTGCTACCGATTACTCGGTACTAATTTGACAATCATTGGGCCTGTCGCCCCAACGCTTACGCCTCGTTTTCGATGGTGGCGCGGGCACGCTCGGCAGTCAGTTCTGCCAAACGTTCCTCGTCTACCAGGGTGAGGCCCTTGGTCGGGCACGCCTCGGCACACGCCGGACCGCCGGGACGGTCCACGCACAGGTCGCACTTGAGCACGAAGCTCTTGGTCTGCGAACCCACGCGAACGTCGCCCATCAAGACCGGAACCTGCGTGGTCGCCACGCTCACGGCGCCAAAGGGGCATGCCATGACGCAGCTCTTGCAGCCGATGCAGTTGTCCTCGTTGACGCCGATGCGATGGTTCTTTGGATCAAAGAACAAGGCGCCCGTAGGACAGGCCTTCGCGCACGGGGCATCCTCGCAGTGATGGCAAGCCACCGGTGCGGAGATCTCGTACGTACGCGTCACGCGCAGGCGCGGCGCGGCGATGTTACCGGGGATGTCGTGCGCCTCGATACACGCCGCCATGCAGGTTTGACACCCAATGCAACGCGAAGAATCGGCTACGACTCGCTTATTACCCATGTTGTTCACTCCCTCCTGAATCCCTTGCCGAAGAGACCCTGTCGACATTGACCCAAGCCGCCCGTGGCCTGGCATCGACGTATCAAATGCATGCGGCGAAACATGCACTCGGTAGAGTTTCTCCAACGATATACAGGTTAAATATACGCAGTTGCAGGGGACAAACTTGAGCATAGGCCCTGCAATACGGGTGTATTGCAGGGGTTTTGGCAGGTTGGAATTATTCTCTAGAGGCTATAAAGGTGAGTGTATTACATGCGTACAACCAAGGGAGATTTCACGCTAGTTTCTGAAAGATGTAGTACGTTTGTAATATCGTTTACACTCAATTACTCTAGTGCAATAAAGTAGTGGTTGTAAGATTGGCTATTATTAGCCGATGTTGTATTTGACTATTCAAATTGCACGCTCATTAAGGGAGGCCAGTGATGTCATCGACTCAAAAACGAGCCATCCTGCAGGTGCGCATTCGCAAGGAAGACAAGCAGCATGCCGAACGTCTCTACGACGCCATGGGCACATCGCTCGCCGAGGCTGTCCGTCTATTTGTCGCGCAGAGTATTTTGATGCGCAAGCTCCCATTTCAACCGGTCGCCGTGCGCTCCAAGGACGGCACGGCCGCCTATGGACTGCTCAAAGCATACGGGGACCCCAATCGCCGCTCCGAGGAGCGCAATGCCTGGATTGAATACCTAGCCACAGAAAGCGACGAGTCGGTTTTGGGTCCCGAGGAAGTAGATATCCATGAGTAGCACCATCATCGACGAGACCGTCATCCTTCGCTACCTGCTTGACGACGACGAGGTCCTGTCACCGCGCGCCGCCAAGGTCATCGCCACGCGCACCGCACGTGTCTACCCCGAAATCATCACGCGCGTCGTGGTCACGCTGCGCGACGTCTATAAGGTTCCCCGCGTTGAAATTGCTGCGGCCATGAAAAGGCTGCTCGATGACGTCATGGTCGACGAGCCCACCGTTGTCGCCCTTGCCGTCAAACTCTTCGGCAAGACCCATATGGACTTTACCGACTGCCTCCTCGCAGCCCGAACCGCCATCTACAACGATGATGTCGTGAGCTTTGGCAAGCCCATCATCCAAGGCATGATCGATTACCGCCGTAAACGCCAAACCGCCGCCGACGCCCGCGACCGCGCCGCCGAATCCCGCAGCCGCAGCACCGACTCCACCATCGACAAGCTCCGCCACCAATCCCGCCACTAACCGACAGGCAACGGCATCGCCCGCCACTCAGCCCCATCCCCTCTTAAGTTGCGGTGAAATAGTTCCTGGATTTAGGCTTATTCGAGCCTTTCAGGAACTATTCCACCGCAACTTTCTGTAAGGGTGGTTTTTAGTGCCGCCGAGGGGCACTAATCAACCGTTTGCCGATATGTTTGGCTACGACTCATGACTCTGACCTGCCCCGTCAAGCTTTTGGTCAGTTCATGGCAAGGTCAGGCGGGCCAAATATGGGATAGCGTAGTGTCATTCACTCCCCCTCGAGACCATGGGGTCGAAAATGAGTCATGATAAACGCTGTACCAAACCGCAATTAGAGCTGTTCTTCCGGTTATTCGAGGCCCATCATGGCGGGCACCTGTTTGTAGCTACCAAAAAATGGGATGAACGCTGTGCCTACGCGCTCATGCAAAAAGAAAGGCTCTGTTAGACCAGGATTGACATACATGTGTCCCCACGGTGCCATATCTTT
>DAWDVX010000027.1:0-11508 GCA_052346145.1 Collinsella sp.
TGCGCAAGACGAAGGCCACATTAAGTGGCCTTCTTTGCGTGCGGAACTCGCGACAAACCAAAACCATCTCGCCAGCCCAGCGACCATGGGGTCCCAAGGTTTTCAAAAAAGCGGTCGGCGCGCAGGTGCGCCGACCGCCGATATATGGGGTCTGATATTTTCTACCAGCTAGGGCCTCTTACTCGTCTAGGAGATCCTCTGGCATGTCGTTGCCGTCGCCTAGATCGACAGGGGTTTCTTCGGGGGCAGAGCCGTCCTCTGCACCTTCGCCTTCGGGCTTCTCCTTGGCGGCCGTCATGCGGGCGACAGCGCATACGCGGTCGTTGTCGTCGACGGTCATCATCTTGATGCCCTGGGTGGCGCGGCCAGTCTGGCTGATCTCGTCGGTCTTGACGCGAATGACCGTCGCACCCTCCGTCACGATGAACAGCTCGTGCTGCGGGCCCACCGTCTTCATGGCCGCGAGGTTACCCTTACGCTCGGTCATTTGGATGGTGTAGACGCCCTGGCCGCCGCGATTCTGCTCCGGGTAGTCCGCAACCGGCGTGCGCTTGCCGTAGCCGCGCTCGGTGATGACGAACAGATCGCCGTTGCCGTTAGTGACTTCCATGCCCAGAACGCTCACGCCGTCCTTCATACCGATACCGCGAACGCCGCTGGTATCGCGGCCGGTAGCGCGTACCTGCTCCTCGGAGAACATGATCGCCTTGCCCGCGGTGGTGGCCAGGATAATCTTGTCGCCCTCGCGCACGCGGCGCACGTTCAGCAGCGCATCGTCGTCACGCAGGTTGATAGCGATCAGGCCGTCGCGACGGCTGCGGTCATATGCGCTCATCACGGTCTTCTTGACCATGCCGCTCTTAGTGGCAAACATCAGGTACTCGTTGGCCGGGAACTCGCGGCAGCTGATGACGCTCGCGATCTTCTCGCCGTCCTCAAAGGGCAGCAGGTTGACGATCGCGGTACCGCGCGCCTGGCGCGTACCCACCGGCAGCTCGTGCACCTTCAGGCGATAGACCTTGCCCTTGCTCGAGAAGAACAGCACGTACTCGTGCGTGGACGCGATAAACATCTCGTCGATAACATCGTCCTCTTTGAGGTTGACGCCCGACACGCCCTTGCCTCCGCGCTTCTGGGCACGGTAGGCAGCCACCGGGATACGCTTAACGTAGCCGGTGTGGGTGATGGTCACGACCATGTCCTCGTCGGCGATGAGGTCCTCGACATCCAGGTCCTTCTCAACCTGGCTGATCTCGGTGCGGCGCTTGTCGCCAAACTTCTTGGAGATCTCGCGCATCTCTTCCTTGATGACGCCCAGGATCTTCTCCTCATGCGCCAGCAGGTCCTCGTAGTAGGCGATGGCGCGGCGCAGGCCGTCCAACTCTTCTTGGATCTTGTCGCGCTCCAGGCCGGTCAGGCGGCGCAGCTTCATCTCGAGGATGGCCGTGGTCTGCTCGGGTGTAAAGCCAAAGCGCTCGATCAGGCGGCTGCTGGCCTCGGAGTCGGTCTGCGAGGAGCGGATGATGCTAATGACCTCGTCGATATGGTCAAGGGCCATCAGGTAGCCCTCGAGGATATGGGCACGCGCCTGGGCCTTCTTAAGGTCGAAGCGGGTGCGGCGGGTAACGACGTCGACCTGGTGGTCAATGTAGTGCTGCAGCATCTCGCGCAGGCTCAGGCATTTGGGAACGCCGTTGACGAGCGCCAGGTTGTTGGCGCCGAAGGTCGTCTGCAGCGAGGTGTACTTATACAGGTTGTTGAGCACGACCTGCGGAATGACGCCCTTCTTGAGCTCGATGACCAGACGGATGCCCTTCTGGTTGGACTCATCGCGCATATCCGAGATGCCCTCGATGCGCTTGTCGTTGACGAGCTGGGCAATCTTCTCCTGCAGGGTGCCCTTGTTGACCATGTAGGGAATCTCGGTGAAGACCAGGCGACTGCGACCGGTCTTGGTGGACTCAACGTGTGCCTTGGCGCGCACGGTAATGGAGCCGCGGCCGGTCTCGTAGCTCTGCTTAATGCCGGCGCTGCCCATGATGATGGCGCCGGTGGGGAAGTCCGGACCGGGCATGATCTGCATGAGCTCGTCGACGGTGGCGTCGGGGTTGTCGATCAGGTAGCAGGTGGCCTCGATCGCCTCGGTGAGGTTATGCGGAGCGATGTTGGTGGCCATGCCGACGGCGATGCCCTGGCTGCCGTTGACCAGCAGGTTGGGGAAGCGCGCAGGCAGCGCCACGGGCTCGGCGAGTGATTCGTCGTAGTTGGGCTGCCAGTCGACGGTATCCTTCTGCAAGTCACGCAGCAGTTCCATGGCGGGCTTTGCCAGGCGGCTCTCGGTGTAACGCATGGCGGCGGCGCCGTCGCCGTCGATGTTACCGAAGTTGCCGTGACCGTCGATGAGCGGCGTGCGCATGGAGAACCACTGTGCCAGGCGGACCATGGCCTCGTAGACCGCGGAGTCACCGTGCGGGTGGTACTTACCGATAACTTCGCCGACCGTCCAAGCTGACTTCTTGTGCGGGCGGTTGGGGTAGATGCCGCTCTCGTTCATCGCGTACAGAATGCGGCGGTGCACCGGCTTTAAGCCATCGCGCACGTCCGGTAGGGCACGCGCCGTGATAACCGACATCGAATACTCGATGAACGATTGCTTCATCTCGCGACCGAACTCCGAAATCTGGAGCTGGCCGCCGTTGATATCCTCGCCGGCCGAGGCGCCGCGATCGACTTCGCCAAAGCTCTCCTCGAGCTCGGCGTCGTCTTCTTCCTCATCATCATCAGCATCGGGGTTATAGGCGTCCGGATCGCCGTCCTCGCCCTGCTCAGCACGGGCAAGCAGGCGCTTCAGATCATCGGGCATACCGGCATCGCCGGCCTCGTCCATACCCTCGTTATTGTTGATATCGTCTGCCACGTTACCTCCTCTTAAGCGTCAAGGAAACGCGCGTCATGCGCATGTTTTTCAATGTACTCGCGGCGATAGCCGACCTCGGAACCCATCAGCTCGCGCACGGCGCGGTCTGCCACCACGGCGTCCTCGATCGACACGCGCTGCAGGATGCGGGTCTTGGGGTCCATCGTCGTCGAGGCAAGCTGCTTGGGGTCCATCTCGCCCAAGCCCTTGTAGCGCTGGACGGTATAGCCCTTGCGCTTTTTGGTGATCTTGCCGTCCTTGGCCTTGCCGTCCTCGTCGTTATCGTCGGGGTTCAGGCCCAGGCTCTGGATGGTGTCGCGCAGGATCTCGTCTTCGGGCTGGCGGCCGTTGGGATACACGTAGTGGATCTTGTTGCGCACCTTAATGCCAAAGATGGGCGGGCAGGCAACATAGACGTAGCCGGCATCGATCAGCGGACGCATGTACTTGTAGAAGAACGTCAGCAGCAGGATGCGGATATGCGCGCCGTCGACGTCTGCATCGGTCATGATGATGATCTTGTGGTAGCGCGCCTTGGTGATATCGAAATCGCCGCCGTCGCCGGCACTCGTCGTGACGCCGCAACCGATCGCGGTAATCAGCGACTGGATGGTGTCACTCGAGAACGCGCGATGGTCACCAACGCGTTCGACGTTCAAAATCTTGCCGCGCAGGGGCAGAATCGCCTGGATGTCTCGGCGGCGGCCGTCCTTGGCCGAACCGCCTGCCGAGTCGCCCTCTACAATGAAGAGCTCGGTCAGCTCGGCATCGCGCACCGAGCAGTCGGCGAGCTTACCGGGCAGGGACGCCGTCTCGAGCAGGCTCTTGCGGCGGGTCGCCTCGCGCGCCTTGCGGGCGGCGTTGCGCGCCTTGCAGGCCTGTTGCGCCTTCTTGACGATCTCGCGGGCGGGCTTGGGATGCTCCTCCAAGTAATCGGCGAGGCCGTCGGTCACGATCTTGAGCGTCAGCGCTCGCATATAGGAGCTACCGAGCTTGGCCTTGGTCTGGCCCTCAAACTGCGGGTCGGGCAGCTTGACCGAGATAACGGCCGAAAGGCCCTCGCGTACATCGTCGCCGGTCAGGTTGGCGTCTTTTTCCTTGAGCAGGTTCTGCTTGCGCGCGTAGTCGTTGATCACGCGGGTGAGCGCGGTGCGGAAGCCCTCAAGGTGCATGCCGCCCTCGGGGGTGTAGATGTCGTTGGCAAACGACATGACGTTCTCGCCGTAACCGCTATTCCACTGCAGGGAAACCTCGACCTCGCCCATCTTGGCCACAGGTGCGTCCGGGTCCGATTTGCCCTCGATGTAGATAGGCTCCTTAAAGGCCTCGGGGACGTCCTTGCCCTCGTTGAGGAACTTGACGAAGTCGATGATGCCGCCCTCGTAGCAAAACTCCTCCACATGGGGAGTCGCCTCGCGCTCGTCGGTCAGCACGATTTTGAGGTTCTTATTGAGGAACGCCGTCTCCTGCAGACGGTTGTGCAGCGTATCGAAATCGTAGATGCAGGTCTCGAAGATCTCGTCGTCGGGCCAGAAGGTGACGGTGGTGCCCGTCGAATCCGAGGTGCCCACGACCTCCATCTTCTTGGCGGTCTTGCCGCGCGAGAACTCCATCTCGTAGGTGTTGCCGTCGCGACGAACCTGAACGACCACGCGCTTGGACAGTGCGTTGACGACGGAGATGCCAACGCCGTGCAGGCCGCCCGAGACCTTATAGGCCGAGTTATCGAACTTACCGCCGGCGTGCAAGATCGTCATGACGACCTCGAGCGTCGGGATCTTTTTAACAGGGTGCTCGTCGACGGGGATGCCGCGCCCGTTGTCGACGACCGTGATGGAGTTGTCGGCGTGGACCGTCACCTGAATCTCGGTGCAGAAACCGGCCATGGCCTCGTCGACGGAGTTGTCAACGATCTCCCACACCAGGTGATGCAGACCGCTGGCGCTCGTCGAGCCGATATACATGCCCGGGCGCTTACGAACGGCCTCGAGACCTTCGAGAATCTTAATCTCGCCGCCATCGTAATCGTTTTCGTTTGCCACACGTCCTCCTTCAGTCAAGAAAATGTGTACAGCCTTACTAGTTTATCGTAAAAAAATACCCTCGGGAACGAGGGTATTTGGCTCTACAAGGCCACCAGATGCGATTTAAGGCTCTTTTTTGCTTTGCACGCCCTTGGCCCACTCGGCGCTGGCTCTCATGGCGTTCTCGAGGGCCTCGCGCAGTTTTTGGTCTTCGATGGGCGCCACTTGGCACTCAATCTCGGTGCGCTCGGCCTCACTGAGGTCGGCGTGCGGAGCCGGCGGGCGCTCAGTCGTCGCCGGGCGCAGGCGCTCCTTGGCGGCGGGCGGCGTGTGACCGAGCGCGGTGGTTTTGAACACCAGGCCGTCCACATGCGCACCGGCGCGCTCCATGCGCGCGCGGATGATCTCGCGCAACAGCGTCATTTCCTGTGTCCACGAGGGCGAATCGAGATATACCAGCAGCTCATTGGACTCGGGCAGGTAGCGCAGACCCGTCACATGCCGCCCCTCGCGCGTGCCCGAGCACACCGCGTTCCACGCGCGATAGACCGCACGAGATTCCTCTGCAGCCTCCATCTGCGCACGGCGCTCAGGTGTCGCGGCCGCCAGGATGCGCTGGCGCTCTGCGTTCAAAAACCCACTGAAGGCGACCGTCTCGCTCTCGCGCTCGTAATTAGCACGTCTCACCCATGCCCACCACCTTGGCTCGATCAAGCAGGTCATCGGTAAAGTACCCCAAGTTGGTCGTGGTTATGACCGTCTGGATATCATCGCCGATCAGCCGCAGGAAAGCACCGCGGCGTTCGCCGTCGAGTTCGCTCATCACGTCGTCCAAAAGCAGCAATGGGGCGGTGCCCAGGATATCGCGAGCCACGGCCACCTCCGCCACCTTCCAGGCCAGCACCAACGTTCGCTGCTGACCTTGGCTGGCAAATGAACGGGCGGAGCGACCCGCCACGGTAAACTCAATCTCATCGCGATGCGGTCCCACCAACGTCACGCCGCGGCGAATTTCCTCGTCGGCGTGCTCATCAAGGGCAGCCAGCATGCGCTCGTACGCCCAGCCCTTCAGCTCTTCGCGATCCTCGACCTGGGGCAAATCCCCCAGCGTGGACGTATAGGTCACGTTGGCGGCCTCGCCGGACGCCACTTGCCCGTAGGCAGTGTGCACATGGCCCGCCAGCCGGTCGAGCAGGGCCAACCGGTGCACGAGCAGGGCCGAGCCCGCGCGAGCAACCGAATCGTTCCACGCGCCGAGCATCTCGCGGCAGCACCAGGCCTCCTTGAGCAAGGCGTTACGCTGGGTCACGCAGCGCCCATAGGCGCTCGCAAGATCGGCATAGCGTGCGCTCAGTTGCATGCCAAAGTCATCGAGGGCGGCACGGCGCACACTGGCGCCTCGCTTAACCATGTCCAGATGGTCGGGGCAAAACAGCACGCTCGGCAGGACCCCGCGCACACCGGCGGCAGAGCATCTCTTGCCGTTGCGGCTAAACGAGCGCTTACCGTCCTCCGCGCTCAATCCCATATCAAGCACGCGGCCGTCGCCCTCGAGCCTCAGCTCGACCTTGCACGAGCCCGCGCCGTCATGGACGAGCTCGGCGGCGGTCGGATGCCTAAACGAGGCGCCGCTCGTCAGCAGCTGCAGCGCCTCTATAAGATTGGTCTTTCCCGCCGCGTTGGGTCCCGCAAGTATCGTCACGCCCTCGTCCAGGGCAAGGCGATAGCTATCGAAGCTGCGGTAGTGCGCGACGGAAAGATCGCGGGCGAACATGGTCATGGCGCAACGCTAGATGCGGACCGGCATGACCAGGTACAGGTAGTTGATCTTGTCGTAGGACTTGAAGATGCCCGCCTGCGAGTAGCTCTTGAGCTCCAGCGTGATCTCCTTCTCCTTGGACAGGGCATTGAGGCAGCCGAAGATGTAGTGGTAGTTGAAGGCGATGGTGCCCGACTCGCCCTCGGCCTCGACATCGATCGTCTCCTGCGCAAGGTCCTGGTCATTGGAGATGGAGGACAGGCCCATCTGCCCGTTCTCGACATCGATCTCGAACTTGACGGCGGGGTTGGCGCTCGCGATAACGGCCACGCGCTTGAGGGCGGCGTTAAAGGCGGCGACGTCGATCTTGACGCTCGTCACGCACGAATCGGGGATGAGCTGCTTGTAGTTGGGGTACACGCCCTCGATGCGGCGCGACACGTAGGTGGTGTTGCCGGCCTCGAAGACGACCTGGGTGTCGGTAGCCCCGATCATGATGGTCGCCTGGCTGGCCATGATGTTCAGTGCGTCGTTAAAGGCGTCAGCCGGAACGTTGAGCTCAAAGGAGCCTTCGAGGGTCGAGGTCTCGACCTGCGTATCGCACACGGCCAAACGGAAGGAATCGGTCGCCACCAGGCGCACGGTATTGTTCTCGACCTTCATGTGCACGCCACCCAGGATGGGGCGGGCCTTGTCGGTCGAGGTGACGCGCCACACGCGGCCGACCATCTCGGACAAGATATCGGTCGGCAGTTCCACGGCGCTCTCGATGGCATAGGCCGGAAACTCGGGGAAGTCATTGGCATCGAGCGTGTTCAGCCTAAAAGAGCTCTTCTCGCAACTGATCAGCACTTGGCGCTCGGACAGCTCAAAGGTGACCGGGGCATCGGGGAGGGTCTTGGTGATATTGGAGAGCATCTTACAGGGGATAACCATCTCGCCCTCTTCTTCGACATGCGCCGCGATGCGATGACGGATCGAGATGGTGTAGTTAGAGGTCTGGAATTCCAAGATGCCGTCTTGGGCCTTGACGAGCACGCCCGACAGGATGGGAAGGGTGGATGCCGAAGCGACACCCTTCATAACGACGCCGATGGCTTGTGTAAGCGAGCTCTGGCTGACGGTGAACTTCATCTTTTAATACCTTTCTATAGATATAAATATCTTAATAATAGTAATAGCACTGACGAAACTGTTGATTACTCCCAAAGACGCAGGTCAGACCCAGAAAGAGAATCGACAGCAACCTGTGTGCAACAGGGGTGGTTTTCCACGTTCAAAACCTGCGCAAAACTTTTCATCACCGCGGGTTGGGTTTTAGACACCTTATGCCCGTGGTTTCGACAAGTTTTCAACAGGTGTCTCTATTTCCCTACGAGCGCAGTGTTATTTTATCGCGCAGCGACTTGAGGTCTTCGGTGACGGTGCGGTCTTCCTGAATCATCTTCTGGACCTTTTTGTAGCTCGTGCTGACGGTCGAGTGGTTGCGGTTGCCAAATTCGGCGCCCACCGCCGTGGTCGTCATCTCGCACATCTCGATAGCCAGGTAGATAGCGATATGGCGTGCTTTGGCGATATTGGCGTTGCGACGCGGGCCGATGAGCTCCTCGTGCGTCACGCCGTACTGCTCTTCAATGACGGACTGAACCGTTTGCACGTTGATCTTTTTGGCCGATGTGTCGAAGTACTGGCTGGCAATGGCGTCGATATCGTCAAAGGTGAGCTCCCCGCCCTCGCGCTCGCGGTCGCCCGCCTCGCCGGCGCAGCGCTCGCAAAAGCTCTCGAGTTCGCGGATGTTGGTGCCCGAGACTTCGGCCATGTGTTTAAAGTGCTCGTCGGTCAGGTGCCCGCCGTCGCCCCCATAGGCCGCCAGCAGCGAGTCGTCGCCTGCCTCGGGAGCGGCGACGATGGTGTTCTCGTAATAGCGCTGCAAGATCTTGTATTTCATCTCGTAGCTGGGCTCTGCGACCAGGCAGAGCATGCCGGCGTTGAAGCGGCTGGTCAGACGCTCATCCATGCTCAGGTCCTTGGGGGCGCGGTCTGCCGCGATGACGACCTTCTTGTTGTTGCGGATGAACTCGTCCATGAGCTGGAAAAAGTAGTCCACGCTCGCGCGCTTGCCGATGATGTTTTGGATGTCATCGATGATGAGCACGTCCACGCCGTGGTACGCCTGCATGATGGGGGCGTTGCTCTTCTTTTGGCGGTCGAACTCGGTCATCAGGTCGTCCAGATATGCCTGGGAGTTGGCATACTTGACCTTGATCTCGGGCGACTTCTCGGCGAGCTCGTTTTTGATGGCAAGCAGCAGGTGCGTCTTGCCCAGGCCCGATTTGCCGTAGATGAACAGTGATGTGCATGTGCCGCGCTCGTCCGCGAGGGCGGCAAACTTGAGTGCCGAGCGATAGGCATGGCTGTTCTCGGGGCCGTAGACAAAGTTCTCAAAGGTAAATTTTGAGTTCGCGGCGAGCGGGGCTCCATCCGTATTCTGCTCGGCCGGCACGGTCGGTGCTGGCATGGGTGAAGCGGGGGCCGCAGCTTGCGTGGATTTAGTCGGCGCTCCGCCCTTCATCTGGTTCATCATGCGACGAAAATCGTCGGCCGAGAGCGTGTTCTTGATTGCAATGCCCGAATCCGCGCCCGCCGCTGCGTCGTGAGCGATGGGCATGTGCGTGACGGGTGCGTTCGTTGACGTCGCCGCCGTGCTCGTCAACGGTGCCATTGTTTCACGGGAAACATCGCTGTGCTGGTGCTCGATTGTCGGCACATCGCCTGCGGAGGCCGGCACCGCCGGGGAAGCAGCGGGAGCCGTGGCGGGCGCCGTGGCGGCAGCGGATTCCGTCGCGGCGCCTTGCGGTGCCACGATGTCGAGAGCAATCGGTGCAAAGGCGATTTCTTCCAGATAGGCCTCAATAGTCGGCTGATGCTTTTTGAGCTGCGCGATGGCAAAGCGCGAGGGGGCCTCGATCGTGAGCGTATCTTCGGTCAGGCTTATGGCGCGCGATTGCCCCAGCATGTTGATGAGGCGTGCATCTTGGCCGTCGCGCTGGCAAAAGGCGATGGCGTCCCCCAGGATGATGCTTGCTTCCTCGTCCACTGTCTCTCCCGTTCTTTAGCTCTGAGCTCGCACGCGAGCGGCGCCGAGTTCGGTCAGATGGTATTTCTGGCCATGCTTGATGACCAAGCCAGCCTGCGCCAAGTCATTGAGCGTGCGTGACCAAGTGGGGGCCGAGTTTCCAAACGCCCTCGCCAGATCGGTTGCACCGCACGCTTGATTTTGCGCTAGATAGCCCAGCGCGGCGTTGCCGCGATCGCTTACGAACACGTCCGGTTGTGGCTGCGCATACTGATTTGCTGCATTAGGATACATCATTTGAGCTGCTGGTTGTTGAGAACTCTGCATCGGCGGCATTTGCTGTTGAAAACTTTGAGGCCACTGTTGGTAAGGCTGCGGAGGCATCTGCTGGGCCCAGGGGTTGTACTGCTGCTGCGGCATCTGCTGGTACGGCTGCTGATACCCCTGCTGGTACTGCTGCGGGAACTGCTGGCCGTACCCCAGCGGCGGCATCTGCTGATATGGATATCCCTGTTGGTACGGCTGATAGCCCATTTGCTGGCCACCCGGTGCGCCCGTCGCCTGCTGCATTGCTGCTGCATCCTGATCCGCCAGCGGCACGGCCTCTGGCATGTTTGGCGGCATCGACATCGATGTCGCCTGGGGCTCTTGTGTGGGAAGCATTCCGGGCTGCTGTATCTGCCCCACGGGGGGCTGCATCTGCTGCGTTGCCATGGGCTGCTGCGCAAAAGCTCCCGGCAGGGGATATGTGGGCTGCTCCGTCTCGGGCCGCACGGCAGCACCGCGTCCACCGGCGCGCTCGATTTCCTGCACGCGTTTAGGGTCCAGGCTTACCGTAACCACGGTACCGCTACCCATGTTGTCCTCGATGGATACGGCACCGCCGGCGTTTTCCAAATACTCCTGCACCATGGGAAACCCTGCTCCGGTTCCACGGATATAGCGCTTCATCTTGCTGTTTGCGCTGGTAACGCCAAAGTCGAAAGCGCGTTCCTTGTCGTCGATGCCGGGTCCTTGATCAGCAAAGCGGATGGTGTCTCCGCCGTCCAGAATCGAGATGATGGGCTCGGCAAAGTGCGCGTGGATAAAGTTTTCGACAATCTCGCGGATGACCATGAGCGAGATATGGCCACCTTGTTCTTTCATGCACTGGTAGACGGTGTTGGTCGTCTCTTCCAAATACGTGCGGACATCTTGCGGATCAATGACGATCACACGCGGTGTCGACAGCATGTCGTCATAGACGGCGATGCGCGCGGCGTACATGGCTTTTGGCGCCTGCGTGGTCGTCTGCTCGCCTTCCGCACGCTCTTCGCGCACGCCGGTGATGTGCTCGTTGTCGGGTGCCGGGTCTCCGGAATCGACCATGGTGTAAAAGTCGTCAGACATGCCGCTCGCAATCTTTCAAAAGGTTTCGGACAAATAGTAGCTCACCGTGCAATGTTTCTCATCTTTCGACAACTTTTCAAAACCTGTTGAAAACTTTGGAAAACGGGCGAAAAGTTCTTAACATTGCCAACATGACCTGTTGAAAACTCGATGAAATATCGTGAAAAGTTGCCATGCACCGCTAAATCGTGCTTGGCTTATGGGGGAACCGTGTGAACTGCGCAACCTTTTACCTTTGATTTCTTGACATTTGAACATTGATTTCCCTACAATCTTCAAGCTCACGTGTCTATATCTGCGTCCGCGTCCCCGCGGACACTCGAAATGCAGCAGGAGGAACTTA
>DAWDVX010000027.1:11518-33730 GCA_052346145.1 Collinsella sp.
ACGTATCAGCCTAATAAGCGTAAGCGTGCCAAGACCCATGGCTTCCGTGCCCGTATGGCCACTAAGGGTGGTCGTGCCGTGCTCGCCCGTCGTCGTGCCAAGGGCCGCAAGCGTCTCACTGTCTAGCAGCGATACACACATCTCGCATGAAGACTATTAAGTCTCGGCAAGATTTCGAGCATGTGTTCAGTCAGGGGCGTCGTTTCAATCACCCTCTGATTCGAATGACCATATGTGAATCGGTTGGCGAAGGCGACTCCGGAAGGGTCGCCTTCGTTGGTGCTAAGCGACTCGGTTGTGCCGTCGTGCGCAACCGATCTAAGCGTGTGATGCGCGAGGCCGCCCGCAGCTGCGGATTTCCCGTTGCGGGTTATGACATCATCTTGTTTGCAACTCCCAAGACGAGGGTTTCCTCGCCGCAGGAGATGGACAAGGCGTTGCGTTCGCTTATGAAGCGCGCCGGCGTTGCCGGGGAGGAGCGATGAGCAATCACGTTTTGCGACGTGTTGCCATCGCTCCTATTCGCATATATCAACAGGTTATTTCGCCCTTATTGCCTGACGCCTGCATTTATTACCCAACGTGCTCGCAATACGCCGTCCAGGCGATTGAGAAGCACGGTGTTTTGAGAGGCTGCTGGCTTGCCGTGAGGCGCATCGCTCGCTGCAATCCCCTGCACGTCGGCGGTTATGACCCTGTGCCCTAGCGGGCACTCGCTATCGGAGGAAAACTTACATGTGGGATTGGATCGTTAACATCCTTTTCGAGCTGCTCAAGCTCATCCAGACCTTTGCGGTCGACTGGGGCCTGTCCATCATCATCCTGGTGGTCATCATCCGTCTGCTGCTGACGCCGCTTATGCTCAAGTCGACCAAGTCGACGGCTCGCATGCAGGTGCTGCAGCCCAAGATGCTCGAGATCCAGGAGCGCTATGCCGACGATCCCCAGCGTCAGGCCGAGGAGATGCAGAAGTTCTACAGCGAGAACAAGTTCAACCCCATGGCTGGCTGTCTGCCGCTGCTGATTCAGATGCCTATCCTGTTCGCCCTGTATACATTGCTGCGCAACCTGCCGCAGTACTTTAACAACGGCACGTTCTCGTTCTTCAACATCCTGCCCGACCTGACCACCACGCCGAGCGCTTCCTTTGCCGATGGCTTTATGGTTGCACTGCCTGCGCTGGTTTGCCTGATCCTGTTTGCCGTCCTGCCCCTGATTCCGCAGCTCTATATGTCGCGCAACCAGACCGGCCAGCAGGCTCAGAGCATGCGTATGATGGCCGTTGTCATGACGGTCATGATGCTTTGGATGGGCTGGAGCCTTCCCGTTGGTGTTCTGCTGTACTACGACGTCTCGTCTGCTTGGCAGGTTATCCAGCAGATTTTTGTGACGCAGAAGGTCATCGACAAGGCGAAGGCCGATGAGGAGGAGCGTCTTAAGAACGCTCCGCTGCAGGTTGAGGTCACTCGTCGCGAGAAGAAGCCGCGCCCGCACAAGAAGAAGTAGTGGGATATCAATCTTATTTAGGTACCTAACTTTTGGAGTACGTTATGTCTGAAGAGATCATCGAGGATATGCTTGAGGAGGTTGCCCCGCAGGTCGCGGGCGATTATCCCGAGATTGCACAGCGCTACAAGGCTGGTGAAGAGCTGACCGATGAGGAGCTCGACACCATTGCCGATGTTGCGATTTCCATCCTGCGTTCCATCCTTTCGCACTTCGATGCCGCCAACTCTCCTATCGATGAGTATGAGGGCGACGAGGGTGAGCTGATTTTGGATGTAACGGCTCCCGACCTTGCTGTTCTCATTGGCCGTCATGGTCGCACTCTTGATGCTCTTCAGGTTATGTTCTCTTTGCTGGTGAGCCGCAAGCTTGGCTTTAGGTATCCGGTTGTAGTGGACGTCGAGGGATACAAGAGTCGCCGTCAGGATAAGGTCGCCTCCATGGCTCAGTCTGCTGCCGAGCGTGCCATCCGCACTCATAAGAGTGTTTCGCTTCCGCCCATGAATGCCTACGAGCGCCGACTGGTTCACATTGCACTTCGTGGCAACGATGCAGTCGATACTCATTCTGAGGGTTCTGACCCTGATCGCCATGTGGTGATTGTTGCTCGATAATCTACTCGAGCTTATGCTAGGGGGACGTGGTTTCCACGTCCCCTTTTTTTGTCAAAAGTTCTCGATACGCTGATTTTTGTCAGAAAGGAGCTTCTGTTGTTTGTACTTACCGATCAGCAGGCTGACGAGATGTTGAGTCGCCTAACTTCCTATTGCAAAGAATATTCCTTGAGCGTAACTGATATTGAGCTGAGGAAATGTATCCAGCATTTGGATTTGGTTCTAGAAACAAATAAGACAACCAATCTCACCCGTATTCTTAACGTAGAAGATGCTGCCGTACTTCATATCCTCGACTCACTTGTTTTGCTCCCCTATATCAATAAGGCTCCTGAGGGAGCTTTGCTCGATATGGGAACAGGTGCGGGCTTCCCTGGTATTCCATTAACCATAACCACGCATCGTAAAGCTACTTATATTGACTCTGTTGGCAAGAAGGTTGATGCGGTTAATTCCTTTGTCCATGCTCTTGGATTGAAACATGCTCATGCGGTTCATGATCGTCTTGAAGAATATGCTCGAAGCCATAAGAAGCAGTTCTCCGTTGTAACCGCCCGTGCACTGGCCCCTCTACCGATTCTTGTTGAGTATGCGGCTCCGTACCTGAAGGATGGAGGGCTATTTGTTATCACCAAGGGCAATCCTTCGGATGAGGAGCTTGCTTCCGGCATGTCAGCAGCTAAGATTTGCGGCTTCACTTTGCTTCTGAATGACGCAATTGATTTGCCTGAAGGCTTGGGTCACAGGGAGTTCATTGTTCTTAAGAAGAGTCATTCAGCATCCGTTTCATTGCCTCGTGCAAATGGCATGGCAAAGAAGAATCCGCTTGCCTAGATGTTTCACGTGAAACATAATGGTTACTAACAGCTTGCAGTGTTTCACGTGAAACATAGCAGTTGCTATCGATTCGGAATGTTTCACGTGAAACATCCTCCGTTTGACAGCTTTAATACACACCAGGAGGGACCGTGGGATTTCGCGACGTTAAGCGTTCTAAGAGCGCAAAAGACACGCGTATCATTGCAATCATCAATCAAAAAGGCGGCGTCGGTAAGTCAACGACGGCTGTAAACCTTGCAGCAGCACTGGGTGAGCAGGGTCGTAAGACACTGATTGTTGATTTTGATCCGCAGGGAAACAGCACCAGTGGATTCGGAATTGAAAAAGAAGACCTTGATCACTGCATCTATGATGCATTGCTGAATGATGTGCCGGCAGAATCGCTTGTTCTTGATACAAATTGCAAAAAGGTATTCGTAATTCCGGCTACAATTCAGCTTGCAGGCGCGGAAATTGAACTCGTAAGCGCAATTGCTCGTGAAACCCGTCTCAAAGATTTGCTTGAGCCGATTCAGGACGAGTTCGATTTTATTTTCATTGACTGCCCTCCTTCGCTCGGCCTGCTTACTATCAACGCTTTGACCGCAGCAGACAGCGTTTTGATTCCGATCCAGTGCGAGTATTACGCACTCGAGGGCGTTACGAAGCTGCTTGAGTCAATGAAGATGGTCAAATCTCGTCTGAACAAGGGCTTAGACACCTACGGTGTGCTTATGACCATGTATGACTCGCGTACTTCTCTATCGAATCAGGTTGTTGAGGAGGTTCAATCGTACTTTGGTGATAAGGCATTTAAGACGTTGATCCCCCGTACGGTTAAAATCTCCGAAGCTCCGTCTTTTGGGGAACCGGTAATTACCTATGCACCTCAAAATAAGGGTGCAAAAGCATATATGAACCTTGCAAAAGAGGTGATCAAGCGTGCCTAGTGTAAAGAAACGTGGCGGATTGGGACGTGGACTCAATGCTTTGGTCTCAGAGGCCGAGTATGAGACCGGTGGTTCGGCTGCATCGGCTTCGAATGCCGCATCTGAAACAAAACTACCTATTGAGGATATCGTTCCCAACCCTAATCAGCCGCGAATTCACTTTAACGAAACTGAACTTCGTGAGTTGAGCGAATCAATCCAAGAACATGGCGTCTTGCAGCCGCTTTTGGTTCGCAAGCATGGAAACGGCTATGAGATCATCGCTGGTGAGCGTCGTTACCAAGCGTCAAAGCTTGCTGGTCTTGAGGAGCTGCCTGTCATCATTAAAGATGTTAATGATGAAGAGATGCTGGCTCTTGCTCTGATCGAAAACCTTCAGCGTTCTGATCTGAATCCCGTCGAAGAGGCTAAGGGCTATCGCCAGCTTATCGATGCCAGCGGTATGACCCAGGAGGCATTGTCGAAGGCAGTCAGCAAGTCACGCTCTGCAATTACAAACTCGCTGCGCCTTCTCGATCTCCCTGAAGTTGTTCAGCAGATGATTTTTGTGGGCAAACTTACTGCTGGTCATGCACGTGCGATTCTTGCAGTTCCCTATGAGGACGCTCGAATTCGACTTGCAGAGAAGGTTGTTGCAGAGGGCCTTTCCGTAAGAGCGACAGAAAATCTTGCTCCGTTGTTTTCTGCCGGAGAGACACCTAAGACGCCGAGGCCTGCAACGCCTCAGTCTTTTAAAAAGGCTGCCCGCGTGCTTCGTCAGGTTTTTAATACCAACGTGCGTGTTAAGAGCTCGCGTGGAAAGAATAAGATTGAGATTGAGTTTAAAGACGAGGAAGAGCTCTCTCGTATTCTTGGCGAAATGATTCAGTTTGATCAAGTAGGCCAAGATGAGGAATAGGATTTTAACTGCGATTGCATTGGCGACGACTGTCGCGGCTGGTGCCTTTGCTGGCTATAAGATCGCGACAGACGATGAACTTCGAGGTCGTTTGCTTCGTAGTGCGCAAGATATTGTCGATACATCCAAGAAGAAAATGGATGTTATGACAGAAGATGTTGCCATGCGTACGGCTCAGGTAACGAAGAATCCCAAGATTAATCAAGGTTGGGTTAGTAACCAATGGGAAAATGTAGGCTATTAGGTACCTAACAATTACTTAGCATATTTTGAGGAGTCCTTGTCTGATTCACGAGGCAAGGACCCCTTATTTTGGCCGTAAAAAATGGGACAGGTAGCAGCTGATTCAAAATTAAGGTCAATAAATAAAACGGCCCCGGTTGCATCTCCTGTAACCGGGGCCGTTCGATGTTTCACATGAAACGTTTTGGGGTGCGACTCCCCTATGCGTTCTTCTGAACTTTGAAGCGCTGCTTCAGCTGTCCGCAAGCGGCGTCAATGTCGTTACCACGGGAGTTACGAATCGTGGTCTCGATGCCACGGAACTCAAGACGACGCTGAAGATCCTCAACCTTATGAATCGGCGACGGCTTGAGCGGGCTGCCCTCGATGTCGTTAAGCTGAATCAGGTTAACGTGGCACAACGTTCCCTCGCAGAAGTCGCAGAGCGCCTGCATCTCGGGATTCGTATCGTTGACGCCTTCGATCATGGCATACTCATAGGTCGGGCGGCGGCCAGTCTTCTCGGTGTAGAGTTGAAGCGCCTCGTGAAGGCGAAGTAGCGTGTACTTCTTAACACCGGGCATTAGCTTATTGCGTGTCGACTGGATGGCGGAATGCAGGGAAACGGCAAGCGTGAACTGCTCGGGGATGTCGGCAAATTTGCGAATACCGGGAATAACGCCGCTGGTAGAGACGGTGAGGTGACGAGCACCGATACCGATGCCATCGGGGTCGTTGAGGATTCGCAACGCCTTGAGAACCTCGTCGTAGTTGGCAAACGGCTCGCCCTGGCCCATGAAGACAACGCTCGTGGCGCGCTCGCCAAGGTCGTTGGATGCATGAAGTACCTGGTCGACGATCTCTTGAGCGGTCAGAGATCGCTTGAGGCCGTTGAGACCGGTAGCGCAAAAGGCACAGCCCATGCCGCAGCCTGCCTGGGTGGAAACGCAGACGGAAAGCTTGTTACGACGGGGCATACCGACAGTCTCGACGGAAACGCCGTCGTGGTATTCGAGCAGATACTTGCGCGAGCCATCTTTGGAAACCTGCTTGGTGAGTTCAGTGGGCGTGTCAAAGGCAAAAGCCTCTTTAAGCTGCTCGCGGAAAGCCTTGGGAATGTTGGTCATATCGTCAAACGAACAAACGTTCTTCTCAAAGACCCATTCGATGAGCTGCTTCGCGCGGAAGGCTGGCTGGCCAAGTTCGGCCACGAGCTCGCGAATATCGTTTTGGCTCAAGTCGCGAATGTCCTGAGATTTAGTCCTGGGATTCATGGAAGCCTTTCGATTTTGGGGAAACGTAGAGGGTATCGCTACAATATGGTATCAGCTGCAGAAATTATAGAGGAGGAGTCTGCCCATGCCGGGTAAAAGCCTAGAGAACATGCACGTAGCGGTCTTGGCGGGCGGTCATTCCGCCGAGCGCGAGATCTCGCTCAATTCGGGAAAGAACGTTGTGGTGGCACTGAAGGAAGCCGGCTACACCTCGGTGGAGCTGCTCGACACGGCCGCTGATGATTTTATGGTAACCATGGCGACCGGCGGCTTTGACGTGGCGTTTATCGCCATGCACGGTGCCGGCGGCGAGGATGGCGCCATGCAGGGTGCCATGGAGACCCTGGGTATCCCCTACACGGCCTCGGGCGTGCTTGCCAGCGCCTGCGGTGCCGACAAGGAGGTCTCTAAGCTCTTATACGCCAAGGCGGGCATCCCCATTGCCCCCGGCCTTGCGCTCGAGGTGGGCGATGAAGTCGATATCGATCATATCGTCGAGGTCTGTGGCGAGCGCTGCTTTGTGAAGCCGGCCGTCAACGGTTCCAGCTATGGCATTTCCCTGGTCCATGAGCCCTCCGAGCTGCCCGCGGCAATTGCCAAGGCGTTTGAGTACGGCGACAAAGTGCTGGTCGAGAAGTGCATCGAGGGTACCGAGATCACCGTCGGCGTGTACGGCGAGGACGACGTGCGCGCCCTACCGATTGTCGAGATTCGCAAGCCCGAGGACTGTGAGTTCTACGATCTGGACGTGAAGTATGTCGACCCTACGGACATCCATCGTATTCCGGCGCAGATTTCACCCGAGAATTACGCTCGCGCTCAGGAGCTTGCCTGTGCTGCTCACAAGGCCCTCGGTTGCCTGGGCATCTCGCGCAGCGATTTTATCGTGAGCGAGGACGGCCCCGTCATCCTCGAGACCAACACCATTCCCGGCATGACCGATACGTCGCTGTATCCGGATGAGATTCGCCACACCGACGACATGACGTTCCCGCAGGTCTGTGACAGCCTGATCCGTATGGGCCTTCGTCGAGCGGGCATTGCATGCTAATCGAGGACGCGGTTTCGTCAGGAACGCCGCAGTTTGTCATCGACTCCTATGCCACGCTTGCCGAACGCGCCAAAACGCAGTCCTTCGGCCTTATCGAGGAAGATGTGATTGTCCTCGATACCGAGACCACAGGTCTTTCGGTGCAGGACAACGAGCTGATCGAGATCTCGGCGGCCCGTCTTTCGGGCCGCGAGATCGTCGACCGCTTCGATACCTTCGTGCATCCCAAGCAGCTAATTCCCGCCGAGATTACCGAGCTCACGAGCATTACAAATGCCGATGTGGCAGATGCCCCGTCGGCCGCTGAGGCCGTCGCCGCTCTCGCCGATTTTGTCGGTGGTTGCCCGGTGATCGCACATAACGCCACGTTCGATCGCTCGTTTATCGAGTCGGTCAAAGGCGGCGTCAACGTGAGCGATATCTGGATCGATTCGCTGGCGCTGTCGCGCATCGCGCTTCCGCGCCTGGCCTCGCACAAGCTGTCTTTTATGGCCGATCTGTTTGGCTGTGACTCGGTATCGCACCGTGCCAATGCCGACGTCGACGCCCTGTGTGGCGTATGGCGTGTGTTGCTCGTGGCGCTCACCGACTTGCCCCAGGGCCTCATGGCGCGCCTAGCCGACATGCATCCGGATGTGCCTTGGTCCTATCGTCCTATCTTCTCATTCTTGGCGGGGCAGAACCCTGGTTCTATCTTCTCTCTCAGCGCCGCTCGTGCTGACGTTCTCAAGGCCGATCGCGCCGACGATCGGGTGGACGCCGACGAACTGCCGGTCCTCAAGATGCCGAGTCGTGAGGAGATTGAGACAGACTATGCGCCGGGTGGCCTGGTCAATCGCATGTATCCCACTTACGAGCCGCGTGATGAGCAGATCGCGATGGCGCTCGAGGTCCGCGACGCACTCGTTACGGGAACGCATCGCGTGATTGAGGCGGGCACGGGCGTCGGCAAATCGATGGCTTACCTGGTGCCTTTTGCCGAGGCCGCGCGCCGCAACAACATCACGGTTGGTATCGCGACGAAATCGAATAATCTTGCCGACCAGCTCATGTATCATGAGCTGCCCAAACTTGCCGAGCAGCTGGACGGAGGCCTATCGTTTTGCGCCCTCAAGGGCTATGACCACTATCCATGCTTGCGCAAGCTTGAGCGCATGAGCCGCGGCCAAGTCGAAATTACGACTAAGCGTGATCCCGCCGACACGCTTACGGCAGTCGCGGTCATCATGGCGTACGTGTGTCAGTCGGCCGATGGCGACCTCGACTCGCTCGGCATTCGCTGGCGCAGCGTCAACCGTCCCGACTTTACGACGGCGTCGCGCGAGTGCGCCCGTCGCCTATGCCCGTTTTTCCCCGATAAATGCCTGGTCCACGGCGCCCGCCGTCGCGCGGCACATGCCGATGTGGTGGTCACCAACCATTCCCTGCTGTTCCGCAATGTTGCGGCCGAGGGCAGAATCTTGCCTCCGATTCGTCACTGGGTGATCGATGAGGCCCACTCCATCGAGCGCGAGGCACGCCGTCAATGGGCGCGCGTAGTGTCGGCGGATGAATCGCGCGTTCTGTTTGAGCGCCTGGGTGGCTCGAGCACCGGTGCGCTGAGCCAGGTTTCCCGCGATTTGGCAACCTCGGAGGGCTCTACGCTCTACCTGGGCCTTACCGCCAAGGCGACGTCGACGGTTGCGCGCGCGAGCATGGCAATCGCCGACGTGTTTGATGGCGTTCGCGAGCTCGGCCGCCGTGCCCGTGGGGGCTATGACAATGCGAACCTATGGATTGGCCCCGAGCTGCGCGAATCTGACGACTGGCATGATTTCTTACAGTCGGCCTACACCGCTATTGACGCATTGGAACAAGCTGACAAGAGCGTCGACGCGCTGGTACAAGCCGTCGCCGCCGACAAGCCCGAGGTTGTTGTCGACCTGGGTGATATCTCGCGTCGCCTACACGAGCTGGCCGAGAACCTCAAGCTCATCATTGACGGTACCGACGAACACTACGTGTACTCGTTGCAGGTCAATCGCAGGCTGCGTGCCGGCGGCGAGTCGATGACTGCGGAGCGCATCGATATTGGCGAGGCCTTAGCAACCGAGTGGCTGCCCGAGGTCCACACGGCTATCTTTGCATCGGCGACCATGACGGTTTCCAAGAGCTTTGAGCACTTTAACCACGCCGTCGGCCTCGATCGCATCGGCGCCTCGACATCATCGTCGCTGCACTTGGACTCGAGCTACGACTTCGATTCGAACATGGCTGTAGTCGTTGCGGGCGATATCCCCGATCCGCGCGATCGTGAGAGCTATCTTTCGGCGCTCGAGCGTGTGCTGGTCGACGCTCATCTTGCCATGGGCGGCTCGGTGCTCACGCTGTTCACCAATAGGCGTGACATGGAGGAGCTGTACGCTCGCGTCGAGCCCAAGATGGCTCGTGCGGGTCTGGAACTCAACTGCCAGCAGCGCAACTCGTCTCCTCGCCGTCTGCGCGATCGCTTTATCAACGAACCGACTTCGTCGCTCTTTGCGCTCAAGGCCTTTTGGGAGGGGTTTGACGCCAGCGGCGAGACGCTGCGCTGCGTCATCATCCCCAAGCTGCCGTTCTCGAGCCCCACAGACCCGCTCTCATGCGAGCGCAATCTGCGCGAAGACCGCGCTTGGGCGCGCTATTCGCTGCCCGAGGCCGTGCTCGAGGTCAAGCAGGCAGCCGGTCGTCTCATTCGCTCGTCGACCGATTGTGGCGTACTCATCTTGGCCGACCCGCGCCTGGTGACGAAGGGCTACGGCAAGAAATTCTTAACGTCGCTGCCCACGAGCTCCTATCAGCGCATCGAGTCGGCACAAATCGGGCACTATCTACAGCTGTGGCGCGCACGCCACGAGCGGCGCCGCTAAAGCGGACAGACGAGGGATTTTGCCATATCGCACAGACGCTCTGACAGGGCGGGGTCATCCAGGATGCGGATGGCCCCGCCCGCTGCGATTACCTGGCTTAACAGCCAGCGCTCGGAGCCGTAGCGCACATTCACTGTTGAGCTGTCCGCCCCATTGGGTTCAATCGACATAATGCCGGGCCAGTCTAGGCGCTCCGCCAAGGCGCGCGGCATGAGAAGCTTCGCGCTCCGCTCCGCCTGGGCGAGGGAGTCGTGGAGGGTCGCGGGCTCCGGTGCGTGGCGCACGACGGAGTCGTCGGTCAAGACCAAGCCCTCGATTTTATCCATACGATAGGTACGCTGTTCATCGACCGCGACATCCCAGGCAATCAGATACGTTTGATCGCCGTTTGTTGTGATGCGCAAGGGGTCGACCAAACGCTCGCGCGCTTGTGTGTCATCCATCGAGCGATACGAGATGCGGCAGCGAACGCCGTCCCGAATGGCGCAGCTCAGCTGCTGCCAGTGCGATCCGTGGGCGACGGTGTCAAAGACGCGCTGGTTGTAACCGAGCTCTTTGGGAAGAAGAGCTCGCCGTATTCGAGCCGCCGCCTGGGGTTCGATCCCCAATGATTCAAGTTCATGGTTGAGCACAGCGCCCTCGGCGGCACTCAGGCGTAGCGGCAGCACGCGCCCCGCATCACCGGTGAGGACCACGCACTCGCCGCGGCGTTCACAGATAATACGTGCGCCCGATTCTCGGTCCGCAAGCGTCGAGACGATCTCGAGAATCTCGTCGAGTGATGCCCCCGTGATATCAAAGCGGCTGCAAAGCTCGTCTCGTGTCATGCCATTCTCGCCGGCGGCGTAGAGGGCCTCCATGATGTCGATGGCGCGCGAGAGTCTTTGCTCGCTGGTGAGTTTACGCACGGGCATGCTCGTACACCGTCCTTTCGATGAGGCGATTCCACGCCTGCTTGAGAGCATCGGGGGCGACGGGCCTCATGCCATCCATGGCATGGGCCATGCAAAACGAGGCTGCGGCTTCAAAGTCGCGCACGTCAACGGTCCAGGTCCACTCTGCTTCGGTGCGCGTGAGTTCGCCTCGTCCGCGTGTGAGACCGCTGATCATATCGGCCTGCGCTTCACGCGCGAACGAGAACGTAGCCGCAACGGGTGGGCGGTCGGCAAAATCGAACTCAAAGAATAAGTAATCGTTGAGGTTGAAATCCGCAGGGATGGCGTAGGCTTTCGAAGGTCTCCAGGCGCGAATGATGCGGTCGCAGCGGAATGTCCTGATATTGTCGGTGGCATTGTCGAGGCCGCAGAAGTATGCCGCACCCTCGCGCTCGAACATGCCGTAGACGCAAACGGTCCGCTCGCGTTGCTCGCCGCGTCCGTTTTGGTACAAAAAGCGCAGCGCGCAACGCTCGGCAAAGGCACTCCATACCGCATCGACGGCGGGAGAGCGGCGGATCGGTGCCTCTCCTGTCGTCGACACGCCGGTGAGGTAGGCAATCTTGGAGCGAATGTCGGCAAGCGGCGCGGCAAAGGTGGATGAGCCTGCCGCGAGTGTCTGGTCGATGGCATTGAGCAGGATGTCGGCATCGTCTGCGGTGATGAGACCGCCCGCGGCAAACGTGTGCTCGCGGTCGATCGTCCACGCGCTCTCCTCGGTTTCCTGCGCTCCGGCAGCACGAACCTCCCTGATAACGATGCCGCGTTCGAGCAGCTTGTCGCGATCGCGGCGGAACTTGCGCTTGTCTGAGTCGATATTGCCCGAGCCGTATCCCAAATCGGAATCCAGGACGATTTGCTCGGTCGTCAGCGGTTCGGGAGAACTGTTGAGTACAAAGAAAAGGTTGAGGATGCGCTGAGCCGTTTTATCGAAACCGGGCTCGGCTGCCCCCTTTTTAATTGTCGCGGTCGCGTCGCTTGCCGTCATAGAATCCTCGCATGAGAAGGTCGTTTGATGCCATGATTTTAGTCCGATATGGAGATTAGGCTATATCCTTGTCCGCTCGCGGCGTTAAGATGGCCCGAATTCGGTCGTTTGCGCTCGCTCGGGGTATACTTTCGACTATATATGGTTCTAATGTGCATGCATTGGGCCTATTTGTCGGATTATGGATGTGGAGCGCACATGGCGAACACCCAGAACTATATTAACCACCTGCTGCAGAACACCGGCATTACGCCGGCGTGCAGTGAAGAAGAGCGCCTGGCTGCCGAGGATATCGCTCAGATTTTCCGCAACCACGGCTTTGACCCCGAGGTGCAGGAATTTAATGCTCCCGCGCCCAGCAGGTTGGCGTTTGCCGTTACCGGTATCCTGGCGTTTGCCGGCGCCCTGCTGATGGGCATCGGCGGCGGTATCGGCTTGGTCGGCACCTTGCTGGCCATTGTCGGTGCCGTGCTCTACGTACTCGAGCGCACAGGGCATCCCGTGGTTTCGCGCCTGGGAAAGACCGGTGTGAGCCAAAATGTCATCGCCTATCACAAGGCCTCGGGCCCGCTTGCGTCTCCTCGCAACCGCCCGGTCGTCGTGGTGGCCCACTATGATTCCCCCCGTGCCGAGCTCCTTGCTCGCGAGCCCTACGCTCCGTATCGTGCGCTCATCGCCAAGCTCCTGCCTGTCGCCACGATCGCGCCCGCGGCTGTCGCCATCCTGCGTATTCTGCCGCTCCCCGGCGTGCTCAAGGTACTGCTGTGGGTTGTCGCGATTTTGGCCTCCCTTGTGGCACTGGCCAACGCCGCCAATATCATCTCCAACCGTTTTGTGCTTCCCTACACGTCTGGCGCGGTGTGCAACAAGTCCTCTGTTGCCGCTATGCTCGGTGTCATGGACAACGTTGCCCCCTATCAGGGCGAAAACGAGTTCCCCGATGACATTCCGTTCGATACCTATTTTGGCGAGCAGAAGCGTCGCGCCGAGGAAATGGCGCGCGCGGCGGCCGAGTATGCCGCGGCCCAGCAGCAAAACGACTACGGTAACACCATTGAATATGAGGAGCCTTCCTACGACGAGGATGAGTTTGGCCAGCCGGTGGCGCCTGTCGATGTACCCGAGCAGGACGAGGCCTTTGATGGACAGATCGATGGTTTTGAGGGTGCCTCTGCCGACGAGACGCTGATCGGCGTTATCGCCCCCGAGGCTCAAGACCAGACTGCCCAGGCCGAAGTGTCCACCGAGGAACAGTCTGCCGCCGAGCCGGCGGAGGAGCCTGCGGTGGTCGAAGCCGCCGAGCCCGAGCCCAAGCTCTATCGCAATGCCGCCGGCAATATCCGCTTTGGTTCGGATGCCATCCGCGCGCTCGGCATGCTTCCCGAGTCCTGCACGCTCGATTACGAAGAGGGCGAGGAGCCGACGTTTGAGCCCGAGCCTGCGCCCGTTGTCACTGCGGATGATGAGTCTGCCGCGGTTACCGCTGCCGTTGCCGAGCCCGAGGCGGTGTCTGCGATCGATCCCGCGGCAGGATTGGATATTTTGGCTCCCGCCGCGCCGGCGCAAGACGTTGCGGACGAGTCTGACGACGATTACGTTGAACAGCCGAGGCGCGTGTCTTACGAGAGCGATACTGATTTCTCTGCCGAGATTCCCGCGGCAACGCCCCATGCCGATATTGCATCCGCGTTCTCTTCGATTGGCGCCAGCGCTTCCAGCTTCTTTAAGGGTGCGCTTGCAAAGGGCAGGAAATTTGTCGACGATTTCGAGGAGAAGCGCGCTGCCGCACGCGAGGCTGCCGAGCAGGAGGCTATCGCTCAGCAGCAGGCAGCCGAGGCGGCACGTGAGCGCGCGGCGCAAGAGTTTGAGCAGAACGAGGCTATGCAGTCCGGGCCCGTCGACGCTGCCGAAGCTACGACGTCCTTTGAGTCCCAGCAACCGACGTCAGCGGATGTTGTTGAGGCAACAACGTCTTTCGAGGCTCAGCAGCACGTCGATAGCACCATGTCGTTTGATGCCGCGCAGTTCGATTCCACGATAACGTTTGAAAAGCAAGGCACCGCAATTGCCGAGCCCCTTCCTGTTTCCGATGAGCAGGGCGACGCGGCGGGCGATGGCGAGCCCATTGATGCTGCCGAAATTCAGGATGCGACCGAGGACGAGTCCGTCGAGGCCAACTCTGACGAAGAGCAATACGCGGCAGCCGATCAAGGTGATTCGACCGAGGTCGAGCAGGAGGAAGTGCCTGCGGTTTCCGAGACTCCCGAGACGGATGAGTCGAGGCCTTACTCCACGCAGATTTTCACCATGCCGACCCCGAGTGGTTCCGGTGCCACGGTTGCCAATGTTGCTCCCACCCAGGACGAAACGGTCGATTCCCTTATGGCCCAGATTTCCTCCCAGGCATCGCCGCGTCCGCAGATAAATGTTCCCGATCCGGCGTCGGCACCGTCGCCTGCACCTTCCTCGTCTCCGCTGGCTTCGGTCCCCGATCCGTCGCTGCCGTCGATGAAGCAGGCAAACGTTGCGTCTCGCACGTCGCTGTTCGACCTTCCCGATCCCTCTGCCCAGGTCAACGACCCCTTTGCTACTGCCCAGGGTCCCGAACCCACATCGGCACCCGTTGCGCCTTCTATGCCCGTTGCGTCGGGCGCGCAGCCGATCGAGACCATTTCGGCTCCCGCCCCAGCGGCACCCAAGTCTCGCAAACGCGGCCTGGGTGGCCTGTTCGGTCGTAAAAGGAAAAACGAGCAGGACAGCATGAGTGATTGGCTGGGCGTCGAAGACGATTACGATGCCAAGAAGTCCGGTCGCGGTATCGGTTCGTGGGATAACTTCGAGGACGATAACGATGGCTGGAAGGGCGGCGCTACGTCTTCCGATGGCGCTTCTTCCGAAGATATGCTCTCGGCTGTCGCCTCTATGGGCGATGATGAGCTGCTCGGTCACGATATCTGGTTTGTGGCAACGGGCGCCTCGGATTGTGATGGCGCCGGCATGAAGGCCTTCTTGGCTTCGCATCGCGATAAGCTCCGCGGCGTATTCTTCATCAATCTTGAATCCGTCGGCGCCGGTAGGCTTTCGGTGGTGACGGTCGAGGGCGAACAGCAGCTGCTCAAGGGCGATCGCCGCATCATGAACCTGGTCAGCAAGGTGTGCAAGTCGTTCCATGTCGATTGTGGCGCGCTCGAGATGCCCTATGCCAAGACCGATGCCTATGCCGCGCTCGAGGCGAGCCGCCGAGCCCTCACCATCGCCGGCGTGGACGGCACGCGTCTGGCTTGCGCTCGTACCGAGGACGACCTGCCCCACAATGTCAACCCGACGAACATTGCCACGGTATCCGAGGTCGTGACCGAGGTTATCCGCCGTTCGTAGACGGAGCTCTAAGGAGTCAACGTGTTTTCGTATATTAAGCGCCATTGGCCTGTCTACGTGATTTTGACCTTGATTGCCATTGCGTTAGGATTTGGGGCTGCCTACATCGTGGGTGCAAAGGGCTCGACCCCCGCCTCCGCAATCAGCGAAGAGGTGGAGCAAGAACAGAGTACGGGTGCCGATGGGATTCCTGAGTCCGAGCAGGCAATCGTTGATGGTGGATCTTCGTCTGCAGAGTAGATACGGCGATTTACATGATTGAAAGCGGGCGAGCCAGGGGACTGGCTCGCCCGCTTTTTCATCGCGCTAGCGCTTCTTTGGGGTCGACCTAAGGCGAGCGAACCATAGGGCTGCGGCACCCGAGGTCAGGAGCGCGGTGATGCAAGCGGCGATGGGAACTGATCCTGTTGCCGGTAGGTCCTGCGGTAGGGTACAGCGTTGAATGACACGGTCCTCGTCATGTGACTCAAGTTTATCGCCGCCGCCGTTGCGGCAAAGATCGACGCGTGCGCTGTTGGTGAGTGCGGTTTGGGGCGTATAAGCCGACGTCGCCTGCATGTGCACGATTGCGCCCCGAGCGTCTGTGCCAAGGATTGCTTTGGCATCGTCAAGGTCGTCGTGCTCATCTTTGAGATCATCGCGGGTCCAAGAATCCGCATCGCTTCGAGTCGTAAAGTCGGCGGCTACCGCACCGTATTCAATGCGAATGCCCGTTACGACGGTATTGGACGCAAGGTCGAGTTCTTTCGCCTCGAGTGTGGTGGATTCCGTGGTCGAGACATCCGCCTTCCAGAGGTGCCAGCCGTCGTAATCGACGAGGCGGCAATCCTCGCCCAGACTTTCCCTTACTTCGTCGGACTCAAGCCAAGGATTTTCGTGCCCATCGTCAAGTGTCGCGTATGCCGGCTCATCGACGTCTGTCGAGTCCAACGGCGTCGTGCGATACCACACGTTGCACAGACCATTGAGGTCGCCGATGGCGACGGGGGTTTCGATTGAGACGAATCTCGCCGTATCGTCCTCGGCACACTCAAGATCATCGGTAATTGTAAACTCATCAACCCAGGTAGTTGAATCGTTTCGAGCGTCGATGGTATAGGAGAAAAGCCCATCCGTATTGGTTTGCATCGTGGCACGGTTTTTACCATCGCCGTTAGCCAACAGGCCCTTTTCGATAGGTTGGACAAGTTCCTGACGCTTGTCGACCTGCCCCTTGATCTCGATGGGCGCATCCTTCATCGCGACGGATTGGACTTCTCCCGTATCCTTTATTTCAAACGTTATCTCCTCGGCAAGGTCATAGGTCCGCGGAGACATCATTTCGCGCAACGAGTAGGTGCCGGGTGCAAGATGTTCGACGCGGTGTGGCTTGTCGGATGAGGTCCAGGAGTCTATTTCGGTTTTATCGGGACCATATAAGGTGAGCCGTGCGCCTTCTACTTCCTGCTCACCGCTTGCATCGACCTTGGAGATATCAACCTTGGTGTAATCGTCGGATACGTTAAGCCGTGCTTCTACAACGGGTGTTTTCTGGTCGGCATAAGTAAGGTCGACAATATGGGTTGTCTGATCGAGCAAGAAGCCTGCCGGCGCTTGAGTCTCGACAACCTCGTAGCGTGCGGTGCCAGATCCCAGTGGGAGGTTGTCCGCGCGTGCTTCTCCAGTTTCATCCGTCGTGACGGTAGCGACAGTCTCACCGTCGAGTGCGGCAATGCTACCGTCGGGGCGCACGATATCACCCGAGGCACGGATCTCAAAGATGGCGCCCGCGAGGCTGCTGCCGTCTACGGCATCGGTTTTAACGATCCTGATATTTCCGGTCGCGGCGTGGTCATAATACGAGGCGATTGCAACGGGCGTTAGGTTCATGTCGGCGGGTATGTTTACCTCGATTTCTTCGCCGACAAGATAGGGCTCTTTGGCCGAGGTTTCGCGTACATAATAGGTGCCCGGCACGAGCGATTCGGGCAGTGTGACGGTCCCGGTCGCGTCAGTCGTAAAGGTGTCCATTACGTTATGTGCTGGATACCAGCAAGTTTGTGAGACAGGTTCGTGATTGCTGTCGAGGAGTTGGAAGGAGAATCCGGCTAGGGGAACAGAAGCGCCTGTTTGGGCATCGCGTTTTACAATCTGGAGATGCGTCGACAGAGCGTGGTTGTCCACGATATATTGAAGCTCGGCGCCGTCGGAAATCTGATTGGCCCCGACGGTCCATTCCCCTGCACGTTTAAAACCCTCGGGGACGGTTTCCGGAACCTCGCGAATCGTGTAGCCGGCACGGTCGTATGGGACGGCTCCGTGGACACCGGCGGGTCGCTTGCCTGTGCCGAACCATGCTTCGGGCTGATCTTTGGTGGAGGCAAAGCCATAGATGTTTGTGGTCAGTGTGCCAACAACCTGCTGAGAGCTGTTGCTGACAACCTCAAAGACAACACCACCCGCCGGCTGCTCCAGGCCGGATTGGTCGCTATTGCCGTAATCCTTGAATTTGGAAATCTCAAGGTCAAACGCAATGGGGATATCGGAAATGCGAGATTCGATCTCGACCACGCCTGAATCGCCGAGCTGGTCGGCTCCAACGGTATAGGTCCAGCTGTCGTTGGATGGCAGGTAGCCCTCGGGGGCTTTTGATTCGTAGATGGTAAAGGTTCCTAAGGGGACATCGGCGAGGGCGGCCCGACCGCTTTCGTCGGTCGTGAGGATTTGTGCCCATCCAGGGGTTGATTGCGACACACACGTGAACTCTGCTCCTGCGAGTGAAGAACCCACCTGGGGGCCGGCATTCGTCGCGGCATCGAGTTTTACGATACACAGGTTGATGGTGCCGGGCTGTTCATCAATGGCGACCCGCCCGCCGTCATTCCCCGTGGTAAAGGCAATACGATTGTGGCGGGGGACATAGCCGGCCGGCGCCTTCGTTTCAACTAGGTAGTATGCCGTGTTGGGCAGAAGTGTTGCTTGCGCTCGACCGTTGCTGTCCATCTTGATGGTGCCGACACGCGCGCCGCTGGCGCTCTCAAAAATATCGAATGTTGCCCCGGTAAACTGATAGGTATTGTTTCCGCTGGTAATAACGGTGTTAGCAGACTGCTTTTGGAAGGAAACAGAGACCGCCGGCAGTACATAGAGCATGTCTTGACGTTTGCTGCCGCCCGATACGGCCCCTAGATAGCGTCGCGCGCGGTGCGGAGCGGCTTTGATGCTTCCTGATTTTGCGCTGTCGTGGAGCCACCGCGCAGCCGCCACGACTTCATTGTCGGCGGTAAAGTGTCCGCTCTTGGTTTTACCCTGAGCGGTCGTGTAGGAGTAGGTGCCGTCGACATGGGTAGTGCCGTTGAGCATCCATACGGCAAGCTGGGTGGCGGCGCGGGCGCGATCGGGTGAAAGATGGTAACCGCCAAACGACGTGGTGGTGGGATATCCGTGACAAACGATTGCCGCGAACTCGTCGTCGAGCCACACCCAGCCTTGATCAAAGTTGAGCCATGGGCCACCCGGTTTGGTGGGGCCGGGGCGCTCCTGGTTCATGCAGTAGGCAATCGAGGTGTCTTGAGCTTCATACTTGCCGATGAAGAAGGGTCCACAATCATCGCTAATAGTGCGGAAGCCGAGCTGGTCGTAGCCATCGACGGCAAATGCGGCTCCCGGTGCCAGGCAGCCGAAAAGCAGGAAGAGGAGCAGGAGCAGCGGACCTGTTGCAATTGCGCTGTGGACAGAGTGCGTGGGTGCGTTGGACATGGCTGCTCCTTATCCCTCGTGCGCCGCACGGGGAGGCTGCGACGCGTAGGATGAGGCTACCCCCGAGGTTCATGCGGGTAAGTACCGGAGCCTGACCAAAAGCTTGCCCAATTCCTGACAAATTGAGCTCAAATACAACAATCAAGCAAAAGCGCAGGTAGAAGATAAGGAGAACAGGAAGTCAAAGGTCCTCGTCTCCACAATTGACGCGATTTTCAAACGAATCTCCACAGCTAAAACAAGCATCGCCACCCTTGTATCGAACAAGACAACCGCGTTATACTATCCCCCACATATGCGGGCATCGCCAAGTGGTAAGGCATCAGCTTCCCAAGCTGACACTCGCGGGTTCGAGTCCCGTTGCCCGCTCCAGTAAAAAGCACAAGCACGGCAGCGTTACGTTGCCGTGCTTTTTACTACCAAGCGCCGGGACTCGAACCCGCCAGGGTGCGAGCGTTAAGCAAACGCGAAGCGTTTGTAGCGAGCAGGCGAAGGCGCCGACGGGCGCCTGAAGCCGGTGCGTATTTGCGAAGCAAATACGCGGACGTCCCGTTGCCCGCTCCATCGAGTACGGGGGACCTCGGGAACGTCGGGTCCAACCCGCTGTGCCCGTGCGTGTGCGCGGACCGGGTCTGCCGACCGCAGCCGGTGCGTATTTGCGAAGCAAATACGCGGACGTCCCGTTGCCCGCTCCAATTCCAAAATGTTAGGTTAATGCCTGCTGCCCATACTTGCACCTGCGCACGGTACAATGGTTGGGTTACGACCAACGTGCCAATAACCAAAAAGGAGCCGCTATGATCGATCGCTATACCCGCCCGGAGATGGGACACATCTTCTCCCTCGAGAACAAGTACGCCATTTGGCAGGAGATCGAGGTCTTGGCCTGCGAGGCCCAGGCGGAGCTCGGCAAGATCGGTATTTCCAAAGACGAGGCCCAGTGGATCCGCGACCATGCCAACTTTGAGAAGGCGAAGGTCGATGAGATCGAGGAAGTCACGCGCCACGACGTCATTGCCTTCCTGACCAACATGAAGGAATACATCGATGCCGATGTTCCCGAGGACGACCCCAAGCCCAGCCGCTGGGTTCACTATGGCATGACCAGCTCCGATCTGGGCGACACGGCCCTGTGCTACCAGCTCACCCAGGCCTGCGACCTGATCATCGAGGATGTCAAAAAACTCGGCGAGATCTGCAAGCGTCGCGCCTTTGAGGAGCGCAACACGCTCTGCGCCGGCCGTACTCATGGCATCCATGCCGAGCCGATGACCTTTGGCATGAAGTTTGGCTCTTGGGCCTGGGAGCTCAAGCGCGATCTGGACCGTCTTGAGGACGCCCGCAAGAACGTTGCCTTTGGTGCCATCTCGGGCGCTGTCGGCACGTACAGCTCCATCGAGCCGTTTGTCGAGGAGTACGTCTGCGAGCACCTGGGCCTGGTTCACGACCCGCTGTCCACGCAGGTTATCAGCCGCGACCATCACGCCTATCTCGCCGGCGTTCTCGCCACCACCGCAGCCACCTGCGAGCGCATCGCGACCGAGGTCCGCAATCTGCAGAAGACTGATACGCTCGAGGCCGAGGAGCCGTTCCGTAAGGGCCAAAAGGGCAGCTCCGCCATGCCGCACAAGCGCAATCCCATCACCATGGAGAAGGTCTGCGGTCTGTCGCGCGTCGTGAAGTCCAACGCCCAGGTCGCCTTCGATAACGTCGCCCTGTGGCACGAGCGTGACATTTCGCACTCCTCTGCCGAGCGTGTCGCCCAGGCCGATAGCTTCATCGCACTCGACCACATGTTCCAGTGCCTCATCCGCGTTATCGACGGCCTGCAGCTGTACCCTGCCCGCATGATGGCCAACCTCAATAAGACCCGCGGCCTCATCTTCTCCTCCAAGGTGCTGCTCGCCCTCGTCGATACGGGCATCACCCGCGAGGACGCGTACGCCATTGTGCAGGAGAACGCCATGGCAACCTGGCACGAGGTACAGGATTGTGTCTCCGGCCCCACCTTTAAGGAGCGTCTCGAGGCCGACCCGCGCTGCACCGTCAGCCAGGAGAAGCTCGACGAGATCTTTGATCCATGGGACTTCCTCACCCGTATCGACACGGTCTTTGATCGTCTGGAGCAGCTGAGCTTCGAGTAGGTTCGGGCATAACGTTAGCTTTTTAGGGCGCTTTGCTGGTAATGTGTGTTGCCGGCAAAGCGCCTCGTTGCATTTAGGGAAAGACGGGGATAATAGTCGTCTCGAATAACATTCTGAGAGGGGATCGCATGATTTCGTTTGATTACAAGCCTCAGGGCGTGTGTGCTCGCAATATTCACCTTGACCTTTCCGATGACGGCAACAAGGTGATAGGCGTTGAGTTTACCGGTGGCTGCGACGGCAATCTCAAGGCAATCTCCAAGCTGGTCGAGGGCGCTCCTGCCGATCGCGTAATCGAGGTTCTCGCCGGTAATACCTGCGGTATGAAAAAGACCTCCTGCGCCGACCAGCTTACGCGCGCCATCGAGGCCGCTCGCGCCGAGATCGCCTAATGGGTATCGCCGATCACATCAAGAACGGAATATCGCGTCGCGGCTTTGTACTCGGTGGGGCTGCCGCGGGCGCTGCCACGGTGCTTGCCGGATGCTCGAAAAAAACGGGTACCAGCGATGATGCCGCCGGCGAGCCGCAGGTTATCAAGGACGATTCCAAAATTATCTCGATTACGGATGAGTATGAGGCTGTCGACATCGATCTTGAGCCGGCGGCGTCGTGGACGCTGCCTCTGGGTACGCTGCTGTACTACTGCGACGGCGATTACGCCGCGGCGATGATGGCGCCCGCATCGGCATTGCACGCCAACACGCTCGGTGTGCTCAACCTGGGCGATGGCTCGCTTACCACATTAATCGAGGATCCTGTCGAGGGCACGGGATATGCATTCTACGATGTCCGCGCCGGCGACGG
>DAWDVX010000028.1:0-5196 GCA_052346145.1 Collinsella sp.
ACTTGCAGCGACGGACCTCAGGACACTCTTACACCATGTCTGCGCGCGCGACCTGCTTGGCGTCTACATCCCGCAGTTTGTCCAGGGAAATAACGAACTTCAGGCAAGAAAGGCTGCAGCCGCCGAGCAGCTCGTCATCGCGCAAGATGCCTTGGAGCCCGTGTGCGAACGCGTCGCAGCAGACGACCCATACGAGTCGTATCACGACTACGGCTACCGCATTATCGGCTATCTGCGCGATAATGACCTCGGCACTCAAGCAGCCTATATCTACCTTTCTTTCGATGCAGATGGCATGCTCACGGACGTCGATTACACCAGTCAGATCGACCCCGAGGCAAGCCTTGCAGACAACCTCGCCCGCGTCGAGCAGGATATTGCAACGCTCTGCGCCCCACTCAATGGGCTGGACATTTCCGTTGCCACACCGGGACTCCTCACGCCATGCAGCCTGTCGGATGATTTTAAACAGGCATTTTTAGCCGGATCCCCATATGAAGAAATCAGCATCAAGACGGAGGACGAATCTATCAAGTCGTACTACACCTTTGACACCGAAGCCGCAGAAGAATTCGACGAATACACCCACCCGGAAATTAGGCTCATGCTCTCTGCAAAGAAGAACTAAAGGCTTACGCTCTAATTGCCGCTCGCGAACGCCGCCAATATAGCGAGGTCTAATACTTTCCCCAGAAGTGAATGGCTGTATTTGGACCCCCGAAGCATCGACATTTTTAGACGTCAAAACCGCAGGATTTTGCTGGCAAAACCGCAGGAAATAGCATCTCGAAAGTGTCGGTGCTTCGGGGGTCCATTTTCACTCGTTCACTTCTCGGAAAAGTATTAGACCCCGATTCCGCAAGGCCCTCAATGTGACAAAGGGACTGCCCCTTTGTCACATTATTCGGAGCGCAAGGCCTCCACGGGATCCTTCCTGGATGCGCTGCGGGCCGGCAGCAGGCCAGCGACAACCGTCAGCAGTACCGAAATCGCAATAAGCACCAGCGCATCCTGCACGGGCAGGCTCATCAGATTGGGTACCTGCTTGGCAGCAAGTGCCCAGGCATTAACCGGAAAGCTCACAAGCACCACGACGACAATGGCAAAGACGCCGGCGATGAGGCCCTCGATAAAGGTCTCGGCATTGAATACGTTGGCCACGTTGCGCTTCGACGCGCCGATCGCGCGCAGGATACCGATCTCCTTTTTGCGCTCCAGCACGCTGATGTAGGTGATGATGCCGATCATGATGGAGCTCACCACCAGGCTGATACTCACGAATGCGATGAGCACCAAGCTGATGGTGTTCACGATGTCGGTCACCGAACCCATGATGATGCCCATGTAGTCGGTGTACGAGATTGCCCGCTCGTCGTGGCCGGCGGCTTTGACCTGCTTGTTGTACGCATCGATATGGTCGAGTACGCGCTGCTTGGCCTCAAAGTCACGCGGGAAAATCTTGACCGAGATGGGGTCGGCCTCATCCGCATAGCCCAACGTGGTCAGATTGTTGTCGTAGGTGAGCTTCGACGCCTTGGCGTAACTCATCATGAGCGAGCTCAGGTCCTCGGCGTCCATGTTGAAGTGAACGGCATTGGCAAAGGCGCTCGCATCCACGTGCATGGCGCTCGCCAGGCTGGCAAAACTCGAAGACATCTGCGTCGCCATCTGGTCCATGAGCCCCGCCGCGCCCGCCTTAAGCTGGGACGATACGGTCGTCGCAATCTGCTCGCTGATTGTCTTCATCACCTGGTCCATAGCCTGCTGCAGATACGGAGCCAGCTGCTTTTGCACATAGTCGGTCATCGCCTGCTGCAGGCGCTCGGCCAGGGCATCGCCGCCGAGCGCTTTGAGCTGGGCCAGGATTTGCTGGGCTGCCGTATCACTCTCAAGATACGTCGAGAACGCGGCGGCAAGCTTTGACGCGTCCTTAAGATCATCGGGTGTCAGCGCCTTAAACTGATCAGACTGCAAAAAGCCCTCAAACAGCTGGTTGGCCAGCGTTCCCACCTGCTGCATTTGCTCGGGTGTGAGCTCCAGGCCGTCAAAGATACCCGAGAAATCCGGAGTTGGCGCTTTTGCCATGATGTCGCTGAAGTCGATGTCCTTCCCAACGCCCGAAAGGTCAATGTCCAGCCCGGATAAGTCGATACCAGAAAGGTCCATGCCGCCGGCCGCACCCGAAAGCGCAGACGCATCGAACGAGAACGCGCTCTTGAGCGCCGCCTCGTCCACACTGAACATGCTGCCCAGATCCACACCTTGTTTGGCCTCGCCTTGCAGCTCATCGAAAGACTTGCCCGTAAAGACATCCGTCTCGGGGTGGGCAAGCTGCTCCTGCACAATCTGCGAATCGGCGGCGCGCTCCATAAGCTGGCGAGTCAGCGCATGCGTGTAGGCAATGCCCGGGGACAACGCGCTCGCGTTGGCCGTCTCGTTGGGTCGCACCACGCCCACAATGTGCACGTCGATACCGTCGGCAACCTTGGCGGACATAAAGTCGGCGTCGCCAGACATATCGGTCCACATGCCGGTCTCTTCGTTTTTGCGATACGCATCGGCCGGCGACAGCACCTTAAACGTCGTGGACAGCGCATCGTCGTAGGTAAAGTCGGTGCCGGTCTCGGGCGTTTCGACCCCACCGTCGGCCGCCATGGCGCTGTTAACCAGGTCATTGAGCTCATCAATATCCAGCGCACCGATGCTGTAGAGCGTGTAATCGCCCACCGTGCCACGGCTCGAAAGCACCATCACGGCTTCGTTGGCGGACGTAGGCCAATGGCCAGCGACGACATCGTACTGGCTGTCGAGCAGGCTCTGATCGTCGATCATCTCGTTAAAGACCGAGGTTCCCATGGATTTCATGCTCACCGTTGCCGCCGAGCTCGCGCCTCCGCTCATGGCCTCGGTCATGGCGTTGGGCACCAGCCGGACAGGCTTCTCGTCGCCCCTACCCGCACGATAGACAACCGGCGTCACGCCATAGCCGTACTGGATGGCGTTGACTTCTTTATCGATGCCATCGCCACCGGCATCGAGCCATGCCTTAAAGCTCGTCATGTCGTTGGACTTAACGCTCGCAAACATATCCTTTACGGCCGTGACCACGGGAATCTTATCGGTTCCCTGAGCCTTGCCGTCGGTACCGTCGTCGGACGAATCCTCGCCGTTGGACGCCTCGTCATCCGTGGCCCCCTGCCCGCCCATCATGGACGACAGGTCGTAATCCTGCTTGGAAATGGTGAGCGGGTAGCTCGAAAGCGTATCCTCCTCGACCTTTTTGATGTAGCCGTTTACGCCGTTGGACAGCGCAAGAATCGCCGCGATGCCGATAATGCCAATCGACCCCGCAAAGGCCGTCATGGCCGTACGGCCCTTCTTGGTCATAAGGTTGCGGGCAGAAAGCCCCAGCGCCGTCACAAAGCTCATCGAGGTTTTGCGCGTAGGCTTGGCCTCGCGGCGCGTGGCGTCAGCGACATCGAAGGGATCGGAATCGTCGGTGATCTTGCCGTCCGCCAGGTTGACAATGCGCGTGGCATATTGGTACGCCAGCTCGGGATTGTGCGTGACCATGATAACCAGGCGGTCGCGCGCCACGTCCTTGAGCAGATCCATGACCTGTACGGATGTCGTTGAATCCAAAGCGCCGGTCGGCTCGTCTGCCAGCACGATCTCGGGATCGTTAATCAGGGCGCGGGCGATGGCCACGCGCTGCATCTGTCCGCCCGATAGCTGGCTCGGGCGCTTGTTAACGTGCTCGCCCAGGCCGACTTTCTCCAACGCCTCGCGCGCACGCTGGCGGCGCTCGGCATGCCCCACGCCCGTGAGCGTAAGCGCCAACTCCACGTTTTCCAAAATGGTCTGATGCGGAATGAGGTTATAGCTTTGGAAAACAAAGCCGATGCGGTTGTTGCGGTAGGCATCCCAATCGCGATCGTGAAAATCCTTAGTCGAAATACCGTCGATCAGCAGGTCGCCAGAATCGAAATGATCGAGTCCGCCGATAACGTTGAGCATCGTGGTTTTACCCGAGCCCGAGGGACCCAGAATGGCCACGAACTCGTTATCGCGAAAAGACAGGCTTACGCTGTCGAGCGCCACCTGCGTAAACGACTGCGTAACGTATCTTTTGCAAATACCTTTGAGCTCCAACATGGACGGCAACCTCTCCCACGCGGGCGCACTCGCCCACTCTCCCCCGCCGTTCGTATTCGACGCGTTTGTCCTACTCTATCCCCATTTTTCACCGACACCAGTGAGGAATGTAGGGAACCGCGCCAAAAAACGAACGGAACGACGCCCAAAAAAGAGGCCCCAAGTGGGGCCTCTATATGGTGGAGATTATCTTGAAAGGCAGCGGACTACTACGCACAGCGACACACGATCCTCGCGATGCTTTACGTGTTTTTTACTGCTCGCTATTCGCAATCGCCTGGTCGATAAGTTTGTTGAGTGCAGCGCGCTGCTCGGCGGAGCTGATGGCTCCCACGATGGGCTCCCCTACGATGTTGCCATTCTGATCGATGACATACGTTGTCGGGAACGAGAACAAATTTGACGTGAACTTACCGGCCTCGCTATCCGACTTGAACCAGATGTTCTTATACGTCACGCCCTTCTTGCTCAGCACGTCCTTGGCATCTGCAATCTCGCCCTTGTTGCCATCGAGCGTAAAGGAATTGACGCCCACGACCTGGCCGCCCTTCTTGGCAAGCTCCTGATTCAGTTTCTCAAGATCGCCCAGCTCGCCCACGCACGGCTTGCAAGTAGTGAACCAGAAGTTCATGACGGTGACCTTGTTCTTAGAGAACAGCTCGTCGCTGTTCACGTCGTTGCCATCCAGGTCCTTGCCCGTAAAGCTGGGGAACTTCGTCGCCTCGTTCGAAGCATTGGCACCAGCCGTCATGCCAGCGGTCGAAGCGTCGACGCTCTCGCCTGCACTCGGCGTGCTTCCACAGCCGGGGAACTCCTTCTCCAGGCTCTCGAGCTTGTCCTCGATCTCCTTGATCTGCTGTGCACCGGCCTTGAGTGTCTTGAGCTCATCCGCCGTGAACTCATCCTTGGCGCCGTCGATGGTCTTGAGCAGGAAATCGCCGTAATTGCTGCCGTCCTCAATCATTGCCGAGTCTTTATTTGCCGCATTGAATACCTTTTCCCACAGCGCGTTATCACTCGAAAAGATCTCGTTCTCCTTCT
>DAWDVX010000028.1:5206-32229 GCA_052346145.1 Collinsella sp.
CTCGGCGGCCTCGTCGGCATTGGCCGGCTTCTGCGCAGTGAGTTCTGCGATCTTAGGATCGGAGCTCGCAGATTCGCTCGCATTGCCGCCAGGTGCCGAGCACGCCACAAGACACAAGGCCAGCACCGGCACCATAAACAGGGCCGCAATCTTAGAAAGCTTCATAGTCGTTCCTCCGTTTTGTCGAAGCTTGTTTACTTTTTATCGGCGGTCAAGGGGAGCTTTTCCGCCGACACATCCAGGCCATAGCGATAGCTAATGGCATCGACGGGACAGGCCCCGATGCACTTTCCGCACCGGATGCATTCGGCATGATTGGGTGCGCGGACCACATCAACGTCCATCTGACAAACCTTTGAGCACTTGCCGCACGAGACACATTTGCATGCGTCAACCCGAATCCCCAGTAGGGACACCCTATTCATAAGCGCATAGAATGCACCGAGTGGACAAATCCATTTGCAGAAGGGGCGGTAGAACAAAACACTCAGCACTACCACGGCAATGAGAACGGCAAGTTTCCAAGTAAAGAGATGTCCCAACGCAGATCGAATGCCGGCGTTGGCAATGGCCAGTGGAATGGCGCCCTCGAGTACGCCCTGCGGACAGATGTACTTACAAAAGAACGGGTCGCCCATCCCCACATCGTTGACCACCAAGACGGGCAGCAGCACCACGGCAAACAGCAGCACGACGTACTTGATGTACGTGAGCGGCTTGAGCTTTTTCGTGGAGAACTTTTTGCCGGGAATCTTGTGAAGCAGCTCCTGAAGCCAGCCAAACGGGCACAGAAAGCCGCATACAAAGCGTCCCAGCAGCACGCCGAGCAAAATGAGCGTACCGGTGACGTAGTAAGAAAAGTTGAACTTGGATGAACCCACCACCGACTGGAACGACCCGATGGGGCACGCACCCGATGCCGCGGGGCACGAATAGCAATTAAGTCCAGGTACGCAGACTGTTTTTCCCGCACCCTGATAGATGCCGCCTTTGGCAAAGTTTGGCAGGTGAATATTGGTGACCAGCGTCGCCGCCGCCTGAATGAATCCGCGAAATCGGGCCAAAACATGCGACGCAGTGTTTTCTCTTTTATCCAATTCCGATACACTCCAAGCACAGCCTAATCGCTTTGGCCAGCACGGCATCCGCCTCGCCACGCATAACGCCAAAGCACACCATGGCAATTCCGACGATCAACAAAGCGACCTGTACCACGGGTTTTACCGCTTTGAACAACCTGACCACTCCTTTCGTTACGCGACCATTGGACCATATCGGCTATAAAATCCGTGTTAAGCGCGATTTGAAATGTGCAAGGAGACTGTTATGCGTATTTTGATCGTCGAGGACGAGCGGGCGCTGTGTGACGCAATTGCGCGCAGCTTGCGAAACCTGGCATACAGCGTCGACTGCTGTCACGACGGACAGGAGGCGCTCGACCTGCTGGGCGTCGAGGCCTTTGACCTCGTGGTACTCGACCTCAACCTTCCCCGCATCGACGGCATGACCGTACTCAGGGAACTTAGGAAAACTGACTGCGAGACTAAGGTACTGATTCTGTCCGCACGCGGCGAAGTATCCGATAAAGTCGCCGGACTCGATGCCGGCGCCAATGATTACCTCACCAAGCCGTTTCATCTGGACGAGCTTGCGGCAAGGATCCGCAGCCTTACCCTCAGGCGCTTTACACAAAGCGACATAGTTTTAACCTGCGGAAAGCTCCGCTTTGACACCAAGGCGCGCATCGCTTCCGCGGACAGCGAGGCCTTATCTCTTACGCGCAAGGAAACGGGAATCTTGGAATACCTGATGCTTAATCAGGGGCGTCCGGTAAGTCAAGAGGAGCTTATCGAGCACGTTTGGGATAGCAGCGTAAACAGCTTTAGCAACGCAACCCGCGTTCATATTTCGTCGCTCCGAAAAAAGTTGCGCAGCGCTTTGGGATACGACCCGATTCGCAATCGGATTGGAGAGGGCTACGTTATGGAGGATAGCGAATGAAAAGGCTTTCCCTGCAATGGCGCATAACGATTATGACGGCACTGCTCACGTGTGCGGCATGCGTGCTGACGAACTGCCTGGTCGGCTATACGGGCATGCGCTACATGGATGCCATCGGCAGTAACATCTCGGCCTTTAACGCAACCGGCGAAAATTCGCCCCAGGCGTTCGACCCAACGAAAGCGACCCCCGATGACAAGGTCACGATCGTCGTAAACGACGCACAGGAGTCTTTTGGCACGACAACCTGGTACATCACGGCTGGAGTCACACTCCTTGGCGGCGTGTTGGCATACTTTGTGAGCGGCCGTGCACTCAAACCGCTACGGGCTTTTGCAGCCCAGGTTGAACGCGTGCAGCCTGACAACCTAAGCGAAATCAGACTCAGTGAAGATGTGCCCACCGAGCTACAACGATGCAGCGCCTCTTTCAACGACATGATCGCCCGTCTTGGCGAAGGGTTCTCTGCACAGCGTCAGTTTACCGGTAACGCCGCACACGAGCTGCGCACCCCGCTCGCCCTTATGCAAGCACAGATTGAACTTTTCATCTCCGAGCACTCCGGTTTGCGACCCGAAACAGCCGAGCTGCTCGGCCTGCTACAAGAACAAACCGAGCGCATGTCTCGAATGACCAAGGTATTGCTCGAGATGAGTGAGCTCCGCAGCGTTCTTTGCGATGACGATGTTGAACTTGGTCCCTTGTCCGAAGAGGTCCTCACCGACCTTGCGCCACTTGCCGAAAATAAGGGCATAGCCCTCAATTGTGCTGGAGACGCTTTAGTAATCGGGAGCGACACGCTCCTCTATCGGCTGGTGTTTAATCTGGTCGAAAACGCCATCCGTTACAGCCGCACCGGCTCGACTGTCAACGTCTCCATCAGCGACAGCGACAGCCACGTGCTCTTGCGAGTCAAAGATGAGGGCCCGGGAATACCCAAGCAGTACCGTGAGAGCATCTTCCAGCCGTTCTTTCGTCTAGACAAATCCCGCAGCAGGGCATACGGCGGCGCAGGACTCGGACTAGCGCTTGTCTGGGAGATTGCGGCGCTTCACGGTGGCACGGTAGAGGTCGAAACAAGTTCCGAGAACGGGACCACCATGCTCGTGACCCTCTCAAAGGGGCCACCACGTGATCCGACTGTCCAGGGGTCCCACTCGGCATTGTGAAACGCGTCCCAAAACTTGAACATGAGAAATGGGAGGCAGTTCGCATCTATGCCGAGGACGAAGTCCTGGCGGGGATTCAGGATGCGCAGAGGAAGCTTACGGCAGAAAACCCCGACAGAGTCGTGACCGTCGGCGGCAACTGTATGGTGTCGCCTGCCCTCTTCGATTACCTGCACGGGAAATACGAGAACGTTGGAATCGTCTGGATCTATGCGCATCCGGATGTATCCACGCTGAATGATGGCTACCCCAACGCTCACGCCATGGTACTTGGCAGCCTTTTGGAACAGGGTGCACCGCAACTCGTTTCGCGGATGCGGCATCCGGTGTTTAAGCCGAGCGATATCCTGCATGTCGGGCTACAGCAGCTCCACGACTATCAGGAAGTTTGCTTAAACAAGCATAGGTGTTGCGGTTTTAGCCGATGTCCTCATGGAGGAAAACGACATGCTGGGTCTGTCTGATTAAAGTCCAACAGTTTCCATGAGGCATCTAGCACGGTAAAAGCTAAAGACCCGGGAGACCCCAAACTGTCAACCATCTTTACGGGTGCAAGGGAAACGGGCAAGACAGCCCCCTCTCGCTCCTATCCGAAACGGCGCTTGAACACGGCTGGATTGCAGCGAATGTCTCCGCCATGCCCGGCATGCTCGAAGATATCATCGAGCACACAAAGGAGGCCGCAGGCCGTTACCTCTCGCAGCCCCATACACGCGTGAGCGGAGTTCAAGTTGGGCAGCGGGGCGGTTTAGCGCGCCAATATAATCAAATCGTGCACTTCCATAGCCTCTCGTCTACGTGGTGTACCGTCGTCTCCCCTTTTATCAGAGTTGGGCGATTTTCAGGCACCCGAGCTGAACTCAAATTGAACTCAACGATGCCTTATCGGTCGAGGGCGTCCTAGCGAGAATATACAGAGGCGCACATTTCGCAGGGAACCTCCCATTCGTTATCATATCGGGATGCTGTCAAGGCAGCGTCAATGCGTTCGACCTACACCTTCTCGCTTTTCGAGGCCTCGTCTGCAGGACCATCGGAATCGATACGGAATCGATCGGCATACCATTCATCCGAAGCAATCACCTTATGGAGCATCTGGAGATGCAGGTCGACATAGTGGCAGAACGCCTTGCCGCATTCCACGAGAGGCGCATTGTTTCTCTCGTTGGGCTCGGCTCCAAAATTAAACTCGACCTCATAGCCCTCCCCAGGCACACCCATGCTCGGCAGAATATCAATGGAGAAGTGGACGAATCCAGACGTCACCTTGTATACATCTTTTACCTTTGGATCGAACTTCTCGAGTAAGTCTTGAAGTCTTCCATCGGACATCTTCTCACCCGAGAAATCTTTCAGCTTGTTCACAGGCACACCTTGAAACACCTGCTTGAGAAAGTCATCCTGGTCTTCGGCGGCGAATAATGCGAATGTCCGCAGGCAGACTCCAACCTGTGCGCGGAGAAGCTGGGCGACGCAAACAAGATTCCTCGACTCGAGCATGGAGATGAATCCGTCTATCAGTCTCATCGCATACTCAGAGGAGGATGCCAGATATAGACCCCATTGGGTAAAGTCGCCGTTCATGAAGGGAATCACTGCATTGCGCTCGGCGACTCTCAAGGCACTCAGGCTTTGTTCTATTTTCTCAGCTTCTTGTTTGAACTGTTCGCTATCCAAAATGCCCCCAAATGCCGGCTTCTCAACAAATCAAAAAAGCAAGAGAGACAGAGATTAGGTTCCTGCTCCACTGAACCCACGCTTCCAGTCGAGACACTCCTCCTCGAAGATCTCCCCAGAGTCCCGCCTCTCGCGCCCCTCACGGAACTGTCCATATCAGTGTAGCCAATCCAAGCACAGCCCCACCGCACGGCCCAGTCGCTTCCGGTCCTGCGTGGCCCCGTGAAGGCGGAAGGGCGTGGTTGTCGTCATCGCGTTCCTTTCTCCTCGTACCTTTTTGGGCATGCGTCACGGGCCCCCGCGCGGCGCTGAGAGCGAATCGGCGCAGGCTTGGGGCCAGTTGCGTAGAGGTTGAGGTTCGGGTTTCGCCGGCTTACGCAGCTTGGCGGGCAGAGCGCCCGGGCTCGCTGCGCCTAGGGCGCGGCGGGATCCGCGACGCCGGAGGTGTCGATCTCGCCCAGATTGGCGAGCTGCTCGATGAGGGGGAGGCCCATCGGGTCGTCCACCTCGACGCCGCCGAGCACGATGGTGCTGTCGCGTGTGTCTATATGGGTTGTGAACACGGCCGGGTCGAAACCCGAAGCGATAAAGCCAATGCCCGCGAGGACAACACCCGCGGCAACGAACCCGCCCGCCACGGCGAGGTAGATCTTCTTCGCACTGGTCATGGTACTCACTCCTTTCTACGCCGCGAGATGCGCGGCAGCGCCGCCCTTCTCGCCCTTACCCTTCCAGAAGGGCGAGGCGGCCTTCCTCGCCCAGAGCGCCGAGAGGCGCGCAATTTGTTTTGAGGCTGCCCAAGCGCCAGCACCAACGAAGAGCGCCACGCCGACGAGGCCGAGCCCCACGCCCGCCGAGGCGAGGGCGTACGGGAAGTGGCCGATGATGACGCCGCTTACGGCAAGCAGGAGCCCAACTACGCCCACGCCCCCGAGTGCCACCGCGACGATCCACACGCAGAGCGCCAGCACCCAGATGCAGATATAGACCGTGACGGCCACGGCGGCGAAGGCGGCGAGCAGCGGCACCCACACCGGGGAGCCCACGATGGCCAGCACCCACAGCAGCGCGGTGCTGCGCCGGCGCGTCCTCGCGATCGCGCGCGGCACGGCGGGCAGGTCGTCGAGCGTGGCCTCCGCCACCTCGCCGGGCGTGCCCATGGCGGCCACGGCCTCCTCCTCGCTCATACCGTCCTCCATGCGGTCGGCGATGGCCTCCGCATAGAACGCCTTGGTCTCCTCCACCTGCTCGGCCGGCAGGCAGGCGAGCAGCTCGCCCAACCGGCCCAGAAACTCATCGCGCGTCATGGTGCGCCTCCTCAACGTATGCGTAAATCTCCCGTACGGACGGCCACTCGGCCAGGAACTCCTCGATGCGCGCTCGCCCGTCGTCCGTGATGCGGTAGTACCGGCGCAGCCGCCCGTTGTGCTCGGCGGAGCGCGCCGTGATGCACCCGGCCTTCTCCAGGCGCTTGAGCAGCGGGTAGAGCGTCGACTCCGTGAGCCCCATGCTCGCCGGTACGTCCTTCACGATCTGGTAGCCGTAGGACTCCTCGCCGGAGACGGCCGCGAGCACGCAGGCCTCCAGGAAGCCGCGCTTCATCTGTGCCTCCATCCGCACACCTCCTCTCGTCATATACTATGCTATACACACTATACGATGCAAGGTATTAGACGTCAACTCTCATCGCGAAGATTCTCCGGCCCCTGCGCGCTGCGAACGTGATATCGCGGGGCGGTTGGCATTATGCATGAAACGTCAAGTAACGCTCTTTTGATCCACTTCCACTCGGCCCCATATGCCTTGTACAACACCCCCCTTCAACCTTGGGTTCAAGGGAGCCGCTAGGCTGGGCGTGCCGGACGGTAAGGTCCTGGACGCGATGGTGGACTTCTCCGATGCCATAGGGGTCATGGGTCTACGCCGATGGAGGCCCACGCACGCGGCAGGGCTCGCCCGTCACCGCTGGTCGCCGGACGGTCCCCACGCCCCGCTCGCCAACGCGCAGGCGACAGCAGCAGTCCAGCGCTAGCTGGAGACGCCGGAATGCCCAGAAGATGCGTTTCCCATCACTGCGACAGAGCTTTTTGCAGGGGTGGCAATTTTTCCTAATATCGAGGTCAGCTTGGCTTCGGTAGCCACCTTGAGAGCATCGCCAATAGACTCTTCCTTTATGCGTTCGGCATAATCGTAGGCAATACCCAAAAATTCCAGTCCCGAGTAACAGGAGTACAATTGCTGCCAGTGTTGCCAGCTGTTGGGAGATGGAAGATGGACTGCGATGGCTACCCATGCGTTCCCATGCCGTTGATGTGCACCGCCTTTGTGCCGGGGCAGATTGACGCTGCGGTTGCAGGCATTTCCGACCCCAATTCGCGTGCCATTGCCACGGCAGAAGCGCTGTACTTTCGCGGACAGGCCACGCTCGCCGCCGAGGCAGCACGCCCCTATCTTGACGCCACCGACCCCGCACTGCGCTATTCCGCATGCCTTATCTGCGGATATGCCAGTCTGTCGCTCAATCGTATCGCCGATGCCCGCCGTTGCCTTGCGGGCATCCTCGATACGCCAACTGACGAGGAATCGCCCGCCGTCCACGCCACGCATATCCTGTTCGCCTCCGCTGCGAGCGTCCTGCTGCACCTGCCTTCCCCGCATTCCGCCGAAGAGTTTTATCCGCTTGCGGCGCATCTGCCCGAAGGCCTGCGCCTGTTCGCCAGCTACGTGATGGCGCATGCCCTATACCTGCGCGGCGAATATGGCCGCAGTCTGGGCATGGCGGAAAACGCCCTGATCATGAAACAGGGAAGTTATCCCATCTCGGAGCTGTTCCTGCACCTGTCGGCTTCCATGGCCTGCATGAGCCTCAAGGATATCGACGCCGCAAAGGCACACTTCGGAGCCGCTTGGGACGTTGCGCGTCCCGACGGCCTTGTCGAACTTATCGGCGAGCACCACGGCCTTTTGCAGGGGCTTATCGAGGCGTGTCTAAAAACGCAATACCCTGACGACTTCGCACGCATCATCGAGATTACGTATCGATTCAGTTACGGCTGGCGGCGCATCCACAACCCCGATTCGGGCGAGGACGTGGCCGACGATCTAACGACCACGGAATTCACCATGGCCATGCTCGCCTGTCGCGGGTGGACCAACGCCGAAATCGCACGCCATATGGGAGTATCGCCGGGCACCGTCAAAAACCGCCTATCAGGAGTGTATGCCAAGCTTGGTATCGGAACTCGCGCCGAGCTGGTTGCCCACATGTTGCGCTAGCGGTCAGACTGCCCGACATATCGAAAGCGTCCCGGGGGCCCGACGCCTTCGCGCGCTCAAATTGGACATTTTGGCCATCGAACAGCACTACCGCCACGGGACACCTTCTCGCAAAGACAGCAACGTCCCCCTTACGGCAGTCGCTGCAGCACTCGCCTTGGCAGGCGCCGGCCTCGTAGCCTACAGCGCCCGCCGCACGGCACTCGAAACCGACACCGCCAATGAGGTCAATTCGGATAGGACTCGCTAGCCCCTAGTTACATGTCATTATGAAAATCATGTCTGTCACTGCGCGCACGGTGTTCCGCTGTACCCGAAACCGCGCGAGGCACTGCTCCGCTTTTCGCACGCCAGAAAGGGCTGGCCCCGATAACTCGGAGCCAGCCCTGAGTCGTCTGACGTGGGGATCGCAGTCCGCTACTTGAGCTTCAGTGCCTCCATCATAGGCACGGCGGCGTCCCAATCGATCTTCCAGCCAATCGACACGCGGACGGTCTCGCCCGTCGCGGGAGACGTCGCAAACAGCGTATGGCCGTTGTCGGGACCGGTAAAGCGCAGCCACGTTATGCCGTTGTACTCGACCTGGTCGGTTGTTGTCTCCTTGCCTTCGTAGACCTGCTCTAGGCTTGCAACCTCTTCCTCCGGCGAACGCGGGAAGATACTGATGTGCAGGCGTCCTCCAGTCTCGTCGTGGAAGAAGTCTGCCTTTTCGTGCTCTTCGTTGGACGAATCCAGCGCGTACCCATCGGCAGCCTCGATACTGTACGATGCGCAATCGATGCCGGTCATATTGGCCGCATCACCAGAATCGGCCACACCGCCGGCAGCCTTGAACTCCTTGGTCTCGCATCCCGTGGTGTCAAAGTGCATGGCCTCATGATTCTTGGCGGGGGCGTAAGCGTCTACGAACTCGACAGTGATGGACCCGTAGTACGCTGTCTTGGGCGCCCAGAAATACACGTACTCAACGGTCTCGCCCGGGCCGATATCTGGCCTCTTGGAAAGATCGATGCCCTCGTGAAGCTCATCGGGAGCCTCGCTTGCAACGTAGTCGAGCACGGCCGCCTTGCCAAAAGTAAACAACGGGTCGCCTGCCTCAAGATCGCCCTGGGCAGCATGCACGTTAAAGGAGTTAAACGTCCTGTTCTTTGCATTGTTGTTGGTGATCTTGACGTGCAGGTAAAAGCCGTCCTGCAGCTTAGCGTCACCGCGATAGAACGTACCGTGAGCCACCGACTCATAGGTAATGCCAGCCACCTCGACCGTCTGCGAATCATAGGTCTTGGCCTTCTTGGACTTCTCCTGCACAGAGCCGTTCCCGCCCGAGCCACTCGGCGCATTGCCGCCGCAGCCAGCAAGCGTACACGCCAGCACGGCCGAAAGCATCACAGCGGGAATTCCTAACAGCAGCTTCCTTGTCACGGGCTTCATCATCCTCACCGCTCCTTTCGGCTTGCAGCTCATCCGTTGCCCGAGTCGCAAGTCGACTCCGTGACATCGGCTTCCACTATGAGCGTATGACGAAATGCGGCACAGGCGAAGTGACCCGTGGCCCAACTAGCAACCGCCCAGCATCCCCTATGGACCAAAATGGCTCATATACGCACGCCCTCGGCCCATAAAATGAGACGCCTGTCCCAATGTTCGATTTGAGCCATCCACGCGGCACTTTTCGACAAACGTATCAAGCCGCAAACAAAATGAAGCGGGCTCATCCGTCTTCAAACTTACTCGGGCAGAAACGAGTAAGTGGAATTCATCGGTAAGGAGCGTGGGCTCACCCGCATTATTAAGAAGACCCTCAAGGCGCCCGAGCAGCGCAATGATTTAGATAGGCGTCCACCGCCCGCTATTCGACATCCGACCCCTCCCCCATCAGCCATCGGGCGAGGTCGACCACCTTAATCCCCTCATAATCAACAGCCTCGTGCTTTGTTCGCGCAATGACCATCTTGGGATACGCATCACGTATCGCAAGCAGAGGTGCCACTTCGCGCTCAAAGGTTTCCTGACGCGAAATGTCATCGCTAACTTGGATATACACTCGCTCATCGCGACGAATTGCCACGAAGTCGATTTCCTTCTTATAAAGCACCCCGATATAGATTTCCCAACCGCGTCTTAGGAGCTCTAAAGCGACCATATTTTCATATACATGCCCGAAGTCGAGTTTTTTAGTTCCAAGTTTTGCGTATCTGATTGCATGATCCGATAAATAGTATTTATCACCCGAAGCGAGGTACTTTTTACCGCCTACGTCATAGCGGCGCACTCGATAGAACGCAAAGGCCTGGCATAAAAATCCGAGGTACTGGGCGAGCGTTGCCACGGAAACGCGCGTTCCGGCAGCATCCAGCGCAGCCGCAATCCCACTAACAGAAGATATGTTACCGATATTGTCCATTAGGAAATCGCATGCACGTTCTAGTTGCACTTTGTTACGAACCCCATGCTTTTCTTCCACATCACGCAAAACCAAGACATCTAGCACGTTCGCAATATATCGATAGCGAGCTCGCTCGCTAGGATACAAATACGAGCCAGGCATTCCGCCCTCTCTCAAATATCGGTCAAGCGCTTCGTCCGGGTTATGAATTCCGTGATATGTCGAAAACTCAAGCAACGAGAACGGAAATACTTCGACCTCATATGTCCGCCCGCGAAAAAGCGTCGCCAAGTCACTCGAAAGCAAGAAAGCGTTGGAGCCAGTAACGTAGATATCGTATTTACCCGATGCATGAAGGCTGTTGACCGCTTTTTCGAACCCAACGCAAGTTTGCACCTCATCAATCATCACAATGTTATCGAGGCCCTCGCAATAGCTTTCCTCAACGTAGCGATGCAATGCTCGATAATCCGTTAGTTCCTCGAATTCGAGGAGATTGAAATTGATGCGGATAATATTGGCATCGGGGCCGGCCTCACGAATGCGATCGGCAAGAGCTTCCAGTAGAACAGATTTGCCGCACCTACGAATGCCGGTAATAACCTTGATGTCCGGCGTTCCCTTAGCGCCAAGAAGCGCTTCCATATATTGAGGACGTTCGATAATCTTCATATCATCACCGTTCTATTAAATAAAAGCTCTTCTGATTCGTTTTTGTTTAGTATATATGAGGTTCTACTAAATGGAATCAAATATCTATTGATTTCATTCAGCTATTTTTTCCAATATCGTATTATCAGTCTATATACTCCGAACGATTGTTCGATGGATTTCGTGTTGGTTGGAATCGCCTGTGGGCTGGGCTATGCTACCTTGACTATCTATATGACTTAAACGCAGCAAGGGAGCACCGAGAGAGCGAGTATGGCAAAAAACACCGCAAACTATGGTAACGACAGTATCCGCCAGCTCAAGGACGAGGAGCGCGTACGCCTGCGCCCCGCCGTCATCTTTGGCTCGGACGGACTCGATGGCTGCGCGCATGCTGCCTTCGAGATCCTGTCCAACGCCGTTGACGAGGCGCGCCAGGGCTACGGCAAGCTCATCACCCTTACCGCCTTTCGCGATGGCTCTATCCAGGTAGAGGACAATGGCCGCGGCTGCCCGCTCGACTGGAACCCTTCCGAGAAGCGCTTTAACTGGGAGCTCGTCTTCTGCGAACTCTACGCCGGCGGCAAGTATAACAACAACCAGGGCGGCGACTACGACTTCTCGCTCGGCACCAACGGCCTGGGCTCCTGCGCGACCCAGTATGCGTCCGAGTACATGGACGTCACGGTTTGGCGCGACGGCAACAGGTACTCCCTGCACTTTAAAAAAGGCAAGGTCGTCGGTGCCAAAAAGAAGGCACTCGAGATTGAGCCCAGCAACGAGAACCGTACCGGTACCACCATCAAGTGGCGTCCCGATCTTGAGGTCTTTACCTCCATCAGCATCCCCCACGATTGGTATCGCGAGACCATGCGCCGCCAGGCCGTGGTCAACGCCAACGTGACCTTCCGCCTGCGTATCGAGGGCGACGACGGCGAGTTCTCCGAAGAGGACTTCTGCTATCCCAAGGGCATCGAGGACTATGTTCTCGAGAAGGTCGGTACCGACTACCTCACCGAGCCCTTCTTTATCGAGGCCGACCGTCGCGGTCGCGACCGTGAGGACCTGCCCGACTACAACGTAAAGATCACCGCGTGCATGTGCTTCTCGCGCACCTTCATGATGCAGGAGTACTATCACAACTCATCGTGGCTCGAGAACGGCGGCTCGCCCGAGAAAGCCGCCCGCAGCGCTCTGACCAGCGCCATCGATGCCTACATTAAGCAACAGGGCAAGTACAACAAAAACGAGAGCGGCATTAAGTGGCAAGACGTCCAGGACTGCCTGGTGCTGGTGACCAACTGCTTCTCCACCCAGACGTCCTACGAAAACCAGACCAAGAAGGCCATCAATAACCGCTTTATCCAGCAGGCCATGACGGCATTCTTTAAGGAACGCCTCTCGACCTACTTGATCGAGAACAAAGATGCCGCCAACAAGATCATGGAGCAGGTGCTCATCAACAAGCGCTCGCGCGAGAACGCCGAGAAGACGCGCCAGAGCATCAAGACCAACCTGCAGCAGAAGACCGACATGGCCAACCGTGTGCAAAAGTTCATCGATTGCCGCTCCAAGGACAAGAGCCGCCGCGAGATCTACATCGTAGAGGGTGACTCGGCAGCAGGCGCCATTCGCACGTCGCGCGATGCCGAGTTCCAGGGTGTTATGCCCGTCCGCGGCAAGATCCTCAACTGCCTGAAGGAGGACTACCCGCGTATCTTTAAGTCCGACATCATCATGGACCTCATGCGCGTGCTGGGCTGCGGCGTGGAGATCAAAGACAAGCGCATCAAGAACCTTGGCGCCTTTGACCTGGACAACCTCAACTGGAACAAGGTCATCATCTGTACGGACGCCGACGTCGACGGTTATCACATCCGCACGCTCGTGCTCACCATGCTCTACCGCCTGGTGCCCACGCTTATCGACGAGGGCTACGTGTATATCGCCGAGTCGCCGCTCTACGAGATCAACTGCAAAGAGAAGACCTACTTTGCCTACACCGAGCTCGAAAAGAATGGCATTCTTAAGGAAATCGGCGACCAGAAGTGCTCCATCAACCGCTCCAAGGGTCTTGGTGAGAACGATCCGGACATGATGTGGCTCACCACCATGAACCCCGAGACGCGTCGTCTGATCAAGGTGGAACCCGAGGACGTCACCAAGATGGAGACCATGTTCAACCTATTGCTGGGCAACGACGAGGCAGGCCGCAAGCGCCATATCTCCGAGCACGGCAAGGAATATCTGGACCAGCTAGACCTGCAATAGCAGCAAATCGATAACGACGGCCATAAGAAGTTCAAGAGGAAATCGTGGCAAAGAAGAAGACGAAAACCCAGCCAAAGAAAAAGCAGGTCAACGCCGAGAACGTCATCGGCCTGCACTCCGAGGTCACTGACCAGCCGATCACGCAGACGCTCGAGGTCAACTACATGCCCTACGCCATGAGCGTCAACGTCTCGCGTGCATTCCCCGAGATCGACGGCTTTAAGCCCTCGCACCGTAAGCTGCTTTACACCATGTACAAAATGGGTCTGCTCAAGGGCGAGCGCCAAAAGAGTGCCAACATCGTGGGTCAGACCATGAAGCTCAACCCGCACGGCGACGCCGCGATCTACGAGACGATGGTGCGTCTAGCCACCGGCAACGAAGCGCTGCTCGCCCCCTTTGTGGAGTCGAAGGGCAACTTTGGCAAGTACTATTCGGGCGACCTGAGCTACGCCGCCTCGCGTTACACCGAGGCCAAGCTCTCCCCCATCAGCGCCGAGATCTTCAAGGACATCGACAAGGACCCGGTCGACTTTGTCGACAGCTACGACGGCGCCATGAAGGAGCCGCGCCTGCTGCCCACCACGTTCCCTAACATCCTCGTCTCGGCCAACAAGGGCATCGGCGTCGCCATGGCGTCTGACATCTGCGGCTTTAACCTCAACGAGGTCTGCACCGCCACCATGCACTACCTGCAGGATCCCGACTGCGACCTGCTCGAGTATATGCCCATGCCCGACTTCTCTACCGGCGGCGAGATCATCTACCGCCGCGAGGAGATGGAGAAAATCGTCGAGACCGGCCTTGGCAGCTTCCAGATCCGCTCCCGTTGGCGTTGGATTCCCGAAGAGCGCATCATCGAGGTCTACGAGATCCCCTACACCACCAAGACCGATGTCATCATCGAGCGTATCGTCAAGCTTTCCAAAGAAGGCAAGGTCAAGGAGATCGCTGACATCCGTGACGAGACCGACCTTTCGGGCCTGCGTATCGCCATCGACCTTAAGCGCGGTGTCGACCCCGACAAGCTCATGGCCAAGCTCTATCGCTCGACCACGCTGCAGGATTCGTTCTCGTGCAACTTCAACGTGCTGGTCGATGGTTACCCCCGCGTTATGGGCGTGCGCCAGATCCTGCACGAGTGGGTCAAGTGGCGAATTGAGTCCACGCGTCGCCGCATTAACTTTGACCTGGGCAAAAAGTCCGAGCGCCTGCACCTGCTGCACGGCCTCGAGGCGATCTTGCTCGACATCGACAAGGCCATCGCCATCATCCGCGGCACCAAGCTCGAAGCCGAGGTCGTGCCCAACCTTATGAAGGGTTTCGACATCGACGAGACCCAGGCCGAGTTTGTTGCCGAGCTTAAGCTCCGCAACATCAACGAGGAGTACATCCTCAACCGCACCAAGGACATTGCCAAGCTTGAGGGCGAGATTGCCGAGCTTGAGGAGATCCTCTCCAGCGAGGAGAACATCAAGAAGGTCATCAGCGACGAGCTGGCTGCGGTCAACAAGAAATATGTGATGCCGCGTCGTACGGGCAGGATCGAGCCCCACGAGGTCATCGAGGTAAGCCTGGAGCCCGAAGTCGAGGAGTACCCGGTCACTATCATGCTCTCGCGTGATGGCTACCTTAAGAAGATGACGGACCGCGTACTCAAGAAGGCGACCACGCTCAAGTACAAGGACGGTGACAAACCCTTTATCGAATTCCCGTCCTCCAACACCCACGAACTGCTGGTCTTTACCAACAAGAGTCAGGTGTACAAGTGCAAGGTTGCGGCGTTTGAGGACACCAAGTCGGCTCAGCTGGGCTCGTACCTGCCCACCGACCTCGAGATGGAACCCGACGAGAGTGTCATCTGGGTCATCGACCCCGAGGACTACAAGGCCGACGTGCTGTTTGTCTTTGAGAACGGCCGCGTGGTGCGCGTCGCGCTTTCTGGATACGTTACCAAGACCAACCGCAAACGCCTTAAGAACGCCATCTACGGTGGCAGCAAGCTGCTGTATGCCCAGGTGCTCAAGGAGGACCGCGAGATCGCGCTGGTCTCGAGCGACTACCGCCTGATGAACTTCAACACGTCGCTGCTCAAGACCAAGACGACCACCAACACGCAGGGCGTCCAGGCCTTTACCGCCAAGAAGGGCCGCTCGGTCACCACCGTCGGCACGACCGAGGAGATTCTTGGCGCCGGCGTCTCGGCCGAGAAGTTCACCGCGCAGAGCCTCCCCTCCGCCGGTGCACTTATGAAGGAAAACGACATGCCGAGCTTGTTTGACTAGGACGACGGCAACGAGATCGTTAGATACTTCGCAAAGCGATGAGGCCCGGAACGCAACGGCATTGCGCCCGGGACTCGTCGTTTTTCTTCTCAACTATTTTTTAACGCAGATAAATTGATTTCTGCTTATTTTTCTGCGTAAAAAATGTCAGCGCCACTGCTTCGATGCCCTTTGGTCAGTCGTTAGCAAAACTTGCAAAAGTTAGCAAAACTTGCAAAAATTAGCAAAACTTGCAAAGGAGCTACCATGGAGTACAGCAAGAACCCCTTTACCCCGACGTTCGGAAGCGTCCCTCCCTTTCTAGCGGGTCGCGAGCATATCCTGCGTGACATCAACCGTGGCTTTATCAACGGCCCGGGAGATCCCAACCTGTCGACTATTTTTACGGGCGCAAGGGGAACGGGCAAGACGGCGCTTCTCTCGCTCCTTTCAGAAACGGCGCTTGAACACGGCTGGATCGCAGCAAATGTCTCCGCCATGCCAGGCATGCTCGAAGATATTATCGAGCGAACCAAAGAAGCCGCAGATAGCTACCTCTCACAGCCTCACGCGCGCATAAACGGTGTTCAAATTGGCCCAGTGGGCATCGATTGGACATATGCTCAAGAGGCTCAGGGCAACTGGCGCACGCGCATGAATGGCATCTTTAAGCAACTCGAAAAACATGACATCGGACTTCTCATCACCATCGATGAAGTCACCGTCGGTCTCGAAGAAATGCTTCAATTTGCCTCTGTTTACCAGCACTTTGTACGCGAAGGTAAAAAAGTTGCCCTACTCATGGCAGGACTGCCCTACAAAGTATCGGCGTTGCTGCGTAACGATTCCGTCTCGTTCCTCAGGCGTTCCCAATATCATCAGTTGGGACGAATCACTGACGTTGAAATTGCAAACGCATTCCGCAAAACCGTTGAGGCCGGAGGCCGCTCAATCACGCCAGAAGCGCTCGAGGATGCCGTGAAGGCCGTCGACGGATTTCCCTATATGATGCAGCTCGTCGGATATCGCACATGGGATGTTTCGGAGAACTCGCCCAAAATCAGTGCACCTGATGTACAGCAGGGTTCTCTGCTTGCCCGCATGGAGCTGCGCGATCGAATTCTCGAAACGACCTATCGGGAGCTTTCCGATAAAGACATTGAGTTTTTGCTCGCGATGCTGCCCGATTCTGGCCCCAGCAGGGTCTCGGAGATAGCCAAACGCATGGGCGTCGCCAGCAACTACGCAAGCCAATACAAACGCCGCCTCCTGGAGGACGGCGTCATCGGAGAGCGCGGGCGTGGTCTCGTTGGCTTTGACATCCCCGCGTTCAGGGAATTCTTGAACGAGAAGGCGTTTTAGCACACCGGAATTGTCCGCTGGAGCATCGTTGCATGGCAATCAGCAATCCTCTTGGTAAGGGCAGCAAGCATTTCCGCCAACGCTGATTGCCATGCGCTCCTCTTGCCCTTAGGCGAGCTTGCGAGCGAGCTCTCGCACCTCTTCCAACTTGGGCGAGGAGGCCATGCTGTCGCGCTCGGTCATGCCGCTAATGGTGACAATGCCCTGGTCCTCCCACTTGCAGTACGCGCATGTGGCCCTGTACATAGCAATCGCCGCATCATAGACGCCCTCGCTGTGGCTATCGAGCAAAAGGGCCGTCTTGGTGAACGGGAAGCCCGTAGCACCGAAGGCGTACAGGCGGTCGATGGCGGCTTTCTCCTGCGCAGTGATATCAAACCAGTAGATAGGCGAAGCGAAGACAACCATGTCGGCGTCTTTCAGCGACTCGATCACCTTGGCCATGTCATCCTTCTGCACGCAAGTGCCCTCGTGGGCGAAGCAATACTGACACCCCAGGCAACCAGCGATTTTCTTACTGGCAACGCGGATGACCTCGACCGTATTGCCGCCCTCACGCGCGGTCTCGGCAAAGGCCTCGACCATGGTGTCGGTATTGGCGCCCTTGCGCGGGCTACCACTCAATACAACGATATTCATAGAAATCTCCCTCCTTCATGCCACAGGCGCGCGGCATATTTTTTGTTTTAACCTAAACGGATGGAGTTATTCAATCGCCTCGTTTCCGCTATTCCCACTCGACAATAGGAGCCACTGGCCAAAAGCCTGTCAACATCAAAACAAGTTCTCAATCTGTCGATTCTACGTGAGGCAATGATCATCATTTGATACCGCGCTGTTTGCGCACTAGGAAGCAAAGGAATCTGGCCACCACTCAAATAAGATCACCGCCATCTTGCATAAACGACGCCATGTTAAGGTGCCTGACGCCACCCCTCTCCTGCAATAGAGGATCAAGCGTGAACAAGTAACGCGGATACCCATCCCTGATGTGGCCGAACGGCCTGTACTCGCGCTCCTCGACGCCTCTGTCGGCAATCGACATAGAGACCTGGATATAGGCGCAAGCATTGCGCCTACGAGCGATGAAGTCACACTCGAGCTTCCCAATACGGCCCACAGAAAGCTCGTACCCGCGCGATGCAAGATAGAGGTAGATCTTCACGTCGGTATATACGCAAGATGCACCCCTTTTTCTCAGCGTCCATTTCATCAGTTATGGGGGTGCTTTTTTACATTTTATAAAAAAGCGTACCGATAACTTATTCCCACTCAGTTTCGAAAACCGAATGGTTTTGAAGTTTCGAAAGCGGCGTCCCAACATGCGTAAGGGCATGTTGGGACGCATCAGTAAAACGGGAATCGACTCACGCGAGAAGGCGCCGCCCCGTCGCCTCGAGACGTGCGACAGGCAGATTAGGTTTGGGGAGTAGAACGGCCCTTGCGCGAGGCGTGAATTGTAATCGATAAAGCCGAGCTTTGAGAACATGCGGTTTATCTCGTCGAACGTTGAGCCGACAGGGGCTTGCGCCACAGTGGGCGACTTAGCGACGCCCATGTCCATGATGCCGGGCACAAGCGTGAATGAGCCACGTGGAGGCGAAGGGGCCGCCCGAGAGGTTGATGGTGAGCGAGCACCAAAGGTCAAGGTAGCCCTCGCCTTCCGGGCTTGCGAGGTCGAGGGCGAGCGCCCCTCCCTCGGTCGCGTACAGCGGCGGCAGGCACTCGGCCAGCTCCTCGGTCATAAGTGCTTACATGTCCGTCTCCCCTCTGGGCCACGTCGGACCCCTAGAATCTTCGCCCCGCGGGCAAAGCCTCGGCGCGCCCCATGGCATCTCGACTTTGCCCCCTGCAATGTCGCGCAGCGGAGACACCACCTGAGACGGATGTCGATGCATCGAACCCGAGACCGGGCGCGGCGGCGGGGAGCCTCTCGCGCGAACAATCTGCTCGATCCTGCCGCACCCATCTTAAAAAACAGTTCGAAAAACGTTCAATCGTACGACATCCGTCGAACAGTCGGGGGTACACACCACTACAGAAGACCCACAGAACGGAGGGCGAGATAGTCGGCGACGGGTTCAAGGCACTCTCCGGCCCCACGCTCCGCCAGGGAGGGCGTCGGGAGGGAGGCCGTAATGGGTGAGAAGGGCGAGCGTCCGGAGCGGGTGTTTCCCGGCAGGACAGACCCGTGGTTCATAGCGGCCATGGTGATTGTGGCGGGCGGTTTATCCGCGGCGTGTATCGCGTGTTTCCTGAGCTCGAGTCCCGCGCTCCTATGGGGCTGGCTCGCGCTGCTGCCCGTCCCGGCCCTCGTGGCCCTGGCCGCCCTTCCCGTCCGCAGCAACCGCCTCGAGCTCTACGGCGACCGCCTCGTCGTCGTGTATGCTGGGATGCGTTCGGTGATACCCTACGCCCACGTGCGGGGCGTTCGGCGCACCAGGACGCTCTGGGCGGGGACGGCCAATTCGCTCGACCGCGTCTATATCAAGGCGCCCTACGACGGCGACGCCATCGTCTCGGTGACCGACAACGATGCCCTCGTGGCAGAGCTCGAGCGTAGGTGCGGCCTGCGGCCCGACTGCGAACAAGGCAACTAGCTTCGCAGGGCGGCTATCAGCGACTTGCTGCTCATCGTCATATCACGACGGCCAATTTTGGGTCGGGCTGGCGGAGCATGTCGAGGACGGCAGATACGGCGCCGCCCGCATCGTCTTCGGCGCAGAACCGTCCAATGAGGAGATCCTGCGATTCGTTGCCAGCAAATGGGCGAAGCTCTCGTTCTTCGGTCACGATTCGACCGAGGCGAGCAAGCCCGCGAAGAACCCCAAGCGGCGCGCTCGCGAGGCAGCGAAAGCCCTTAAACGGCCCGCGGTGAGCACCAAGGCACAACAGGCGCTCGCGGCACAGCGGGAAGCGATGAAGCGGGAGTCGGCTCAAGCAAGAAGTCAGCGTCGCGCGGATGAGGCGGAGACGCGCTTCGAGCAGCGAAAGTTGAAGCGCAAGCAGAAGCATCGCGGGCATTGATCGCCATTCGCAGCAAGGCAAACCATATACAGCAGCGGCGTCAGTTCCACTTGAAGCCGACGCCGCGTAGACGCTGATGGTGACGGCTATGCACGGGCACGGGCGCGCCACCGCACTTCACAGCTTGTTTCTCAAGTATTTGGGACGCACAAGCGGCGTTCAAAAATGCGGAGCGACTCCGCATGGCTCGTGACTGAGCCGAGGTGCCCTACTTCTCGCCCTCCAGCAGCCCCACGATGCGGTCGATGTCGACGGCAAAGCGAGGCCTTTCCTCGCGCTCGTAGCGGTCGAGGTACGCCTGGCACTCGGAGACAATGCGCTTGGTGTTGCCATCGATGATGCGCTGGAGCGTCTCGTAGTAGGCCGAGCCCTCGGTCCTGAAGCGGCGCTGGTAGGCCTTGGTTATGGGGAACATCTTGATGTAGTGGATGCCGTGGCGGCAGCCGGGGCGCGTCGTGGGGCGGGGTGGCAACGCAAAGTACTGGTCTTTGGGCACGTTAGGGGCGATGTTGGAACGCAGCGGCACGGCAAAGTCCCTGCGCTTCCCGCGGAAACGCAGCCTCACCACCACGATGCAGGGACGATTGTGCTTAAGCATGAGCTCGCGGTCGCCCTCGACGAGATCGAAGAAGTCCTGGGAGATGGATACGATCTTCATCGGTTGCGCCCCCTTCATACGAAGCGGGGCCCGCATCGCTGCAGGCCCCTACAGGTGGGCGATATTCTACGCCTTGCGGCACCCCGTCGCCCACGGAGGTTAAACGTACACGTAAGCCGTACTCTGAAAGCCGCGGCTTCCGGCAAGTAGTTTATACCACGAAAGGTCGCTTTCGATGCGCCTAGCTCGCAAAATAACACTCGCTGGGCCGTCACCCCTGGCAGTTACCCTCCAATCTTCATTGGAGTCAGCAGGTCAATTCATATATTCATGGGGGTTTATCCTACCGTCGGTGAGCGATTTGGTTAGGGTGCCGAAGCGATCGAGGATGTCGACGACCTTCTGCTGGGTGCCGATGGATGGGGCGGGAATCTCGACCCTCGATAAGTCCACAGGCGCGGCTTCGATTACCTTTTTCGATTTAGCGTATTGCTCTTCAGATCATCGTGGTGTGCTCGTAGCCGCGCTCCACGAGGAGCCGCTCGGCAACGTCGAGAATCTTCTCGACCGTCTCCTCCGGGTACTTATTGCGTGCCACGAGCACCTCCGTCCTTGTTATCGCGATAAACATACCATGAGTGGCGTACGGGTCGAGAAGGGTTGGCGCCAAAAGAACCCAACGGCCGTTACGGCTTCGTTAGAAACGCGCCCCACCATGGATGGTGAACCCGAAAGGCAAGGCGCGCGGGCACGGCGACTCGGCCCGCGCGCCCGGTAGAGAAAGGATAAACCCATGGGTTACATGCTCGAGACGCGTGGGCTCACCAAGCACTTCGGCCGCGGCGACCAGGCGCAGGACGCCGTGGCAGACGTGAGCCTTCATATCCGCGAGGGCGAGGTGTACGGGCTGCTCGGTCCCAACGGCGCCGGCAAGTCGACAACGCTCAAGATGATCTGCGGGATGCTGCGGCCGACGGCCGGGGAGATCCTCTTTGCCGGGCACGCCTGGCGCCGCGAGGACCTCTACGCAATCGGCAGCCTCATCGAGGAGGCGCCGCTCTACCCCAACCTCACCGCGCGCGAGAACCTGCGCGTGCGCACCACGCTGCTGGGCCTACCCGAGAGCCGCATAGATGAGGTGCTCGCCGCCGTGGACCTCGCGGACACCGGGAAGAAGCGCGTCGGGCGCTTCTCGATGGGCATGCGGCAGCGCCTTGGGCTCGCGCTGGCGCTGATCGCCCGGCCGCGCCTGCTCGTGCTCGACGAGCCCACCAACGGCCTCGACCCCATCGGCATCGAGGAGCTGCGCGACCAGATCCGCGGCTTCGCGGCGGCGGGCACGACGGTGATCGTCTCGAGCCACATCCTCTCCGAGGTGCAGCAGATGGCGGACACCATCGGCATCATCTGCGGGGGACGCCTCGCCTACGAGGATGCGCTTCGGCCCGGGCAGGACCTCGAGGAACTCTTCATGAGCTTCTGCCGGGAAGGGCGACGAGCGCGCGGGGAGGTGGCGGCATGACGGGCGAGAAAGGCGGCCTGCTCGCGGGCCTGCGCGCCGAGGCCCTGAAGTCGCGCCACGCGGCACCGGTTCGCCTGGCCGTGCTCATGGCGCTTCCGATGCCGCTGCTCGGCGCGATGCCCTACCGGGGCGTGCAGATCTTCAGTGCGTGGAACTACTGGTACGCGCTCTTCCTGCCCGTGTCTCTCTCGCTCGTGGTGGCGTGCGTCGCGCGGGCGGACGCTCGCACGCGGATGCGGGGGCTTCTGGGCCTGGGCTTCCCGCTCGGGCGCGCCTGGTGGGCCAAGGCGCTCTGGTGCCTCGCTCTCTGCACGCTCTCGAACCTCGTGGTCTTCGGCATCTACCTCGCGGGATCGGCGTTCTCCTCGCAGGGCCTCACGGCCGCGGGCACCCTCACGATGCTCCTCTGCGCGCTCGCCAACACGGTGACCGCGGCGTGGATGATCCCCGCAGGGCTCTTCCTCACGGCGCGGCTCGGCATGCTCGCGGGCATCTTCTGCCCGCTCGCCGCGCAGCTCGTGGGCGGGTTCGCCTGGTCGCTGGTGCCGCTGCCGCAGCTCTTTCCGCCGTCGGCGAGCATGGTCATCCCCACGAGCTTCATCCCCGTGCTGCCGAGCGGCGAGCCGCTCGCGGCGGACATGGCGCTCGGCGGGGCGCTCGCGGCGGACGGCATGCTCACGCTGGCGGGCCTTGCAGTCAGTGCGCTCGCGTTCGCCGCGCTCACGGCGGCGGGCGCGGCCTGGTTCGCGCACTCCGAGGAGAGGTGATGGCCATGTCACGACTCTCCGACCCGACGCCGCGCATGACTCTCTCGCGGGCCCTGCTCTCCGAGGCCCTGCGCCTGGCGCGCTCCCCGCTCACGGCGGTGCACCTCGTCTGCGGCCTGGCAGCCGGTCTTGCCTGCGGCGAGTACTTCTCCGTAACCCGATGGGACCCGGCGCTGGGCGCGGACGCCTACGCTCAGTTCCTCGGCGCCCTCATGCCGCTCATGTCCGCCATCGTCTGCGGGCTCGCCGTGGACGAGGAGCGCGCTGCCGGGCGCCTCGCCAACCTCACGGCGGTCCCCTCGCGCGGGCGCGCCGTCGCGGCGAAGCTGCTCGCCCTTGCGGCGCTCGGCGCCGCCGCGCTGGCCGTGGCGCTCGGCGTGTTCGGGGCCGTGCTCGCCGTCTCCGGGCGCCTGCCGCTCGGGCCCGCTCCGCTTGCGGTCGCCTGGGCGGGCATCGTGCTGGGCAGCCTGCCCCTCTACGCGCTGGGGCTCGGCGTGGCCCTGCGCCTCGGCCGCAACGTCGCCATCGGCGCCGGCGCGGCGGGGGTGCTCCTCGCGTTCTTCTCGGTGGGCGGACTTGCGCACGGCCTCATGACCGGCGAGCTCACCGGTGCCCTGGCGACGCCCCTGAGCTGGGTGCCGCTCGCCTGGCCCGCGCGACTGGGGTCGCTCGGGGTGGAGGCCTTCATCGACGCCGCACGCGCGGCGGGCCCTCTCCTCACGACAGCGCTCGCTGGCCTCGTGCTCACCCTGGCAGCCGATGCCGTCCTTCTCGCCTGGTTCTGCCGCTTCGAGGACGGGAGGGTAGATGCGTAGGAAGGCGCTCGCCGCCATGCTCGTCCTTCTCTCCGCAGCGCTCGTCCTGGGCGGGAATGCCCTGCTCGACGCCGGCTGGGGGTCGGCGCTGCGCTCGATCGCCGACCGCGTGCTGCCCAACCCTGAGATCGCCATGTGGGCGCCCGCGCCCGAGCCCGGCAGCCACGCGAGCTCCTACGCCGACGCCACCGGGGCGGGGGCGAACTACGTCTACCTGGTGGACGCGGCGGACGACAGGGGCAATGTCCGAGAGCTCCAGCTCATCTTCTTCGGGCGGGAGTCGGACGGCGAGGGCTGGCTCGAGATCGAGGCGCGCGGCGGCTCGGGCGTGCGCTACCGCGCGTGCGACGCGGCCGAGGCGCCCGCGGCTGCGCGCAGGGCTCTGGACCGCTGAGCGCGGCGCTAGTACAATTCCGACGGAAGTTTCAGGAGGTCGAACATGGCGAGGATACTGGCAGTGGATGATGAACGGGCGATCCTCGACGCGCTCGCGCGCGTCCTCGGCCGCGACGGCCATGAGGTCGTCAGGGCGGCGGACCCGACGGCGGTCCCGGGGATGGACCTCTCGCGCTTCGACCTCGTGCTCTGCGACGTCATGATGCCGGGGCTCGACGGCTTCGAGCTCGTGCGGCAGATCCGCCCGGACTTCGACGGGCCCATCGTCTTCCTGACCGCGCGCGTGGCCGAGGAGGATGCCGTGGCCGCCTACGGCCTGGGCGCCGACGACTACGTCCGCAAGCCCTTCGGGGCCGCGGAACTGCGCGCCAAGGTCGCGGCCCATCTGCGCCGTGAGCGCCGGCCGCGCTCGCACGCCCTCTCCTTCGGGGAGGTGCGGATCGACCTCGGGGCGCGCGACCTCGCCGTGGGCGGCGAGGCCGTGCCGCTCACGCCCACCGAGTACGCCATCTGCGAGCACCTCGCCCGCCACCCTGGGCAGGTCATGAGCCGCGCGCAGATCCGCGAGGCGGTGCTCGGCTGGGAGAGCGACGCCGACGACGCGGCCATATCCATGCAGGTCAGCCGCGCCCGGAGGAAACTCTCCGAGGCCGGCGCCGATCCGATCGCGACCGTCTGGGGGATGGGGTACAAGTGGCGGCTCTGAGGACCGGGGCGCGAGGTCGCGGGGGCATGCCGCTCTCCTTCGTCATCGCGCGCTATTTCGCCTACGCGTTCGCGGCGGTCGCCACGGCGTGGCTCGCCACGTTCATGGCGCTCTCCGCGGCGATCAACGCGGGCTTCGTCTACGAGGCGAGCTGGGGGCCGGCCAATGCGCGCGAGGTCGCGGAGGGCCTGGCGCGCGACGGCGTCTGCGGGCAGCAGGACGTGCCGACGGCGTACCGCTACCTCATCCTAAATAAGGACGGATACGCGCTGATGACAGACCTCGAGGGCACGCGGCTCGAGGACGCGACGGAAATGGCCCGTGCGGCACTCGCCGCGGATCCGGGCACAGTGGAGATCGAGGGCGGGGGCTCGGGCCTCACCTACGCCGCGTTCCCGCTCAAGGCCGGCGGGGCCTGCGCACTCGTCAGCGAGTACCTGCCGCAGTGGGTCTCGCGCGACCTCGCCGGTCTGCTTCCCAACCCGCAGAGCCTCATGCTCGTCGGCGCCGCGGCGGGAAGCGCGCTCGCGCTCGCGCTCGTGGCGCGCCGCGCGAGCCGCGTGATCTCGCGCAAGATGGCGCCGCTCGCGGAGGCGGCGGGGCGCGTCGGCGCGGGGGAGCTCGACTTCGCGGTCGGCAGCACCAACGTGCGCGAGGTGAACGACGTCCTCGCCGCGATGGACGCCATGCGGGCCTCCCTCGCCGAGTCGCTCGAGGCCCGCTGGGCCGCGGAGCGGGGGCAGCGCGAGCAGGTGGCGTCGCTCGCCCACGACCTCAAGACGCCGCTCACCGTGCTGCGCGCCAACGCCGACTTCGTGGCGGAGGAGCTGGAAGACGAGAAAGACGCCGACCTCGCGGCCGCCGCGCGCGACATAGCCGGCGGTGTCGAAAGGCTCGACGGCTACGTGCGCCTGCTCATCGAGGCCTCGCGCGGGTCCGGCGGGGCGGAGAGGGCCCCCATGCGGCCGGCCGAGCTCTGCGAGCAGGTCCTCGCCGAGGCCGCCCAGATCGCCCGGGCGCGAGGCGTGACGCTCGACGCGGCCACGGGCCCCGCTGTCGCGGGCGCGCCCGAGGCCCCGCTCGACCGAACCGTCCTGGCGCGAGCCGCCGCGAACCTCGTGGTCAACGCCGCCGAGCACGCGCGCTCGCGCGTGGCGGTCTCCTGCGACGTCGCGGGCGGGCACCTCGTCATCGAGGTCGCTGACGACGGACCGGGCTTCTCTCCCGCCGCCCTCGAACGCGGCTGTGAGCGCCTCTTCACAGACGACTCCTCCCGCTCCTCGCGCGACGGAGGCCGCCACTACGGGCTCGGCCTCCACGCTGCCTCCGAGGCCGCGAGCGCCCACGGGGGCTCCGTCTCGCTCGCCAACGGCCCCTCGGGCGGCGCGGTGGCCACCATCGCGGTCCCCCTGTGAGGGCCTAACGACTCAGGCCCTTGATTCGCGATTTCGGGAATGACTCAATTGATTCGCAAAACCTCAGGCCGCTCCTTTAATCACTCCCTGGTTTCCGCCGGGGTTCGTAGCGGGTGGCGTGAAAAGGGGTGATTCAAAGGGTCGGAGAGATGCGTCTTAGCCGAGAATAAGGTTAGCCTTATCTTACTGCATGATTCGTGTGTTATAGTTAGATGTCTCTAACTATTTGGGGGCGATAGCAATGCACGAATGTAAGGGCTTCTGGGACAAGAATGCCGGTCGGTACGACCGTTTCATGCGAAAGGACCGGGCGGCGTATGAGAAGATGTATGAGCTGATCAGGCCGGTGGTGAAAGCAAAAACCGTACTGGAGGTTGCCACCGGCACGGGGCTTATCGCAAAGAGCATCGTGAATGCGGCGGCGCACATCGAGGCTACGGACGCTTCTGCAAAGATGATCCTTGAAGCAAAGCGGGACAATCAATCCGCAAAGCTGCACTTTTCCGTACAAGATATGTTCCGCCTGCCCTATGCACAGAAGTCCTTTGATGTGGTGATCGCGTCCAACGCGCTTCACATAGTGCCGCATCCGGAAAAGGCCCTGCAAGAAATCAGGCGGGTGCTGAAGGACGACGGCGTGCTCATCGCGCCAACCTTCACCCACGCGGGGAGCTCGGTTTCCGGCAAGGCAAAAGCCTTTTTCATGAGTATGGCGGGATT
>DAWDVX010000028.1:32239-32831 GCA_052346145.1 Collinsella sp.
ATTCCCCCTCCACAGCAGGTGGACGAGCGAGGAATACCTGCGTTTCCTGCGTCAAAACGGCTGGGCGGTGCAGAAAAGCGCGGTGCTGAAGGCCTCGTTCCCGTTGACCTATGCGGAATGCATGAAATCGGAGGGGCCAGATGTCGTTCTTTGAAAACACCCGCAAGCCCGTGGGCCCCGGCGGAAAACTTATGGTTGCCATGATGAATATGGGCCACAGCCCTGTGGCGCGGTGGGGACTTCAGTTTCTACGACTTGCGCCAAATGCCAAGGTGCTGGATTGCGGCTGCGGCGGCGGGGCGAACATAAAACGGCTGCTGAAAAAATGCCCGCATGGCGTCGTCAAGGGCATCGACTATTCGCCCGTCAGTGTGGAGAAGACCAGAAAGCTCAACCGAATTGCAATTCAGGAGGGGCGTTGCGCCGTTCTGCAAGGCAGTGTGGCGGATATGGCGTTTGAGGATAGCTGTTTCGATGCTGTCACGGCCTTTGAGACCGTCTATTTTTGGCCTGATTTGCCCCAATGCTTCCGTGAGGTGGTCGCGCGCGCAGACATGGTGTAAGAGTGTCCTGAGGTCCGTCGCTGCAAGTC
>DAWDVX010000029.1:0-31929 GCA_052346145.1 Collinsella sp.
CCATGCAAGGGAAAAGAGCCGCCCTTTCGGACGACTCAAACTGTAATGGGGCTATTTTAGCTACCCTTTGCCTGACGGTGAATGATTGTGGGCCGGGATGAAGTTCAACCGAGATATAGAGGTAGCTAAAATAGCCCCGTCCCAAATTGACTACCAATGCCGTGTCGGACGGAAGGCGGCAACCCCCCGTCCAAAAAAGACTAGTTATTAAAGCGGGATTGGCGGCCGAAGGATAGGGCGGTGTCGCCGAATTTGTCTCGGACGGCGTCGATGGCGACGGAGAGGTCGCGGCGGTCGCTGGATTGGGCTCCGCGGTCATCGATCTCGCAGAACAGGTCGGTCTGGATGCCGCCCCGATGGTCAAAGTCGCTCATGCCGATGCCCGCTAAGCGAACATGCATGCCATCCTGCCAGATGTTGTCGAGCAGTTCGAGTGCAACCGCCACGAAGATGTTCTCATCGTCGGTCGGATGAGGCAGCCGGCGCTGTGCCGTACGCCCGCTGCCATACGAATACTTAAGCTTGAGCGTTACCGTGGCACCCGTCAGCCCCTGACGGCGCAGGCGGCGTCCCACTGACTCTCCCAACAGCGCAATCGCCGCCTCAATATCCCCACGATCAGTTAAATCTTTAGCAAAGGTGCGTTCATTGCTGACCGACTTGACCTCGCGCTCTTCATCGAGGCTCGTGACTTCGGAGATTTCGAGTCCCAGCGCACGCTGGCGCATGTGCTCGCCGTTGACGCCAAAAATAGAGGCCAAGGTGGATTCCGGTGCACGTGATAGCTCGCCGAGGGTGTAGATGCGCATGCGGCGCAGTCGCTCCTCGGCCGAGCGCCCGATGCCACTCATGGCAGATACCGGCAGCGCGGCCAAAAAGCGCTGCTCGGTTCCGGGGCGCACGATGGTCAGCCCAAACGGCTTATCCCGCTCGCTTGCGATTTTTGCGACCGTCTTGTTGCAGCCCACGCCAATGGAGCAGGTCACTCCCAGCCCTGCCACGCGGTCGCTTATACGCCGTGCAACCAGCAGCGGGTCTTCGGGCGCAAAGCGACCCGGTGTGATATCGATAAAGGCTTCGTCGATGGATACGCGCTCGACGCGCGGGGTCTCGTCGGCGAGAATCGCCATGACCTGCGCGCTCACCTCGCGGTAGCGATCAAAGTGCCCGTGCGTCCAAATGGCTTGCGGGCACAAGCGCCGCGCTTCGGCCGAGGCCATGGCAGAGTGCACGCCAAAGCGACGTGCCTCATACGAACACGTGGACACGACGCCACGCGAATCGGCGTCTCCGCCCACGATGAGCGGCTTGCCGCGCCATTCGGGATGATCGAGCATCTCCACGCTCGCAAAAAACGCATCGAGGTCCATCAGGCCCACCGCCGGACCCGTCCAGGGAGGCGGCGTGACGCCCGTGGCATCCTCATAACCGTATGTATGTTCGCGTCTTTCCATGTCATGAGTATACCGCGCAGCTCATGTGGGGTGCGTGTATGTGCTTGCAAATCCCGAATTCTTGTCTAAGATATGGATTTGCCCTCGACTACACCGAAGAAGTTGGTCTCACGGACTTCACCTGCCCGCGTCGATGGCGTATTATGTTCAACTGTTTGTTTGTAGTTGCAGCCTAAAGCTGCTTGGTTGGAGGAGTTTCCTTTGGCAGTCAAGATTCGCCTTGCTCGTCACGGCGCTAAGAAGCGTCCGTACTACCGTGTCGTCGTCGCCGATTCCCGCGCCCCGCGTGACGGTCGTATCATCGAGGAGGTTGGCCGCTACAACCCGATGACCGCCCCCAAGACCATCAACCTCGACCTCGAGAAGATCGCCGACTGGCAGTCCAAGGGCGCTCAGCTCACCGACGCCGTCGCCGCTCTGGTCAAGGCCGCCAACGAGGGCGAGAAGACCGAGACCGTCGTCAAGAAGTCCAAGAAGCAGCTCGCCAAAGAGGCCGAGGCCGCTAAGGCTGCCGCTGAGGCCGCTGAGGGCGCCGAGGAGTAAATCGTGCCTGAGGTTGACGCTGCACAGCTCGAGGGTGAGGCAATGCTCTCAGATCGCATCGCCGATCTCGTCGAATATCTCGTTGTTCAGATCGTCGACGACCCGGATTCCGTGAGCCTTGAGGTCATCGATGGTGACGACGCCTCTACGATCGAGGTTTCTGTCGCCGAGGATGACGTCGCTAAGGTCATCGGCCGTCGTGGCCGTACCATCAAGGCCATTCGCACGCTCGCCCGTGCACTGGCCGCTCGCCTCGACACTGCTGTCGAGGTAGAGGTTCTGGGCTAGGACCTTGAGGTCCCAGTACAAAAACATCGCCCGTGTGGTCAAGCCGCACGGAAGGAAGGGGGAGGTCCTCGCGCAGCCGCTGCGGGGGCTTCCTTCTGTATTAGAGCCGGGTATGCGCGTCGCCCTGACGCCGCCGGCGCTCAAGCGCGACCGCTTTTGCACGGTCGTGTCCGTCACCGATACGGGCGATGGCGATCTGGTCTCGTTTGAGGGCATTGACGACTTGACGGCCGCCGAGGGCATCACGGGATGCTATGTGTTGGCAAATCGTGACGATTTTGAGCTCGATTCACTCGACGCCGCCTATACCGACCTGATGGGTCGCGAGGTGGTCGACGAGCGCTTCGGTTCGCTCGGCACGATCGTCGAGATCATGTCGACGCCCGCTAACGATGTTTGGGTTGTCGAGGGTGATCGGTACGGCGAGGTACTGATTCCCGTGATCGAGCAGGTTGTGCTCGATCTTCCCGACACGGGAACAATTTCCGTCCACGTTATGGACGGCCTGATCGATATGGACAAGTAGGGAGGACAACATGCTTATTGAGACCCTTTCGGTCTTTCCCGAGATGTTTGAGCCCGTCATGTCCACGTCGATTTTGGGCCGCGCCCGCAAGGCCGGCCTTTTTGATTTTAAGGCGTATAACCTGCGCGACTGGACGCACGACCGCCATCGTACCGTCGATGACGAGCCGTACGGCGGCGGGCAGGGCATGCTCATGAAGGTCGAGCCTATTGCCGAGGCCATCGAGGCCATCAGCTCCGAGGGTCCCAAGCCCACCTTAGTGTTCTTCACCCCCTGTGGCGAGCCCTTTACGCAACATGTGGCCGAGCGCCTGCTCAAAAGTGAGCGCCTGCTGTTTGTGTGCAGCCGCTACGAGGGCGTCGACGAGCGTGCGTATGCGTATGCCGATGAGCGTCTGTCGATCGGCGACTACGTGCTTACGGGTGGCGAACTTCCCGCTATGGTCGTTGCCGATGCCGTCGTACGCCTGATTCCCGGCGCCCTGGGCGACGAGATGAGCAATGTGGACGAGTCGTTCTCGACCGCCGAGGACGGAGGCCTGCTCGAGTACGCGCAGTACACCCGTCCCGCCGAGTTCAACGGCGAGGGCGTGCCGCCGGTGCTTGTGAGCGGCGATCACGCCAAGGTCGATGTCTGGCGTCGCAAGAACGCCATCGAGCGCACCTGCCGCTGGCGTCCCGACTTGATCGAGACGGCGCGGCTCACGCCCGAGGAGCGCGCTTACGCGCAGGAGATTTTGGACGCTTCGTATTCGCAGAGCGAGGAGTGAGAATGGTTCCATCGCAGCATTCCGCGTTGAGGGGCGCTTTTGAGTGGATCGCGGTCATCGCGATCGCACTGGTCGCCACCTTCTTGATTCGCTCGTTTGTGGTCGAGCCCTTTGTGGTGCCCACCGGCTCCATGGAGTCCACGATCGAGATTGGCGACCAGATCCTGGCACAAAAGGTGAGCCTCGAGCTCGGTCAGCCCGTCAAGCAGGGCGATATCGTGGTGTTTCACAACCCCGATGGCACCTCCGAGCATGATGTTCTTGTCAAGCGTGTTATTGCCACGGCCGGCCAGACGGTCGACCTGCAGGATGGCAAGGTGGTCGTTGACGGCCAAGCGCTCGACGAGGACTATACGACGGGCATGAGCTGGCCACTTTCGGTCCAAGCACCCGGCACTCAGGTAAGCTATCCCTACACCGTTCCCGACGGGTGCGTGTGGGTGATGGGCGACAACCGCGAAAACTCTGCCGACTCACGCTACTTTGGTCCCGTCGATCGCTCTGATTTGATTGCTGTGGCACTCGTTCGCTACTGGCCGCTCAACCGCATCGGCGCTATCGACTAAAAACCGCTATAGTACAGTACCTAACCGTGTAATCGTTTCGACGAGGGGATATTAGAGGCATGAACGCTTCATCGCTTTCCTTCCAAGACATCATCCTGCGCCTCCAGCAGTACTGGGGCGAGCAGGGCTGCGTCATTATGCAGCCCTATGACTCCGAGGTCGGTGCCGGTACCTTCCACACCGCGACCACGCTGCGCTCGCTCGGTCCCGCCGAGTGGCGCACCTGCTATGCGCAGCCCTGCCGCCGTCCTGCCGACGGCCGCTACGGCGAAAACCCCAACCGCATGCAGCACTACTATCAGTTCCAGGTGCTCATCAAGCCCTCGCCGGTCAACGCCCAGGAGCTCTACCTGGGGTCTCTTGCCGCTATCGGCCTGGACCCCAACGACCATGACGTCCGCTTTGTCGAGGACGACTGGGAGAGCCCGACGCTCGGCGCCTGGGGTCTTGGCTGGGAGGTCTGGCTCAACGGCATGGAGGTCACGCAGTTTACGTACTTCCAGCAGGTGGGCGGCATCGAGGTCGACCCCGTGCCCGTCGAGATCACCTATGGCCTGGAGCGTATCGCCATGTACGCCCAGGGCGTCAACTCGGTCTACGACCTGGTGTGGAGCTACCTGCCCGACGGCACGCCCATGACCTATGGTGACGTGTTCCTCGAGAACGAGCGCGAGTTCAGCGCCTACAACTTTGAGGTTGCCAACGTCGAGATGATGCGTCAGAAGTTTGACGACTACGAGGCCGAGTGCCACTCCTGTCTGGAGCGCAAGCTGCCGCTGCCGGCGTACGACTGCGTCATGAAGTGCAGCCACGCCTTCAACCTGCTCGATGCCCGTGGCGCGCTGTCCGCGGTCGAGCGTGCCAACTACATCCTGCGCGTCCGCGCCGTCGCCAAGGCGTGCTGCGAGGCCTACATGGCCGAGGTCGCCGGAGTCAACGAGAATGCCGACCAGGAAGGCGAGGTGGCGTAAGCCATGGCAGACGCTAAGGATTTCCTGTTTGAGATCGGTACGGAGGAAATGCCCTCCGCACCGCTGAACAATGCCGTCAAGCAGCTTGGCACCATGATCGCCAAGGGCCTCGACGAGGCCGGTCTGGCCCATGGCGAGGTCCGCGTGATCTCGAGTCCGCGTCGTCTGGCTGCGCTCGTGGCCAACGTCGCCACTGCGACCGATGAGGTTCACGAGGTCAAGCGTGGCCCTGCGGCCAGCATCGCCTTCGACGCTGACGGTAACGCCACCAAGGCCGCCCAGGGCTTCGCCCGCAAGTGCGGTGTGGCTGCCGAGGATCTGGTCCGTCGCGAGGACACCGACGGCCGTGAGTACGTCTTTGCCGAGAAGAACATTCCTTCCGCTCCGGCTACTCCGATCCTGACGGCCCTGTGCGAGAAGACCATCGCCGGCCTGCAGTGGCCCAACTACCGTAGTCAGCGCTGGGGCCACGAGCACGCCACCTTCGTGCGCCCGGTCCGCTGGTTCTGCTGCCTTCTGGGCGAGGATGTTGTGCCCGTGTCGTTTGCCGACGTGACGAGCGGCAACACTACGCGCGGCCATCGCGTGCTTGGCCCCGGTGACCACGTTGTCGCTAGCCCCGCCGCCTACGAGCAGGTGCTCGAGGACGCCGGCGTGCTTTCTGCCGAGCGCCGTCGCGAGGCGATTCTAGCCGGTATCGCCGAGGTCGAGGCTGCCCGTCCCGGCTGCCATGTCGATACGCCCAAGAAGGTCTTCGAGGAGGTTATCAACCTCTGCGAGTGGCCGACGGTGCTCGTCGGTACCTTCGATGAGGAGTTCCTCAAGGTCCCGCACGAGATCATCTGCGAGTCCATGCTCACCAACCAGCGCTACTTCCCGATCTATGACGGCGAGGGCAAGCTTACGCGTGAGTTCGTGGTCGTTTCCAACAGCAAGCCCGAGAACGCCGAGCGCGTGATCGACGGCAACGAGCGCGTCGTGCGTGCCCGTCTGGACGACGCTAAGTTCTTCTACGAGGAGGACCTGAAGATCTCCCTCGACGAGTTCCGTGAGCGTCTGTCCAAGGTCGCCTTCCAGGAGAAGCTCGGCAGCGTGCTCGCCAAGTCCGAGCGCATCGAGCAGCTCGCGCTCGCTATTGCCCGCGAGGCTCATCTGGGCGCCCATCTTGCCGCCGACGCTGCTCGTGCCGCGCACCTGTGCAAGGCCGACCTGGTGTCTAACGCCGTCGTCGAGTTCACGAGCCAGCAGGGCGTGATGGGCGGTTATTACGCGACCGCGATGGGGGAGAACGACGAGGTCGCCCACGCCATCCGCGATCATTATCGTCCCCGCTTTGCCGGTGACGAGCTGCCCGAGGGCACCGCTGGCTGCATCGTGGCTTGCGCCGACAAGCTCGATACCATCGCCGGTATCTTTGCCATCGGCGAGCCCCCGACCGGCTCTTCCGACCCCTACGCGCTGCGTCGTGCCGCTATCGGCATCATCAACATCCTGCGCGACCGTCTGCCGATCGACCCCACGTCGCTGATTGACTTTGCTCTGCAGCTTTACAGCGAGCAGGGCATTGAGTTCGACGCCGCCGAGGTCGCCCAGCAGGTTCGTGACTTCTTCCATGGCCGCCTGGTGAGCATGGCCCGCGACGAAAAGATCCCGGCCGATACCGTTGCCGCCGTCTCTGCGGTGCACATTATCGCCCCGTCCGTCTTCTTCGCCCGCTGCGCCGCCCTCGACGAGGCCCGCAAGAATGATGCCGAGACCTTTGACAACCTGGCTACCGCCTATGCCCGTGCCGCGCACATCTCCAAGCCCGAGCTGGGTGCGGAGTATGACCGCAGCCTGATGGGCGAGGTCGAGCTCGCGCTCGCCGACGCCTCCGAGGCTGCTCAGACCGCTATCGATGCCGCCCTTGCTGCCGAGGACTACCCGGCCGCATTTGCCGCCCTCGCCGCCCTGCGCGCGCCCATCGACCGTTTCTTCGATGAGGTCATGGTCATGGACAAGGACGAGCAGCTCCGCGATAATCGCCTTAAGCTGCTCAACCGCTTCGAGGCCGTTTTCTCTGGCATCGCCAACATCGGTGAGCTTGCCCGCAAAAAGTAAGCCAGCTTGCGCATAAGCGCAAAAGGAGCCCCGCATGGATTGCCCGGTCACCGCTCGTCCCACCGTTATCGTTATCTCCGACTCGCTCGGTGATACCGCTTGTGAGGTGGTGCTTGCGGCGTCCGGGCAATTTGATGAAGGGGCTTTTCGCGTTTTACGCCTGCCTAAGGTGACCTCCGTGGAGCAGGTCAAGTCATTTGTGGGGCCGCGCGTCGATGCGGACCATCGCGATATCGCCGTGTTCCATACCATCGTCGACCCGGCCCTTCGTGCTCGCGTGCTCGATTACCTGGGTATGCTGCATATCCGTTCGGTCGACCTGATCGGTCCGACGCTCGCCGTGTTGTCGTCGCTCATCGGTGTGCCGCCCAAGGGCGTTGCGGGCGTGATTCACAAGACCGACGATCGCTATTTCCATCGCATTGAGGCTATGGAGTATTTCGTTGAGCACGATGACGGTCGTGGTTGTGACGATCTGTCGAGTGCCGATATCGTGCTGCTGGGTGTGTCGCGTACATCCAAGACGCCGCTGTCGATGTATTTAGCCTATCAGGGCTACAAGGTCGCCAATGTCCCACTGGCGCATGGCATGGAGCCGCCCAAGTCGATTTACGAGGTCGACCCGTTGCGCCTGTTCGGCCTGATTTCGACCGTCGACGTGATTTCCGAGATTCGCGATAGCCGTCTGGGCGATGACTACGCCCGCGCCGTCGCAGGCTCCTATGCCGAGCCCGAGAGCGTGCGCAGCGAGCTTGAGGAAGCTCGCGCCCTCATGAAGCGCCTGGGCTGCTTTGTAGTGCGTACCGACGGCAAAGCCATCGAGGAAAGCGCTGCCGAGATCATTGCTCACCTCGAAGAGATTCAAGAGGCAAGAGCCCGCCGTGCCGCCCGCCGCGCTCAACAAAAGTAGCTCACTTGGGACAAGGTTGTTTGGGTAGCTAATTTGGGACGGGGCTCTTTTAGCTACCCAAAGAGAATACTTGGAAATAATGCTGATAAATGGTAAAGCGATTTAGCAAAAACATCGCATCCGACCTGCATTTTCCTTGTAGTGGTATCTTCATAAGGTAACCACCTTTACCTACCGTTTACCGCCGGTTTTAGCACGTTTACCAAACCGCGCACCCTCTGCTCAAGCCTGTCCAAAACCCGCCGTATAGTTCCCTCACGGCCCGCATCCGGCGGGTCGATTCGTTACCACGGTCGTGCGCGTAAGCGCATGGAAGGGGAAGTATCGTGAGCGATTGCAAGAGGGTTTACCGTTTTGGAACCGACGCCCAGGGCACCTGTGTCACCGAGGGTGACAAGTCCATGAACTTCGTGCTTGGCGGCAAAGGCGCAAACCTTGCCGAGATGAGCCGCATCGGCCTGCCGGTTCCCGGTGGTTTTACCATTACTTGCCAGACCTGTGTCGAGTATTCCGGTGCCGGTAACGTCTGGCCCGAGGGCGCACTCGATGAGATCGTTGCCGCCGAGGCCGACCTCGAGGCCCGCTGCGGCAAGAAGCTCGGCGACGCCTCCGACCCGCTGCTCGTGTCGGTTCGCTCGGGCGCTCCGTTCTCTATGCCCGGCATGATGGACACGGTCCTCAACCTGGGCCTCAACGACGATTCCGTTCAGGGCCTTATCGCCCAGACGCAAAACCCGCGCTTTGCCTGGGATAGCTACCGCCGGTTTATCCAGATGTTCTCCAACGTCGTCATGGGCGTCGACGCCGACCTGTTCGAGAACGCTCTGACCCAGGCACGCCTGGTCGCCGGCGTTCGCGTCGATTCCGAGCTTTCGGCCGAGGACCTGCAGGAGCTCGTCGAGACCTTCAAGGGGATCTTCTCCGACAACGTTGAGGCCGCCCTGTACCCCGAGCTAGAGGTCGCCGACAGCAAGCCTGTCTTCCCGCACGACCCGGAGCTTCAGCTACGCCTTGCAATCCAGGCCGTCTTTGGCAGCTGGATGAACGAGCGTGCCTGCATCTACCGCAAGCAGCATGGCATTTCCGACGACCTCGGCACCGCCGTCAACGTGCAGGCCATGGCCTTTGGCAACAAGGGCGAGACCTCTGCGACGGGCGTCGCCTTTACGCGTAATCCGGCCGACGGCACCAAGGAGTTCTACGGTGACTTTTTGGTTAATGCCCAGGGCGAGGACGTCGTCGCCGGTATCCGCAACACCGAGCCCATCGCCGACCTCAAGACCACCCCGGGCCTCGAGTCCGCAGGTGAGGAGCTCGAGCGCGTGTTCCTGACGCTCGAGGATCATTACCGCGATATGTGCGATATCGAGTTCACCATCGAGCAGGGCAAGCTCTGGATGCTCCAGACCCGCGTGGGTAAACGCACTGCCATCGCCGCCCTGCGCATCGCCATCGAAATGGTCGAGGAAGGCCTGATCACCCGCGAAGAGGCCGTGAGCCGTATCGATCCCGCGCAACTCGACCAGCTCCTGCACCCGCAGTTTGACGCTTCCAAGAAGTACGAGGCTCTCGCCAGCGGTCTTAATGCCAGCCCCGGTGCCGCCGTGGGCGAGGTCGTGTTCTCGAGCGACGACGCTGTCGCGCGCGCCAACGAGGGTCACAAGGTCATTCTGGTTCGTTGGGAGACCAACCCCGACGACCTGAAGGGCATGGTCGCCGCCGAGGGCATCCTGACCAGCCACGGTGGCAAGACGAGCCATGCCGCCGTTATCGCCCGCGGCATGGGTACGCCCTGCGTCTGCGGCGTTGAGCGCTTCCATATCGACGCCGCCGAGAAGGTCGTGCGCATCGAGGGCAGCGACCGCGTGCTGCGCGAGGGTGATGTCATCTCCATCGACGGCACCCAGGGTATCGTCGTCGACGGCTCCGTCGATCTGGTTTCGGCCGAGCTCACCGGCGATCTGGACACCATCCTGTCCTGGGCCGACGAGATCCGTCTGGACGAGACCTGTGGCCATGCCAACCACGTGCGCGTCAACGCCGACAACCCCGAGGATGCCGCGCTCGCACTCGAGTTTGGTGCCGAGGCCATCGGCCTATGCCGCACCGAGCACATGTTCCTGGGCGACCGTAAGAACATCATCCAGAGCTTTATCCTGTCCGACGATGAGGCCGTGAAGCAGCGGGCCCTCGCCGATCTGCTCAAGGTTCAGACGGAGGACTTCCTGGCCATGTTCAAGACCATGTCCGGTCGCGATGTGGTCGTTCGTCTGCTCGATCCGCCGCTTCATGAGTTCTTGGATAATCCTCGCGAGCTCGAGGTTGCCATCACCAAGAAGGAGGCCGCTGGCGCCAGCGAGGAAGAGCTTGCCGCCCTGCGTGCCCGCCTGCGTCGCATCGACGGCATGGTCGAGTCCAACCCGATGCTCGGCCTGCGCGGCGTGCGCCTATCCGTCGTCTTTAGCGATCTGCCGCTCATGCAGGTTCGCGCCGTCGCCACGGCTGCTGCCTGCCTTATCAAGGAGGGCGTCGACCCGCGTCCCGAGATCATGGTTCCGCTCGTCTCCATCACGGCCGAGCACGTCCAGACCCGCGAGGTCATCGAGCGCGTGATCGCCGAGGTTTCCGTCGAAGAAGGCGTCGAGCTCAATATTCCCGTGGGCACGATGCTCGAGCTGCCGCGCGCCTGCATGGTCGCTGACGAGATCGCCCACCACGCAGACTTCTTCTGCTTTGGCACCAACGACCTCACCCAGACGACCTTCGGTTTCTCGCGTGACGACGCCGAGGCTAAGTTCATCCCGCTGTACATGCATAAGAAGATTCTGAAGGACAACCCCTTCGAGACCATCGATACGGCAGTACTCGAGCTGGTACGCATGGCCGTCGAGAAGGGCCGTGCCACCAACCCCGACATGCACTTTGGCGTGTGCGGCGAGCACGGCGGCGACCCCAAGTCCATCAAGGGCCTGTTTAACGTGGCCGACGTGGACTACGTGTCCTGCTCGCCCTACCGCGTGCCCCTCGCGCGCTTGGCTGCCGCCCAGGCCAAGCTCGAGGCCAAGCGTCCCGCCTAACGTTTTGGGCGTAGACGCCTAGTGTAGCCCCCCTTCATGCCGCCCGTCTCATTTGTGAGACGGGCGGTTATCATGTGCGGGTTTTGTCTTTTTGTCTGCGTAAAAAATTGTTCTTGCAGCAGAAACCCGCGCGTGTATACTCGAATACGTTTGTTCAACTACGTGCCGGCCATGGTGGTACGGCACCTCTAGAAGAGTAAGGAATTGCACATGGATTACATCCGCGCAATCGAGCGTCAGCAGATCCGCGAGGACATTCCTCAGGTTCGCGTCGCCGACAACGTCAAGGTTCACTACCGCATTAAGGAAGGCGACCGCGAGCGCATCCAGGTCTTCCAGGGCGACGTCATCCGCATGGCCGGCGCCGGTGCCCGCGAGACCTTCACCGTCCGCAAGATGTCCTTCGGTGTCGGTGTTGAGCGTACCTTCCCGCTTCACAGCCCCAAGATCGCCAAGCTCGAGGTCGTTCGTCATGGTCGCGTCCGTCGCGCCAAGCTGTACTACCTCCGCGACAAGGTGGGCAAGGCTGCTCGCATCCCCGAGAAGCGCTAAGAAGATCGCAGCGTCTGTCCACTCGTTTGGACACAAGGGTCACCTTCGGGTGGCCCTTCTTTTTATCTGATTTGCATGCAAGGAGGGCCTGGTATGGCCAACATGACGAGCTCGGTTTCGGCATCGCAGGTTGCCGGTGAGCTGGCGAGCGCCACGTTTGAGGAGATTCCCGCCCTCGTGGAGCATTATCGCGAGGACCCGCGCCAGCAGGTGATCAAGGCTTGCGAACGCGCCCTCAAACGCCATGCCAAAGAGCTTGCCGAGCGCGAGCGCGTCAATGACATGTACGAGCTTATGCATGAGCTTGGCGGCGATGGAGTGGTCGTTGGTGTCGACGAGGTGGGTCGCGGATCGGTGGCCGGTCCTTTGACGGTATGCGCTGTCTGCCTTCCTATGGAGCCGCGCGTCTGGGGCATCAACGATTCCAAAAAGCTCACGCCGGCGCGCCGCGAGTTGCTCTCAGTGAAGATTGCCGAGGTGGCGACGGCGATCGGTTTTTGCCATATCGCGCCGAAGGATATCGATGAGATGGGCATGGCCCGTGCTATCCGTACCGCCGTTGCGGGCGCCGTGGCCGATACGGGGCTCGAGCCCGATTGCGTGCTTATGGATGGCAACCCCTTGGGCGCCGTTCCTAACGAGCGCGATGTGGTTAAGGGCGATGCCAAGATCGCCTGCATCGCCGCGGCGTCCATCATGGCCAAGGTCACGCGTGACGAGATGATGGTCGAGTACGACGCCGAGTATCCCGAGTACCATCTGGCCGAGTCGAAGGGCTATGCGAGCCCCGAGCACATCGAGGCCATTCGCAAACATGGACTTTGTCCGCTGCACCGCGTGAGCTTTTGCGGAAACTTTCTGCAGACTGAGCGCCTTTTCTAGGCCAATTGTGGAGACATGGACCTCTGGGGTTTTATAAACCTGCTGGTAGCGGGCCGTATGCAACACCATTGTTGCGTACGGCCCGTTTTTTGACGGCATTTGGTCAGCTTTTGGTTTGCTTCCGGTACTTACCCGCATGAAAGGTGCCCTCATCATCGGGGCAATGCAGTGTGCGGGAAAGGAGACCCCATGAGTGCCGCAAGCAAAAAGAGCAAGACGCAGCAGCTCAAGGAGCGTTGGGAAAACGGCGAGCTCGACTCCGGGGCGATGACGCCCGAGTTTATCAAGGGACTCAGTCCCCGCGAGCTAGGCATGCTGGGCGAGCTGATCACCATCGACTACTTTAACGAGCGCGGCTACACCTTGCTGGAGCAGGGCTATCGTTGCACCGAGGGCGAGGCCGATCTGGTGCTGCTCGATGAGCTCGACGATGTCGTGGTGATGGCCGAGGTCAAGACGAGACGCGTCGCCCTGGATTGCACCACGCGGGTCTTTCCCGAGGAGGCCGTGGACGCCCAAAAGCAACGCCGCTACCGCCGCATCGCAAGCTGCTATCTCATGGAGCATTATCCGCTCAAGGCGATTCGCTTCGATGCCGTGGGTGTCACCATTCGCGGCGGGCATATCGCCGAGATCGAGCATCAGTACAACGCGTTCGATTGGCAGGTGTCGTGATGGCGTTCGAGACGTTTGCCGTTCACGCGGCCTGCATTCGCGGCGTCGAGGCGATTCACGTCACGGTCGAGGTCTCGCTTGCCGGCGGCGTTCCGGGCATTCAGATGCTCGGCATCCCGAGTATGGAGGTGATGGAGTCGCGTGGTCGCATTCGCTGTGCGATGCGCTCCGCCGGGTTCGAGATCCCACGCTCGGGCATTACGGTCAATCTGGCACCTGGCGATATTCGCAAGACCGGTAGCGGCTTTGATCTTCCCATCGCCATCGCGGTATTGGCGGCCGATGGTCAGATTCCCCGCGACAACCTCGATCGTTGTCTTATCGCCGGTGAGCTTGGCTTGGACGGTACGGTGTTTCCTGTCAAGGGCGAGGTGGCGTTTCAGCTGCTGGCTCGCGACATGGGGCTGTCTTTTATCGCCGGCAGATCAGACCAGCATGTGCCACTCGCGGGCGTGGATTGCGGATTCATAGATCATTTGTCTCAGCTTGCTCATGGTATGGGCGATGCCGCGCGGCATTATCTGGATTCCGAGGGTGTGGAGGCTACTTTTGAGCCCGAACTCGACTATGCCGACGTGCTGGGGCAGGAGGTTGCCAAACGCGGCATGGCACTGGCGGCAGCGGGTGAGCTCGGTTTGCTTATGATCGGGTCCCCGGGATCGGGCAAGACGATGCTCGCGCGTCGTATGACCGGCATCCTGCCCGAGCTTTCCGTTGAGGATCAACAGGAGGCGCTGTGCATCCATTCGGTTTTGGGTGAGAACATTGATGGCTTGTTGGCGGGGCACCGGCCCTTCCGCAGCCCGCATCACAGCATTTCGACCGCGGGCCTCATCGGCGGCGGACGTCCAGTACATCCGGGCGAAATTAGCCTAGCTCATGGCGGCGTGCTCTTTTTGGACGAGCTTGCCGAGTTTCCCACGGGCGTACTGCAGACGCTGCGTCAGCCCATCGAGCGCGGCTATGTGAGGATCGTACGCGTCGACGGGGCCTTTACCTTCCCGTCGCGCTTTCAGCTGCTGGCTGCGAGCAATCCCTGCCCCTGCGGCTTTTTGGGCGATCGCGAGGTACCGTGTCGCTGCTCGGCGGCGATGTTTGAGCGCTATCGGTCTAAACTGCGCGGTCCTTTGGCCGACCGTATCGACATGATGATCGATGTGACCCGTCCCGATCCCCAGGTGATTATCGAGGGCGCGGAGGGTATGTCGTCGGCCGAGTTACGTGACTACGTTGTGCGCGGTCGCGCTTTTCGCGCTTGGCGCGAATCCCGTATGGACGATGCGGATGCCGAGGCCGAGGATGACGAGACGCGGTCCATTGACGGCGTCGTTTCGACCTTTGAGCTCGATGATGCTGCCGAGAAATGCGTACTCGGTCTGTCCAAACGCACGCATCTCACAGGGCGTGGCATCGTGCGCCTGGTTCGCATTGCGCGCACGATCGCAGATGTCGCCGAGAGCGAGCAGGTGACGCAGGACCATGTGCTCGAGGCGGCGATGTACCAGGGAAGGAGGGACCAATGATAGCCGAGGGGACCTTTGAGCTGCATCCAGGTGATGCGTTGTATCCCGAGACCGTTTTGGAGCTTTCTGATGTACCCCAGACGCTTTATGTGCGTGGCAATCCCGAGGTGCTTTCGACACCCGCGCTCTCCATCATCGGCGCGCGCAAGGCCTCGCCGTATGGTCTTGCCGTGGCAGAGCTTGCGGCAAAGGTGGCGGTCGAGGCGGGAGTGACGGTAGTTTCGGGCGGCGCGGTCGGTTGTGACCAGGCCTCGGGTTGGGCTGCGGTCAACGCCGGCGGCAAACACGTCGTGGTGCTGGGGACGGGCGCCGACGTGGTCTACCCGCGTTCGAGCGCGGGGCTTATTATGCGCACGCTCGATACGGGTGGCGCGGTCGTGTCGATCTCTCCGTGGGGCATGGGTCCGCGCAAGTTTGCCTTTCCGCGCCGCAATCGCGTGATCGCGGCCCTGTCGCAAGCCCTCTTTGTTTCCGAGGCGGGTATGCCTTCCGGGACGTTTTCTACAGCCGAGGCTGCTATGGATTTGGGGCGCGAACTTCTTGTCGTGCCGGGGTCGATCCTATCGCCCGAGTCGCGTGGCACGAATTACCTCATTGCGAACGGTGCTTGCTGCATCATCGACGAGGAATCTATCGAGATGGCTATCTCACGCATCTACGGCACCCTGCGCTACTCGCGCCCCGATGCTCCCGGCATTGCCGACCTGGATCCAACACAGCAGACCGTGATGCATGCGCTCATCGCCTCTCCGCTCAAGGTCGACGACATCGCGGCGCTCGTCTCGCTCGATGCCGTCGGCGTACTTAAGCTCCTGGGTTCGCTTGAGCTCGAGGGTCTTATCGAGCGCATGATGGATGGAAGGTATGCGCCCTCCAAGTTTGCCCTTCACGCCCAGACACCCTTCGGTCACAATGGAAAACATGTCAATTAGAAAGGTGTTTGCAGATGCTGTTTGATCAGGTGACGGTTATCGGTGGCGGTCTGGCGGGTTCGGAATGCGCGATCCAGCTGGCAGACCGCGGTTTTGCCGTTAAGCTGTGCGAGATGCGCCCCCAGGTTAGCTCCCCGGCTCACCATACCGATCACTTGGCAGAGCTCGTCTGCTCCAATTCGTTTAAGTCGACCCGTCCGGATTCCGCGGCTGGTTTGCTGAAGGCCGAGCTTGAGCGCATGGGTTCAGTCCTGCTCGATTGCGCCCATCGCGCGGCTGTTCCCGCTGGCGGTGCCCTGGCGGTCGACCGCGTCAAGTTTTCCGAGCTTGTCGAGGCCGAGGTTGCCGCCCGTCCCAATATCGAAGTCGTGCACGGCGAGGTCACGCAGATTCCCGAGGGCCACGTGGTCATTGCCGCGGGCCCGCTGTGTTCACCGGCGCTGAGCGAAGAGGTCATGAAGCTCGTCGGTGGCGACGCCCTTGCGTTCTTCGATGCCGCGGCGCCGATCGTCGATGCCTCCACGCTCGATATGGACGTGCTGTTTTCGCAGTCGCGCTACGAGGAGCAGGGGAGCGGCGACTATCTCAACGCTCCGCTCAACAAGGAGGAGTACGAGGCCTTTATCGAGGCACTTACCACGGCCGACCGCGTGGTGCTCAAAGACTTTGAGGGCGGCGATCTGTTCCAGGCCTGCCAGCCTGCCGAGGAAGTTGCGCGCACCGGCAAGGACGCCATTCGCTTTGGCGCCATGAAGCCCGTCGGCCTCACCGACCCGCGTACCGGACGTCGCCCCTGGGCGGCGATTCAGCTGCGTGCCGAGAACAAGGAGAAGACCGCCTATAACCTGGTGGGCTTCCAGACAAACCTGACCTTTGGCGAGCAGAAGCGCGTCTTCCATATGGTGCCGGGCCTGGAGAACGCTGAGTTCTTCCGCTACGGTGTCATGCACCGCAATACCTTTGTCGACGCCCCGCACGTGCTCGATGGCACCTTTGCCGTGCCCGGTACCGGCGTGCGCCTGGCCGGTCAGATCACCGGCACCGAGGGGTACATGGAAGCCGTGGCGACCGGTCTGCTCGCGGCGCTCAACACCTATGCCGAGGCTATCGGTGTTGCGGGCGTCGAGTTGCCGCGCGTGGGCGCCCTGGGTGCGCTCGTGGGCTATGCGACCGATCCTGCCACCGTGGGCTATCAGCCTATGCATGTCAACTTTGGCCTGGTGCCGCCACTCGAGGATGGTAAGCGCCGCAGCAAGCGCGACCGCTACCAGGCCTATGCGGACCGTGCGCTCGAGGCCCTTGATGCCTATCTGGCCACTCGTCCTGATCTGTTTGGAGGCGACCGGTCATAGCCTTTGACCTGTACGACACCGTCGACTCGTTTATCGCCTATATCTCACGTGTCGAGGGACTTTCTCCCAACACGGTGACGGCCTACGGCTCGAGGCTGGAGCGCTTTGCTGCCTGGTGCGAGCGTGAGGATATCGATGCTTTCGCTGCCGACGTGCGCACCATTCGCCGCTATCTTGCCGAGCTTTCGCGTGAGCAGGTGGCTCCCCGAACGCTTGCGGCGCATCTGTCGGCTATCCGATCGCTCTATCGATGGATGGCTGCCGAGGGGGTCGTGGAGGGCGATGTGGTCTCGGCAATTTCCTCGCCCAAGCTCCCGCGCGATCTACCCGGTGTGCTGACGACCCAACAGGTGGAGGCGCTGCTCAAGACGCCTGATACCTCAACACCCGCGGGACTGCGCGATGCGGCGATGCTCGAGCTGCTCTATGCCTCGGGCGCCCGTATCTCTGAGCTCGCAGCACTCAATGTGGAGTCCATTGCGTGGTCCGAACGCACGCTGCGCCTGTGGGGCAAGGGGAGCAAAGAACGTATCGTCCCTCTGTATCGTCGTGCGCTCGAGGCGACGCGTCTCTATATTGAGGAGGGGAGGCCGGAGTTGCTCGCTCAGGCAAAGCGTCGTGACCCCGCTACCGGGCCGCATCCGCTGCTTATATCGGCGCGCGGTAATCGCATGAGTGCCGCCATGCTCAGGCGGCGGTTTCATATGCTGGCGACGCTCGCCGGCATTCCGGCCGACATCGCCCCGCATGCGATGCGCCATACCTTTGCGACCGACTTGCTCGAGGGCGGCGCGGACCTGCGCTCGGTTCAAGAGCTGCTAGGTCATGCGAGCCTGTCCACGACGCAGATCTACACGCATCTCACACCCGATCGGCTTAAGCGGGCTGTGGCTCAAGCCCATCCCCGCGGCGAATAGTGGCTGGGACGTCCCGCGCCGCGCTCAGGTGTGTGGTTTTGATTGCGGGTTGGCAGGAAGATGCATTCCTGCTATCATTCATCGGGTTGCTTCACGGCAACAGGTTTTTATCACGCACGCGCGGCTACTTCATACCGTGGTGCCCGGGCTTTGGTAGCACATGTCCGGGTTGTTTTTGGAGGATGACCCCGCGCGGAGGCAAACCACAGGAGGTTTAACATGGCTACCAAGATTAATATCCGCACCCTGCTCGAGGCCGGCTGCCACTTCGGTCACCAGACCCGTCGCTGGAACCCCAAGATGAAGCCGTTCATCTTCGGTGAGCGCAACGGCATCTACATCCTCGACCTCAAGCAGACTATCCTCGACGCCGACCAGGCCTACACCTTCGTCAAGAACGTCGCCAAGGGCGGCAACGTGCTGTTCGTCGGCACCAAGAAGCAGGCTCAGGAGGCCGTCAAGAACGCTGCTGAGCGCGCCAACATGCCTTACATCAACCAGCGTTGGCTCGGCGGCATGCTGACCAACTTCGTCACCATCCGCTCCCGCATCAACCGCATGGAGGAGCTCGAGGCCATGGTCGAGGACGGTCGCATGGCAGTGCTCCCCAAGAAGGAGCAGGCTGTGCTCGGCAAGGAGCTCACCAAGCTCCAGACCAACCTCGGTGGTGCCCGCGACATGAAGGGTCTGCCCCAGGCTCTCTTCGTCATCGACACCAAGCGCGAGGAGAACGCCATCAAGGAGGCTCAGCGCCTGAACATCCCCGTCGTCGCTCTGATCGACACCAACTCCGATCCCGACGAGGTCGAGTACGGCATCCCCTGCAATGATGACGCTATCTCTGCTGTCACCCTTATGTGCGAGCTCATGGCTGACGCCTGCCTCGCTGGCTCCGGCAAGGAGCAGGTCTCCGAGGCCGAGATGGCCGCTGAGCCCAAGGCCGAGTAAATCAGTCTTAGTTAATTCTTTTTCATCTCTTTGAAAGGAACCACAATGGCCCAGATTACCGCCGCTATGGTCAAGCAGCTCCGCGAGATGACCGACTCCCCGATGATGGAGTGCAAGAAGGCTCTCGTCGAGGCTGACGGCGACATGGACGCCGCTGTCGACGTTCTGCGTAAGAACGGCCTCGCCAAGGCTGCCAAGAAGGCTGGCCGTGAGACCAACGAGGGCGCTGTCGCCGCGTTCGTCTCCGAGGATGGCAAGACCGGTGCTCTGCTCGAGCTCTCCTGCGAGACCGACTTCGTTGGCTCCAACGCCAAGTTCACTGGCTTTGCTTCCAAGGTCGCTGAGGTTGTCGCTACCACCGAGCCTGCTGACGTCGACGCTCTGCTCGAGAAGCCGATGGGCGAGGAGACCGTTTCCTCCGAGCTCACCGAGATGATTCACATCATGGGCGAGAACATGAAGATCTCCCGCTTCGCTGCCCGCAAGGCCGAGAACGGCGCGCTCGCTTCTTACATCCACATGGGTGGTAAGATCGGCGTCCTCGTCGAGTTTGCTTTCGAGAAGGCCGAGACCGCTCAGGCTGAGTCCTTCAAGGCCTTCGCTCACGACGTTGCCCTTCAGGTTGCCGCCGTCGCCCCGATCTGCGCTACCCGCGATCAGGTTCCGGCCGAGACCGTCGAGCACGAGAAGCAGATCTACATGGCTCAGGCTGCCGAGTCCGGCAAGCCCGAGGCTATCCAGGAGAAGATGGCTGTCGGCCGTCTGGAGAAGTTCTACAAGCAGTCCGTGCTCACCGAGCAGGAGTTCATCAAGGACAGCTCCCTCACCATCAAGAAGTACGCTGAGCAGGTCTCCAAGGAGCTTGGCGACACCATTACCGTCGTTGCCTTCGACCGTCTGGTCCGTGGCGAGTAAATAAGCTCTTGTAGCTGGTAATGAGCAGGCTGTGGGTTTTACTCACAGCCTGCTTTTTCATGGCTCCCCGTTAAGCCTTTGTTATCATATTGAGAGTCTAATTAAAGGAGGATCGCTTTGTCCGACATCCGATATAAACGCGTGCTTCTTAAGCTTTCCGGCGAAGCACTGATGGGCGACGGCCAATATGGCATCGACCCCAAGGTTACCGACCATCTTGCCAAGCAGGTCAAGGAGCTGCTCGCCGTTGGCCATGAGGTCGGCGTCGTTGTCGGCGGCGGCAATATTTTCCGTGGCATGGCCGGCGCTGCCGGTGGCATGGAGCGTGCTCAGGCCGACTACATGGGCATGCTGGCAACCGTTATGAACGCGCTCGCCCTGCAGGATGCCTTCGAGCACAACGATGTTCCCTGCCGCGTGATGAGCGCTATCCAGATGAACGAGATCTGCGAGCCCTATATTCGTCGCCGCGCTATCAACCATCTGTCCAAGGGCAACGTCGTCATCTTCGCTGCCGGTTCGGGCAATCCGTACTTTACGACCGACACCGCCGCGGCTCTTCGTGCGTGCGAGATCGGCGCCGAGATTCTGATTAAAGCCACCAAGGTTGACGGCATCTACGACAAGGATCCCGTCAAGTGCGCCGATGCCGTCCGTTTTGACAAGATTACCTATCACGAGGTTCTCGTTCGCGGCCTGCAGGTTATGGATTCCACGGCTACGGCTCTGTGCCAGGATAACCGTATGCCTATTTTGGTCCTCAACATCGATGGCGAGGACACCGTCAAGCGCGCGCTCGCGGGTGAGCCCGTCGGCACGCTCGTCTATCAGGAGGATTAAGCATGGCAGAGAACATCACCGCCCATATGGACAAGTCGCTCGAGTCCCTCAAGCATAACTTCTCCAAGGTCCGTACCGGTCGCGCCAACGCCAACATTCTGTCCGACATCACCGTTGATTATTACGGTGTCCCCACGCCGGTCACGCAGGTTGCCGCCGTCAAGACCCCCGAGGCTCACATGCTGCTCATCGAGCCGTGGGACAAGGCGCTCATCAACGCTATCGTCAAGGCCATCGGCGCTTCCGATCTGGGCATTACCCCCAACTCCGATGGCACCGTCGTTCGTCTGCCGTTCCCGGCGCCCACTGAGGAGCGCCGTCGCGAGCTCGTCAAGGAGTGCCGCGAGTACGCCGAGCAGGCCAAGGTGTCTATCCGTAACATCCGTCGCGACTTCAACAATAAGCTCGAGCGCGATGAGGAGCTCACCGAGGACGATGTCCGTCGCGAGCAGGCCAAGGTCCAGAAGCACACCGATGAGTATGTCGCCAAGGTCGAGGAGCTTCTGAAGGAAAAAGAAGCCGAGGTCATGGAGATCTAAGGTGCAATACGACGAGCATAAACTGGTCGAGTACTTTGCCGACGCCCCTGCGGGCGTCGGTTTATCCGACCTTGACCTCAATAACATTCCGCACCATATCTCGTGCATCATGGACGGCAACGGTCGTTGGGCCACGTCGCGCGGTCTTGCACGCACCGAGGGTCATAAGGCAGGTATCCTCTCGCTGCGCGAGATCATTACCGCCTGCGTGCGCCTGGGCGTCGACGTGCTTTCTGCCTATGCGTTTTCTACCGAAAACTGGAACCGTCCGCAGCATGAGGTCAACGTCTTGATGCATCTGTTTGCCAAGACGTTTATCGACGAGCTGCCGCTTCTGAAGCGCGAAAACGTGCGCGTTGTCTTTTTGGGCGACATTTCCGCGCTGGCCAAGAAGACCCGCGACGTTTTTGAACGCGGTCTTGCCGAGTGCGCCGATCACACCGGTATGACGCTGGCGCTTGCCGTCAACTACGGCGCGCGTGCCGAGATTACCCGCGCTGTCCGTCAGATTGCACTCGACGCTGCCGCCGGTAAGATCGATCCTGCCGCAATTGATGACGACATGGTGGCTTCCCACCTCTATACTGCCGGCCTTCCCGATCCTGAGCTTGTGATTCGCACCTCTGGTGAGCTGCGCCTTTCGAACTATCTGCTGTGGCAGGTGGCTTATTCCGAGTTCTACGTCACCGATACCTATTGGCCCGACTTTGATCGTTGGGGCCTTGTCGACGCCATTTTGGCCTATCAGGGCCGTGACCGTAGGTTTGGTGGACTGAGCAAGACCGAGGAGGCTTAATCGTGTCCGATCGTCCCAAGGCATCTGCTCCCAAGACGCCTGCGCGCAAAGCTGCCACTGCGGGAGCGCCTGCAGCGAAGAGCGGCACCGGTTCGTGGCTGGCGGGCTTTATTACCCGTGCCGCCGCCGGTATCGTCTACGCCGTTGTCTTTATCCTGTGCCTGGTTTTGGGTATCGTGCCCACGGCCATCTTTGTTTCTGTCATGAGCGGTCTGTGCTGCTATGAGTTTTTCCGTATGACAAGGCTCGATGGCAAGATGGCTAACGAGCGCATGGGTATCGCTGCCGCCGTACTCTTTCCGCTGTCGGCGTTGGGCGATTCGATGTTGCTGAATGCCCTGCTTTTTGCCCTGATGCTCGCTGTGGGCATTTGGTATGTCTGGTCGCCGCGTACCCGCATCTCTGATGTGGCAGTGACGCTCATGGGTCCCATCTACACTGGCTTTATGCTATCGGCTATCGTGCTGCTGCGCGATGCCGTGCCCGGTTTTGCCGGTGCCCTGCTTTCAGTGGGCGTTTGCGCGTCCCTTTGGGTCTCCGATTCGTTTGCCTACATCGTGGGTAGCCGTATCGGCAAGCACAAGATGGTTCCCAAGATTTCTCCCAAAAAGAGCTGGGAGGGGTTTGTCGGCGGCATCCTGGGCTCGGTTTTGATTTGGCTCATCCTGTGGGCGACGCACTTCTACAAGCTCAGCCTGCCCTATGCGCTGCTGTGCGGCGTGGTTGTGTCCATTCTGGGCGTTATCGGCGACCTTATCGAGTCGCGCATCAAGCGCGGTGTGGGCGTCAAGGATTCCGGCAACCTTATCCCGGGCCACGGCGGCATGCTCGATCGTAGCGATTCGCTTATCTTCGGCTGCATCACCGCGCAGCTGTTGCTGATGATCGGAGGCGTGCTGTAATGTCTTTCCAGACGACGTATGGCTCCGATGGACGTCTCCGCGTTGCCATCCTGGGCTGTACAGGCTCTATCGGCACCCAGGCGCTCGATGTGTGCCGCCAGCATGCCGATCGCCTGCAGGTGACGGCGCTGTCCGTTAACTCCAGTACCTCTGAGCTCGTTGCCGCTGCCCGTGAGTTCTCGGTTCCGGCGGTTGCCGTGGCCGATGCCGCTCATGGCGATGACGTCGTGCTGCAGGAGTTGCCCGAGGGAACGAAGCTCGGCGTTGGCGCGCAGGCGGTTTGCGAGCTCGCGCGTCGCGACGATGTCGACTGCGTGCTCGTCGCTATTGTGGGCGCCGCCGGTCTCGAGGCGAGCCATGCGGCCTTGACCTCGAATAAGCGCCTTGCCCTTGCCAACAAGGAGTCCCTCGTCGTCGGTGGCGACTTGCTTATGCCGTTGGCACAACCGGGCCAGCTTATTCCGGTCGACTCTGAGCATTCCGCCATCTACCAGTGCTATCTGGGGGAGAACCCGCGCGAGGCCCACTGCATTTGGCTCACCTGCTCGGGCGGTCCGTTCTTTGGCCGCACGCGCGACGAGCTCGATCGCGTGACGCGTGCCGATGCCCTCGCGCATCCCACGTGGGCCATGGGTGCCAAGATCACCATTGACTCCGCCACCCTCATGAACAAGGGCCTGGAGCGCATTGAGGCCATGCATCTGTTTAACTGCGACCCCGATTTCATTAACGTGGTCGTGCAGCGTCAGTCCAAGATTCACTCTATGGTCGAGTTCGCCGACGGCTCCGTGATGGCGCATCTCGGTGCATCCGACATGCGTATTCCCATCCAGTTCGCGTTCTCGTATCCCGAGCGTTGGGATACCCCGGCGCCTCGTATCGATTTCCGCGAGCTGGGGCAGCTCACGTTTGATGCTGCCGACATGGATACCTTCCGCTGTCTGGCGCTGGCCGAGCGTGCCGGCAAGACGGGTGGCACCATGCCGTGCGTGCTTAATGCCGCCAACGAGGTCGCCGTCGATGCCTTCCTGCACGATGGCTGCAGCTTTACCGATATCGATCGCATTGTGGAATCCTGCATGGATGCCCACGATATGCAGGCGGTCGATTCGTTTGAGCAGCTTCGCGACATCGATGCGTGGGCGCGTGAAAAGGCTGCGCAGGTACTCGCCGCAACCCGTTCCTAACCCATAAGGATTGCTTTTTCGTTTTATGGATACTGTTCTGAGCGTTCTCTCATCGGTCTTTTGGGGCCTGCTGATGCTTTCCGTCCTCGTGTTTTTGCACGAGGGCGGCCACTTTTTGGCGGCGCGTGCCTGCGGCGTCCGTGTGACCGAGTTCTTTTTGGGCCTGCCGTGCCGCTTTGACATCCATTACACGTCGCGTCGCATTGGAACCAAGTTTGGCGTGACCCCGCTGCTGCTGGGTGGCTACGCTGCCATCTGCGGTATGGATCCGACCGATGTCTCCTGCGCCGATCGCGTGCTCGCGGCTATCTACCGTCATGGTCGCGTGACCGTGGCCGACCTTGCTGTCGAGCTCGAGCTTTCCGAGGAGGATGTGCTCGAGGCTTGTGCTCTGTTGCTGGGCTGGGGCTCCATCGCTCCCTGGTATGAGGAAGGGGAGAAACCCTCGCCGAGCTACTATCCCACCAAGTATCAGACGCTGCCGCGAGACGCGGCGGGTTACACCACCTTTGACGGCCGCCGGTTCGATCGAGAGCATGCGACTGCCGAGGGCGATGTGTGGGAGCTGCCGTGCGGCGAGGCTGATTTCTTGGCGCAAGAGCGCTCGCACACTTATCTTGGCCAGGGCTTTCTCAAGCGCGCCTTTATGCTGCTCGCGGGCATTCTCGTCAATATCCTGACGGGTTTTTTGCTGCTTATGAGCATCTATTCCATTGCGGGCGTCACCGTGCCGATCGATACCAACGTGATCGGTCAGGTTGACGAGGGGTCTATTGCCGCCAAGGCGGGTATCGAGGCTGGTGATGCGATCCTTTCGGTTGACGGTGTATCGTGCTCCACATGGATGAACGTTTACGATGCCATCGGCAAGGCCGCCGGTAAGGACGATATCGCCATCGAGTACGAGCGTGACGGCAAGCAGCATTCGACCACGGTTGCGCTCAAAGAGGACGAGCGCCTAGGTGTGTATGCCTCTACGCAGGTAGTCCGTTTGGACCCCATCACCTCGGCGCGTCTGTCATTCTCCTATGTTGTGCAGACCGCGGAGGGCGTGATGCGCCTGCTCCAGCCGCAGCATACGATGGAGATTCTCGATCAGTCTTCTTCGATCGTGGGTATTAGCGTTATGTCCTCACAGGCTGCTGCTGCCGGTCCTGCCACATTCCTTTCGTTTGCCGCCCTCATTTCGTTCTCGCTTGGCTTTATGAACCTGCTGCCCATCCCACCACTCGATGGCGGCAAGCTGGTCATCGAGATCATTCAAAAGATTGCGGGCCGCGAGCTACCTCTCAAGGTCCAGACGATTGTGAGCTATGTGGGCATCGCGCTCTTTGCGCTGCTGTTTGTCTATATGCTTCGTTCCGACATCCTTCGATTTATTCTGTAGGGGAGTGTTTGGATTGTCTTTATCCCATCCTTTGCCTCGCGAGTTGACGCGCCCCGTGCATGTGGGCGGTGTGCAGATCGGTGGCGGCGCGCCGGTGGTGGTCCAATCCATGACCTGCACCGATACCGCTGATGCCCAGGCAACGCTTGCGCAAGTGTGCGCGTTGGCGCAGGCTGGCTGCGATATCGTGCGTGTGAGCGTGCCCACCGAGGCCGCGCTTGAGGGTTTCCGCACCATCTGTGCCGAGTCTCCGGTGCCAATCGTTGCCGATATCCACTTTAACCACAAGCTGGCCATTGGCGCTGTGGAGGCCGGTGCCGCCAAGCTCCGCATCAATCCCGGTAATATCGGCGATTGGGCCAAGGTCGATGCTGTCATCGATGCCGCGGGTGCTGCGGGCTGCGCAATTCGCATCGGTGTCAACGCTGGTTCGCTTGAGCAGGATATCGCCGAGCGCGACGACCTCACGCAGCCCGAAAAGCTCGTGATGTCGAGCGAGCGCTTCGTCAAGCACTTTGAGGACCGCGGCTTTACGAACATTGTGCTTTCGGCCAAGGCCCATAGCGTGCAAACGACGCTCGATACCTATCGAGCCCTGTCGCGTGAGATTCCCCACGTTCCGCTTCACCTGGGCGTGACGGAGGCGGGGACCAAGCTCCAGGGCACCATCAAGAGCTCTGTAGGCTTGGGTATCTTGCTTTCCGAAGGCATTGGCGACACCATGCGTGTGTCGCTCACAGCCGATCCGGTTGAGGAGCCGCCGGTTGCCTGGGGTATTCTGCAGTCGTTGGGCCTGCGTCGCCGTGGCCCCGAGATTGTCTCGTGCCCCACGTGCGCCCGCTGCCAGGTTAACCTTATTCCCATTGCCGAGGAAGTAACCGAGCGGCTTAAGAACTATACCGCGCCGCTTTCGATCGCCGTGATGGGATGTGCCGTTAATGGCCCCGGCGAGGCTTCCGACGCCGACCTGGGCGTTGCTTGCGGACGTGGTCAGGCCTTGCTCTTTTCGCACGGCCAGATCATTGGTAAAGTAGCTGAGGATCAAATTGTCGACGCGCTCATGGCCGAGGTCGACAAGCTTATTGAGGAGAAATAAATGACCCGAGCAATGTATATGTCTAAGCTCTATGCGCCGACGCTTAAAGAGGATCCGGCGGACGCTGAGCTCGCCAGCCACCGCCTGCTGCTCCGTGCCGGCATGATCCGCAAGGAGGCCGCCGGTCTGTATTCCTACCTGCCGCTTGCTTGGCGCTCGATCCGCAAGATTGAGAACATCGTGCGCGACGAGATGGACGCTGCCGGCGCCCAGGAGCTTATGATGCCCATCATGGTCGACGCCGAGTTGTGGCGTGAGTCCGGCCGCATCGACGCCTATGGCAAGGAGCTTGTGCGCTTTGACGACCGTCATGGTCGCGAGTTCGTCCTGGGCCCCACGCACGAGGAGACCGTCACGGCCCTGGTGCGCAACGAGCTGCGCTCCTATAAGCAGCTGCCCGTCAACCTGTACCACATTCAGGACAAGTTCCGCGATGAGTTCCGTCCCCGCTTTGGCCTGATGCGCGGTCGCGAGTTCATCATGAAGGATGCCTACAGCTTTTCCGCCACGCAGGAGAGCCTGCAGGAAGAGTACGACAAGATGAAGCAGGCGTACGCCAATATCTGCGAGCGCTGCTACATCAAGGCCCTGCCCGTCGTCGCCGATTCCGGCGAGATCGGTGGCGACACCTCCGTCGAGTACATGGCGCTGGCCGAGGCCGGCGAGGCTTCGCTGGTCTACTGTGACGATTGTGGCTTTGCTGCCGATGACGAGGCGGCAAGCACCAAGGTCGTTGTGACCGAGGGTCCTGGCGACGGTACGCTCACCAAGGTCGAGACTCCGGGCATGGGCACCATCGAGGCCGTTGCAAAGTTCTTCGGCTTCCCCGAGAACGGCACGCGCAAGTCCTTGGCTCTCATCGATGCCGAGGGCAAGCCAGTCGTGGCCATTGTTCCGGGCGATCATGAGCTCAATGACTGCAAGGCCGAGCATGTCTTTGGCAAGGGCTATCGCATGATGACCGACGAGGAGCTTCAGGCGAACGGTCTGCATAAGGGCTTTATCGGACCGGTTAACCTGCCCGAGGGCATTCGTCTGGTCTGCGACGAGAGCCTGCGCGAGTCCAAGCAGTGGGCCTGTGGCGCCAACGAGGTCGACTATCACTTTACCGGTGCCTGCCCCGAGCGCGACTTTACCGTCGACGAGTGGGCCGACCTGGTCACCGTCGTCGCCGGCGACCCCTGCCCGCACTGCGGCAAGCCGCTCTCCGCTGCCCGCGGCATCGAGGTCTCTCAGGTCTTCCAGCTTGGCACCAAGTATTCCGAGGCCATGGGTGCCACCTTTATGGACGAGGACGGCAAGGAGAAGCCGCTCATCATGGGTTGTTACGGCGTGGGCGTGTCCCGCTCGCTCGCTGCCGTCGTGGAGCAGCACAACGACGAGCACGGTATCGTCTGGCCGGTCTCCGTTGCCCCGTACGAGGTCGCGGTGATTCCGCTTGATCCCAAGAAGGAAGAGTGCGCTACCGTCTGCGAGCAGATTGTTGATGGCCTGTGTGCCGAGGGTATCGAGGTCGTCGTCGACGATCGCGATGAGCGTCCCGGCTTTAAGTTTGCCGATAACGACCTCATGGGCTTCCCGTATCAGGTGGTGCTCGGCAAGCGTGGCCTTAAGAACGGCACCGTCGAGCTCAAGGACCGTTCCACGGGCGAGCGCGAGGATGTGGCGATCGACGAGGTCGTCGCCAAGGTTGCCGAGCTTGTTAAGGCGGCCCGTCGTTAATCGACGATTTCGCTTGTAGTTCGATATACGGGACGGCCCCGCATTTCTCCAGATCGGGGAGATGCGGGGCCGTCCTTTTATCTTGTAGCATCCTCGATATCTAAAAGGAAAACCCCACAGCCTATGCGAGCTGCGGGGTTTTCCTTTGTGCCTCCGATGCGAAATAATTCGCTCAGATATTACTGATAATCGACGACGTCGATCCAGTTCTTCAGGAACTCATCGTTCACGTTGCGCTTACGAGCGAGCTCGGAAGCGGCGACGATGCTTGTCCACTGACGCACGACCTGCATGGGCATGTCGGCGCGGTCGCAGTAGAGCTCCAGATAAGCCTCGGCCTGGTCCTTGCTGTTGAGGGCAAAGAGCAGGTAGGTGGTGGCAACGTCGGCAGCAGGGGAGCCCTGGGTAGCGTGTGCCCAGTCGCACACATAGAGCTGGCCGTCGTCGCCGACGATGACGTTGGAGGGGTTGAAGTCGCCGTGGCAGACCTTGAACTCCTTGGTCATACCGTCCAGACGCTCCTGAAGGTTGTAACGCGTGGTGGCATTGAGCTGATCAAGGCTGTCGATCATGCGAGCGAACTTGTCGCGCTGACGGTTGAGCAGCGGGGAGGTGTAGCCGTGGATCTCGATCTGGAGGTCGACGAACATCTCGAGGTACTCACCGAAGCGCTGGGGCTCGGCAGTCATCTTCTCGGCAAGGGTGGTGCCCGGAACCTTCTCGGTCACGAGCGCCCAGCCGTTGGCGTTCTCGAGCTGGGAAACCTCGAGAGCCTTGGGGCTGCGGATGCCGCACTCATTGATGCGGGCAAGATTCAAAGCCTCGTTGAACACGTCGGAGACAGGCTTGGTCTCGTTAAAGACCTTGACGATCTTGTCGCCCAGGTCGTAAACGACCTTGTTGCCACGGCGGACGAGCTCGGTCTTGGAATCGGGTAGCAGCATGGTTGCATCCTTTCAACGATGCGATAGAAGCGACGGCGGGGGTGTGTGAAACACCCGTGCACCCCCGCCGCAAAAAACCGTGCTAAAACTAGCAGACGGCGTAGTCCTGAGGCTCGCGGCCGTAGTAGGCGTCCAGGTAGAGCTCCTTGATCTCGCTCATGAGCGGGTAGCGCGGGTTGGCGCCGGTGCACTGGTCGTTGAATGCCTGCTCGGTCATCTCGTCGAGGGTGTCGAGGAAGTACTGCTCGTCAACACCGTAGTCGGCGATGGTCTTCTTGACGCCGATGAAGTCCTTGAGCTCCTCGAGCTTCGTGATGAAGTTCTCGAAGACCTCCTTGTCGTCCTTGCCCTCGATGCCGCAGTACTTGGCCATCTCGGCGTAGTTGTGCAGTGCGTTGGGGTAAGGATACTGGGAGAAGGTACCCATCTTGACGGGAGCCTCGGCGGCGTTGTAGCGCATGACGCGGGTCAGGATGACGGCGTTTGCGAGGCCGTGAGGCAGGTGATGGAAAGCGCCGAGCTTGTGGGCCATGGAGTGGTTGAGGCCCAGGAAGGCGTTGGCGAAAGCCATACCGGCCATGCAGGAGGCGTTGTGCATCTCCTCGCGGGCGTGCGGGTCCTTGGCGCCGTTCGTGAAGCTGGAGGGCAGGTTCTCGAAGACGAGCTTAGCAGCGCGCTCGGAGAGGCCCTTGGTGTAGTCGGAAGCCATGATGGAGACGTAGGACTCGATGGCGTGGGTCATGACGTCGATGCCGGAGGCAGCGGTCAGGCCGCGCGGGGCGGTCATGCAGTTGTCGGCGTCGACGATAGCCATGTTGGGGAGCAGCGCGTAGTCGGCGAGCGGCCACTTGATGCCGGTCTCCTTGTCGGTGATGATGGCGAACGGCGTGCACTCGGAGCCGGTACCCGAAGAGGTCGGGACGGCGACGAAGTAGGCCTTCTTGCCCATCTCGGGGAAGGTGAAGATACGCTTGCGGATGTCCATGAAGTCCATGGCCATGTCCTCAAACTTGCACTCGGGGTGCTCGTACATCATCCACATGATCTTGCCGGCGTCCATAGCGGAGCCACCGCCGACGGCGATGATGACGTCCGGCTCAAAGAGAGCCATCTGCTTGGCGCCGCGACGTGCACACTGCAGCGACGGATCGGGCTCGACGTCGTAGAAGCAGTCGTGGGCGATGCCCATCTCGTCGAGCTTGGCCTCGATGGCGCGGGTGTTGCCATTCTTGAAGAGGAACTGGTCGGTGACGATGAAGGCGCGCTTCTTGCCCATGACGTTGCCCAGCTCGTCGAGGGCGACGGGCGTGGAACCCTTCTTGAAGTAGACCTTCTCGGGAGCGCGGAACCACAGCATGTTCTCACGGCGCTCGGCCACAGTCTTAACGTTGATCAAGTGCTTCACCCCAACGTTCTCGGAGACGGAGTTGCCGCCCCAGGAGCCGCAGCCCAGGGTCAGAGACGGCTTCATGCCAAAGTTGTACAGGTCACCGATGCCGCCGTGCGAGGACGGGGTGTTGATGACGATACGGCAGGCCTTCATGACGTGCTCGAACAGGCTGATCTTCTCGGCCTGGGCGGGGTGCACGTACAGAGAGGCGGTGTGGCCCGGGCCACCGGCGAGCACCAGGTGCTCGGCCTTGTCGACGGCCTCCTGGAAGTCCTTGGCGTGGTACATGGCCAGGACCGGGGAGAGCTTCTCGTGGGAGAACTCCTCCTTGGCGGGGTCGGTGGAGGTGACCTCGGCGATCAGGATCTTGGTCTTGGCGGGAACCTCGATGCCGGCGAGCTCGGCGATCTTGGCGGCAGCCATGCCGGGGATGCGGTGATCGAGGGCGCCGTTCTTGAACATGGCGGCACGCAGGGCCTCCATCTCGGCACCCTGCTTGACGAAGTAGCAGCCGCGCTTCTGGAACTCGGCCTTGACCTGGTCATAGATGGTGTCGATGACGGTCACGGACTGCTCGGAAGCGCAGATCATGCCGTTGTCGAAGGTCTTGGAGTGGATGATGGAGTTGACGGCGAGCAGTACGTCGGCGGTGTCGTCGATGACGACCGGGGTGTTACCGGCGCCAACGCCCAGGGCGGGCTTGCCCGAGGAGTAAGCGGCCTTGACCATGCCCGGGCCACCGGTGGCGAGGATGATGTCGACGTCGCGCATGACCATGTTGGTCAGCTCGATGGAGGGGACATCGACCCAGCCGATGATGCCCTCGGGGGCGCCGGCCTTGACGGCGGCGTCAAGCACGAGCTTGGCGGCGGCGATGGTGCACTTGGCGGCAGCCGGGTGCGGGGAGATGATGATGGCATTGCGGGTCTTCAGGCTGATCAGCGTCTTGAAGATCGCGGTGGAGGTGGGGTTGGTCGTCGGGATGACGGCGCCCACGATGCCGATGGGCTCGGCGATCTTGGTGATGCCGTAAGCCTCGTCGCGCTCCAGAACGCCACAGGTCTTGGTGTTCTTGTAAGCGTTGTAGATGTACTCTGCGGCGTAGTGGTTCTTGATGACCTTATCCTCCACCACGCCCATGCCGGTTTCGGCCACGGCCTGCTTGGCCAGAGGAATGCGCATCCGGTTGGCGGCGGTGGCGGCGGCCAGGAAAATCTTATCCACCT
>DAWDVX010000030.1:0-30493 GCA_052346145.1 Collinsella sp.
TCCGTACATGTGCGGATGAATATGGGAGGTGTTCGGATGAAGTTGATATTCAAGGAGACAAAAACTGTCATAGAAAAAGACTAAGATATCTTAAGAGACATATGCTGGGGTTGGTATTCCTTGAACGACTGCGGGCATGTGCCAGACTGCCTCGGCCCCCCGGGGAGTGCCCGGGCAGGTCGCCGTGTGACTGGGGAGGAAATTATGCAGGAGCTCAGAGAGATGACGTCTCGACTCGTGAATATTGCTACCGGGGGGGTGTCTAAGCAGGGAACTTCCTGGTAAACATCGGCCGCGCGAGCGGTGGTCCGTCATGTCTTATGGCCGTCGCCGCGGGCTGTGCCCGGTCTCGCCATATGCGATTGTTCTGGTCCTCGCCGTCGCGCTGACGGCGAGTTTCTTCCTGCCGCTTCGTGCCGAGGCGGCAATTTCGGGCCACACGGTTCCGACGATTTCGCCTTCGGGGACAACAATCAACCTGTTTGATTACTGGGTGAATCCCGATGACCATCTGTCGGTTTCCGGCAGCGGCGGCGTCAACGCAGGCCACAAGTTCCAGTTTAACGACGGCAAGGGTGATGGGCCGCTCAACCAATGGACGGGCGGCACGAGCCCGCGGCCCGGCATCGTCAACAACACGCTTTCAGACGGCTACCCGAAGCTTTCCGAAGCCTTGGGCGACGAGTCCCTCGACTACCTGTTCGATTCCTCTGCCCAGACCGGCAAGACGTCCCATTTTGGCGTGACGGGCCTCCTCAAGGTTCAGGGCGGCTACTACGTCTATGACAGCTCCGAAAACTACGCAGCCTACAACGCTGACAAGAATGCCTTCGACATCTATGACACCTGGGGCATTGGCAATTCGTCCCACCAGGGTCAGTTCTTCCCGTTCGACGCGGCAGACGAGGTGTTCAATGAGGAAAACGGCCGGCTCGTCCAAAACGGCATCACGGCAGACAACACCGGTAATTCGAGCTACAACGGCGGCAAGCCCGTCAACCACCACTTCGGCCTCTCAATGTCCACGCGATTCGTGCAGCCCAACGGCGGCCTGACGAACGATGACAAGCCCATGACCTTCGAGTTCGCCGGCGATGATGACGTCTGGGTGTTCATCGACGATGTCCTCGTGGGTGATATCGGCGGTATTCACGACCGGGCGAGTCTGAGCATCGACTTTCAAACGGGCGACATTAAGGTGAACGGCAATAACGACGGCACGCTGCTGAGCAAGTACCAGGCGGCAAATAAGGACACTACTTCGGGCTTTGCCGGCAACACCTTCAAAGACAGCACCAACCACACCCTCAAGTTCTTCTACCTGGAGCGCGGCGCCCTCTACTCCAACATGGAGCTCAAGTTCAACCTCGTGACGGTGCCCGAGTCCGACATCATCAAGTTCGACCAGGACGGCAAGTTCGTACAGGGCGCCGAGTTCAAGCTCTATAAGACCGACAAAGACTTCAAGACCGAGGGCAAGCTCCTCGGCTCTGGCACCACGGACGAGGCCGGCCACCTAACGCTCACGAACGACGTGGACAACGGCGTCATCAACTTCGACGATCTCTACGAGGACTCCGGCAGCAAGTACTACCTCCTGAAGGAGACGCGTGTGCCCGAGGGATATCGCTCGAGTCTCACGGCGACGGATGGCAGCATGCAGCTCGAGTACGTGCCCAAGAGCGACAAGGACGCCGCGGGCGGCGTCATCATCAACCGCGGCGGTATGGACGCAGACAGCGCCGTGTGGCAGACGGGTGCGTTCGCCGGCGCGAAGGAGACCATCACCGCGCCGTCGACCGTGTACAAGGCGAACGATGACCAGACGATATCCGACAAGACCGTCGGCCTGGACTCCGGCATACTGTTCGCCGTGGTGCTCAAGCGCGATAAAAGCGCAAGCACAGATATCAAAGATCAGAACAATTGGTACGCCGTGTCGGGCGACCCATCGACGGGAGCGGGATACACCCTCGCCAAGGAGTCGGGCATGGACGGCGCCATCAAGGCGGCGAAGAAGGACCTGCACGCCTTCACGCTCAACACGAGCGGCCAGTACCAGGTAGAGATTCCGTATCTGCCCGGTGACATCTCCAGCTACTACTACATGCTGAGCGGTGATGCCCGCAAGGATGCCGAGTACGCGGTGGCCATCTACCACACGACGGCAAGCTCTATCGCCAACGCGAATACGGACAACACGGTTCACGTGTTCAGCGATGACCTCCCCAGCGGCGAGAAGAATTTCCAGCGCCAGTTTGCCACGCGCTTGCTCGTCACGAACATCCAGAATCGCCTGTTCGTGCAGAAGACCGATACCGAGGGCAAGCCCGTTGACGGGGCGAAGTTCGGCCTGTACAAGGCCGATCAGGTGAAAATGGACGCGAACGGCAAGGTCATGCTCAATGGCGAGCAGACCCCCTTTGACACCCTGACGACGGGGTTGGTCGGCAACCCGGTTCCGCTCGAAGGTGCGGGCATATTCCCGAATACGAGCGACGGTAACAGGCCGCTCGTGAAGGGGACCTACTTCCTAAAGGAGGTCTCGGCGCCAAAGGGCTTCCTGCTTAACGACACGCTCACCAAGGTGATTGTGGACGATTACGGCGTCCATGCCGATGCTGGTACGGCCGATGACGGTGTTTCGACGTTCGTGGGCCCGGGCGCGCTCATGAAGAGCCTGGGCCAGTTTGGCGCAGAGGGCGACATCGACAACACGCTCACGTGGATCAAGGGCCAGCGCCAGACGTCCGACGGGACGCTCGACGGCAACGACAACCTTTCCTGGAACAATGACGCCAAGGGCGGCGAGGATGAGGTGCACCTCAAGTACGGCGCCAACGGACGTGTCTACCAGTATGGGCCCACCGAGGAAGGCAAACCTTATCGCTTGGAGACCGAGACGGGCTGGATACGTATGGGCATCACGCAGGACGTGCCTGGTGACACTAATGCGAAGGGCGCCCGTGCCAATCTGGACGACATGAATTTGAACGCCCTGTTCACAGGTGCCACCTGCGTGCGCGTGGCGAACGAACGCGAGGCGAGCCTCGAGGTGACGAAGAAGGTTGCCCTGCCCGATGGCCTGACGGGCAATAAGGACGCGGAGTTCACCTTCAAGTTCACCGTGCCCGAGGGGAAGACCTACAAGGCTGCAGTGTTCAAGAACGCTGGGGCCGGAAAGCAAGCCGGCGACGTGTTCGATTTGAAGAATGGCGACACCCATGCCATCAAGGCCGACGAGACGATTCGCGTGTACGGTCTTGGCGAGGGCGACGAGTACGCGGTGCAGGAGCTGACCGGCGCAGACAAGATGCCCGCGGGCTATAAGCTGACCGGCCGCAAGCAGGGTACCACGAATCTGACCGGCGCAGGCGAAAGTATCACCGGTGAGATCGAGAAGCAAAAACCCGACGGCACGTTGGCCGAAGCCAACAAGCTGGTGTTCACAAACACCTACAAGGCGGAAGCTAGCGACGAACTGACCCCGCAGGTAACGAAGAAGGTCTCCGGTGTTGAGAGCACGGAGAAGGCGTTCTCGTTCACGCTGACCGCCACGGAAGAGACGCAGAAGCAGATCGATGATGATGACCTCAAAGTCTCGGATGCTCTGGCGGGCAATGAGCATGCCGAGTCCAAGGCCACGAGTGGCAAGATCATCAAGGACAAGGGCCAGACGGTCGACTTCTCCGGCATGAAGTTCAACAAGGCCGGTACGTACACGTTCACGCTCACCGAGGCGCACGACGCCGACGACGACGCGGCGGCGGACGGCGTGCAGAACTCCGGCTGGACGATGGACGCCTCGACCTATACCGTCACGGTGAGGGTCGAGGATAAGAACGCCAAGCTGACTGTCACAGGCGTGACGGTGGAGAAGAGCGGCGATGACAAGCGCGAGACGCTTGAGGTCAAGAACGGCAAGGTGAACCTCGCCACCTTCAACAACAGCTATGCTGCGAAGGGTTCCGTGACCCTGGCGGCGAAGAAGCAATTTACGGGCGGCACCCTTGAGAACCAGCAGTTCTCATTCCAGGTGAAGGAGGGCGATAAGGTTGTCGCCGAAGAAAAGAACGATGCCAATGGCGACATCACCTTCCCGGCCATTGATTACACCGAGGCTGGTGAGCACGACTACGCCATCAAGGAGGTCGAAGGCACCGACCCGACTATCGTTTACGACGGCAAGACGGTGAAAGTGCGCGTTAGCGTCACCGATAACAAGAACGGCACGCTGAGCGCGACTGCCACCTACGACGGCAAGGCCGACGCTCCGACCTTCACCAACTCGAAGCCGACGGCCGACGCCACTATCGAGGCGACGAAGACCCTCAAGGGCAAGGACCTGACGGCTGGTGCGTTCACTTTCGGCCTATATCAAGGCGACACGACTACGGTTGATCCCATCCAGACTGTCCAGAACGACAAGGACGGCAAGATTAAGCTCATCCTCACCGGTCTGACCATAGGCGAGTACGACTACACGCTCAAGGAGGAGAAAGCCGGCCAGACCGTCGACGGCGTGGCCTACGACGCCAAGGAAGTCAAGGTCCACGTCAAGGTAGAGCAGAACCAGGGCGACAACAACAAGACGAAGGTGACCGTCACCTATGACGGTGCCGCTACGGCTCCCACCTTCAACAACACCCACGACGCAAAGGGTTCCGTAATCCTGACGGCGACCAAGACCATCAAGGTTGCGGACGGCTTCGACCACACGACGAAGCCCGCGGACGGCGAGTTCACCTTCGACCTGAAGGACGCTGCCGGCAACGTGCTCGACACCGCGAAGAACGATGCAAACGGCAAGGTCAGCTTCACGCGCGAGTTCCAGCTCTCCGACTTGGACGGCGCCGCGAGCAAGGACTTCACCTACACCATCGTGGAACAGTCGGGCACGGAGCCGGGCATGGTCTACGATACCCATGCGCTCACCTACAAAGTAACGGTTAAGGACGACGGGACGGGCACGCTGAACGCGAAGGCGATCGTTACGAGCACATCAGGCCCGGAGACCTTCACCAACAACTACCAGCCGGCCGCGACCGGTCTGGCTCTCGGTGCGCAGAAGAGGTACGTGAAGAAGGACGACAACACGCCGATCGTACTCAAGGGCGGCGAGTTCACCTTCGATGTGTACGAGGGCAACCTGACGGCTGAGCAGCTTGCCGGGGCCAAGCCCGTCCGGACCGCGACCAACGGCGCGGACGGAAGTGTTAACTTCGACGCCTTCTCCTACGCGAAGCCGGGCACGCACGAGTACACCATCGTGGAGCGGAAGGGTGATCTGGCCTACGTGACCTACGACGCCGCGGTGCACCATGCCGTGGTGACGGTTGCGGACAATGCCGGCACGCTGCAGGCGAGCGTCGCCTACGACGGCACGAATGTCACGAAGCCCAGCTTCACCAACACCTATGAGGCACAGGCGACGGACTCCGGCGCGATCGCCCTCACCAAGAGCGTTGACGTGCACGACGGCAGCTATCAGCTAAAGGCGGGAGACTTCGCCTTCGAGCTGGTGGGGTCTGACGGCTCGGTGATCCAGACCCAGAAGAACGATGCGCACGGCAAGGTTGCCTTCGACAAGCTGACCTTCGACCATGCGGGCACCTTTACCTACACGGTCCGCGAGGTGCAGCCGACGGGGGACGCGCCGGGCGTGCCGGGCGTGACCTACACCGGCAAGACGTACACCCTGACCTACGTGGTGAAGGACAACAACGACGGCAAGCTGGTGGTAGAGAACTCCACGGTGAAGCCGAGCGAGGGCACCGAGAACGGCGTCACCCCCAACACCATGACGTTTGCGAACAGCTACCAGCCGGGCGCGACCTCCTACCAGATCTCCGGCACCAAGGTGCTTGAGAATACCGATTCGGCCACCATGCGGACGCCCGCCGATGGCGAGTTCACGTTCGCGCTGATTGACGTGGCCACCGGGCAGGAGATCGACCGGACCACGAACGTGGGTAACGCGTTTACCTTCAAGGCCATCTCGTACACCGCGACTGGTTCGCATGCGTACCAGGTGAAGGAGGTTGCGGGCCAAGATGGCACCATCACTTACAGCGATGCGGTGTTGGATGTGACGGTGAGTGCGACCGACGACGGCAGCGGCCAGCTGACCGCGACGGCGAACAAGACGGCCGCGGATCTGACCTTCACCAACACCTACACGCCGACGGCAACGACGGCGACGATTACCGGAACGAAGGCCCTGACCGGCCGCGACCTGGCCGAGGGTGAGTTCTCCTTCGACCTGAAGGACGCCGACGGTAACGTGGTGCAGACGGTGCAGAACGGCGCCGACGGCACGTTCGGCTTCGCGCCGCTGCAGCTGGACAAGGTGGGGACGTACGTCTACACCGTGTCCGAGCAGGCAGGGGCGACGGCGAACGGCGTCACCTACGACACGACGGTCTTTACCGCGACGGTGACGGTGACGGAGAATGCGGAGACGCACGCGCTGGAGGCGCAGGTTGCCTACAGCAAGGGCGGCAAGGCTGCGGATGCGGTGGCATTCAGCAACAGCTACGCGCCGGCCGCGACTGAGGTGAAGCTGGGGGCCTCCAAGGTGCTGAGCGGCAAGGACCTAAAGGAAGGGCAGTTCTCCTTCCAGCTGAAGGATGCCGATGGCAAAGTGCTGCAGACCGCCAAGAACGCGGCAGGCGGCACGGTGGGCTTCGAGGCGATCTCGTACGACAAGCCCGGGACATACACCTACAGCATCTCCGAGGTGGACGACGGTCAGAAGAACGTGACGTACGACGCGGCCGAGCACCAGGTAACGGTGATGGTGACGGACGACGGCGCGGGCCATCTGGTGGCGACGGTAACCTATGACGGTGACGTGGCGCCGGTGTTCAAGAACACGTACACGCCGCCGACCACCCCGCCGGTCAACCCGCCGACGGAGCCGCCCACCAACCCACCGGTGTCGAAGGAGGAGAAGCCGGGTCTGCCGAACATGGGCGATACCAGCTTGTCGCCGATGGCCCTGGGTGGCATCGCGGGCGGCGCAGTGGTGCTGATCGCCACAGGTGTGATCCTGCGGCGCCGGAACCGGTAGCTGCGGCGGCCGAGAAGGGCTTTGATTGAGGGCGGGTGGTCGCAGGGCGCGGCCGCCCGCCCTTTTCGGTGAAAGGCTATGTTAGCCCGCCGTTTGCACGCGATTATGATTCTGCAGCTCCTAAGCGCGCCGCGCCCTCTAGAAGTCCGGAAAAGCTGCACGAAGCGGCTATCTTGACCCGGAAAAGCTGCAAATCTAGGCCAAATACACCAGGAAAAGCTGCAAAAGTTGGTAAAATCCATCCTGAAAAGCTGCAAACAGCAGGTGAAGGATGGTGCGTAGTGTGCTGAAGCGAAAGATGCTCGACACCCTCCGTTCGTGGCGGGCGAAAAAGGGCGCCGAATGCCTTCTCATCAAGGGCGCGCGACAGGTTGGCAAGTCGTACATAGTCGCCGAGTTCGGGCGGCAGGACTACGAAAGCTTCATCTCCATAGACTTCATTGGGTCCCCGGACCTTAAGCGGGTGTTCGATGGCCCAATCGATGCCGACTCGATCTACCGGCAGATATCGCTCGTCGTGCCCGGCGTGCGCTTTGTTCCAGGACGAACGCTTCTTTTCCTCGACGAGATTCAGGAGTGCCCGCGTGCTCGCGCTGCGCTTAAGTATCTCGCTCTCGACGGCAGGTGCGATGTCGTTGCGTCGGGCTCGCTTCTGGGCATTCGGTTCAAGGAGGAGGCTGCGCTCGCCTCCATTCCCGTTGGGTACGAGCGAGAGGTCGAAATGGGCCCCCTCGATTTCGAGGAGTACCTTTGGGCGCGCGGGTATGGGGAGGACGATATCGCCAATTTGCGGGAATACTATGAGTCGTTGATGCCCGTGCCCGTTGCGGTGAATCAGAAGATGATGCAGATGCTGCGCGAGTACCTCGCGGTCGGCGGTATGCCTGCGGTGGTGGACGCCTTTGCGCGGACGGGCAACTTCGCCGTTGCTTTCGACGAGCAAAGCAGGCTGCTCGCCTCGTATCTCGACGACGTGGCTCGATACGCGCAAGCCCCCGAGCGCGTGCGTGCGCGGGCGTGCTTTGAATCGTTGCCGCGCCAGCTCGCAAAGGAGAATACGAAGTTCCAGTATTCCGTGGTCGAGAACAGGGGAACGGCGCGCAAATTTGGCTCGTCCGTGGATTGGCTCGTGGGAGCAGGTATGGTGCGACGGTGCCAGTCGGTGAGCGCCGCCCAATTCCCTCTTGCCGCCTATGAAGACGGGACGAAGTTTCGCCTCTATGCTGCCGATACGGGCGTGCTCATGGCCATGTACGGCTTCGAAATGCTGGAGGCGGTGGTGAACAACAAGCTCGCGGGTCCCATGAAGGGCGGCCTCTACGAGAACCTGGTCGCCTGCATGCTTTCGGCGCGGGGTGTGGCTCTGCGTTATTGGCGGTCGCAGAAGGGCGATAGGGAAATAGAGTTTCTCGTCGACTCGCCCGACGCGAGCGTTGTGCCCATTGAGGTGAAGGCCTCGCGCGGATCTACGGTATCGCTCAACGACATGCTCGAGCGGCAGGACGTGAACCTTGGGTACAAGCTGATAGACGGTAACGTCGGCCGAGACGGCAAAAAGGTGACGCTTCCGCTATATATGGCCATGTTCTTGAAGTAGAGCCTTGCGTTGGCGGACTGACCCTTTGTCGCATTCCGTGCGGGTTATATGCAGGTTTGCCTGCGCACGCTATCATGTATGGGTTAGACCGCAATTATGTACCCCATACGCGAAGGGATGCGCATGTATCTGAAGATCGACATGTTCTAGCTGGGCTTACCCCCGCAGCGGCGCCCCGCGCCCCATCAATTCTGCCGATTTTCGCCTTCACGCATATAAAGGAGTCCGTCATGCGCGACAAGCTCGAAAAGATCATCAAGGCCTACGAGGAGCTCGAGAAGAAGCTTTCCGACCCGGCCGTCGCCTCCGATATCAAGGAGTTCACGCGTCTCAACAAGGAGTACGCGCACCAGTCCGACCTCATTGCCGCCTCGCGCGAGTACATCGGCGCGCTCGATGACATCGAGGCTGCCAAGGAAATGCTGCACGATACCACCGATGCCGATGAGAAGGAGATGCTCCAGATGGACATCTCCGAAAACGAGGCCAAGCTTCCCCAGCTCGAGGAAGACATCAAGTACATGCTCATCCCGAGCGACCCCAACGACGACAAGAACACCATCGTCGAGATCCGCTCCGCCGCCGGTGGCGACGAGGCGGCCATCTTCGCCGGCGATCTGTACAAGATGTACCAGCGCTTTTGCGAGTCGCGCGGCTGGAAGACTACCGTGCTCGATTCCAGCCCCAGCGAGGCCGGTGGCTTTAAGTCCATCGAGTTCAAGGTCGAGGGCGACCGCGTCTACTCCGTCATGAAGTTCGAGTCCGGCGTGCACCGCGTCCAGCGCGTTCCCAAGACCGAGTCCCAGGGCCGCATTCAGACCTCCACGGCTACCGTCGCCGTACTTCCCGAGGCCGAGGAGATCGACGTCCAGATCAACCAGTCCGACCTGCGCATCGACACCTACTGCGCCTCCGGCCCTGGCGGTCAGTGCGTTAACACCACCTACTCCGCCGTGCGCATCACCCACCTGCCCACCAACACCGTGGTGCAGTCGCAGGAGCAGCGTTCCCAGATCCAGAACCGCGAGGTCTGCATGCAGATGCTGCGCGCCCGTCTGTACGAGATGGAACTCGAGAAGCAGCAGGCCGAGCTCGGTGCCGAGCGCCAGAGCCAGATCGGCCACGGCAACCGTTCCGAGAAGATCCGTACCTACAACCAGCCCCAGGACCGCGTGACCGATCACCGCATCGGTTTCAACTCCACCTACAACGGCGTCCTTCTGGGCGATCAGCTCGGCACCGTCATCGAGGCGCTCGCCGCCGCCGAGCGAGCCGAGAAGCTGGCACAGGCTGTGTAGGTTCCGCCGTTCTACCGAACGGCGGACCAGCCGACGCTGCGCGGGCCGCATTTGGACAATCTGACGTTCAACTTCAAGGGCGCGACCAGAAGGTCAGCGCCCTTTCGTTTCACGTCACCTTGTCTCAAATGCGACCCGCTCGCTGTCCGTCCTCTACCTGCGGCGCTGCCTTGCTCCGGATGCGGTATGCTCAACCTGCGGCGCCTTAGAGGTAGTCATTGGGGACGTTCTTAAATGACTAGGTTGGGTATATTACTTTTCGAGTTTATTTAATCTGTTTTGTTAGAAATTAAGCTGCCTACCTGCTCAAAGTAATTAACAGCCTTCATCTGCTATTGAAAATATTGCTCGAATAATCGTCCAAGAAGACGCAGTGCATTTTTTGATGCGTCGCGCGTCAAGTGATTTGGCAAGTTCTTGGTTAGATATTGGTCAGTTTTGGGTCAACCTTGCCAAAAGCTTGACGAATGCAGATTTAGACGTCGACGAATGAACAGTTCAGGCAGGTTCCAAGCAAAATTCTGGGCTGATTCTCGATAATCGCTTTCAATCGCCCCTTGCCAAGCGTTGGCCTCGCGTACAATCTGCTCCGACATTCGCGCGCCGTCCGGCGCTTAAGAGGGGAGGGCCCCATGGCAAACGAGATCTGGACCATCAAGCGTTGTCTCGAGTGGACCAAGGAGTACCTGGCCGAGCGCGGCGAGGAGCACCCCCGTCTTTCTGCCGAGTGGCTGCTGTGCGCCGCCACGGGTTTGGCACGCATCGACTTATATATGCGCATGGACGAGACGCTTAACGCGGCTCAGCTCGAGACCATGCACGCGGCCGTTGTTCGTCGCGCTAAAGGTGAACCGCTGCAGTACATCACCGGCAGCACGCAGTTTCGCATGATCGACGTCGCGTGCGCCCCCGGCGTGCTCATTCCGCGCCCCGAGACCGAGATGCTCGTCGAGGAAGTCCTCAATTATCTGGATGCCGAGGTGCTGAGCCCCGAGGCTGCTGCCCGTCAGCGCGTGGAGCTGCCTTGGAACGATGAGGTCGAGGAGGCACGCAAGGCCGAGGCCGCGCTGGCAGACGAACGCGCAGCCGCCGAGCGCCGTGCCGCTAACCTGACGGCTGCCGATGAGGCGGCGCTAGGCGGCGACGTATTGGGCAGCCGCGCCTATGCCGAGGAGCTGGCCGACCGCGAGGCCGAGGAAGCCGCCGCGCAGGCAGCAGAAGCCGAAGCCGCGGAAGCCGCCGAGCCCGAGCTCGACGAATACGGCATCGCCATCGAGGGTGCCGGCCAGGAGACGGCTTCGGCTCAGGATGCCGCTGCGCCTGCCCCAACCGAGCCCTGCACTGCCCGCGTTCTCGAGGTCGGCTGCGGCACGGGCTGCATTTCGCTCTCCCTTGCCTGGGAGCGCCGCGGCCACGTCACCTGCACTGCTACCGATATCGAGCCGCGCGCCATCGACCTTGCTACCAAAAACCGCGACGCCCTCGGCCTCACGGCAGATGAGGTTGCCTTTAGCCTCACCAACCTGGTGAGTTCCATTCCCCGCGAAGAGTGGGGCACCTTTGATGTGCTCGTCTCCAACCCACCTTACATCCCGACCGACGTCATGCGCTCACTGCCGCACGAGGTCAAGGACTTCGAGCCCGACCTGGCGCTTGAGGGTGGCGCCGACGGCCTCGATATCTTCCGCCGCCTGCTCAATGCGGCGCCCTACATGCTGCGCGCCGGCGGCCTGTTTGCCTGCGAGCTCTACGAGGGTGCCCTCGACGCCGCCGCCGAGCTCTGCCGCCAGGCGGGTCTCTCGGACGTGCGCATCGTCCGCGACCTCACCGATCGTCCCCGCATCGTTCGAGCCATCGTCACCGAGCCCAAACAGCGTATTTAAGCTGAATAAATAGACATTTGCGCAAGTTTGTCCTTGCAATATACCGTAAAACTTCTACTATAGAAGGAGAAAGGTATGTCAAATCAGCTGCATCGGTACCGTATCGTGCTTGATTACATTGAACCTTGGCTTGATGAGCAGGATGAAGCTACGCTGAAGCAGATTTATGCAGACCTTTTGGTGCTCGAGAAGGAAGGTCCCAGCCTTGGTCGTCCGCTGGTTGACCGCGTAAAGGGCTCGAAGCTTCATCATTTAAAGGAGCTGAGAGTGACGTCGTGTGGTGGGCAGGTGATTCGCATCCTCTTCGCCTTTGACCCCAAGCGCCAGGCGGTATTGCTATTGGCGGGTGATAAGTCGCGAGCGGGATCGTCAAGGGCAAAATGGAACGGTTGGTATGCGATCAACATTCCAAGGGCCGAGCAAATATACCGTCGCCACGTAAGGAGGCTCGATCGAGATGGAACTGCATGAGTATATGGAATCTCGCGGGATAACACGCGACTCCATTACCGCCGAGCAGGAGAGGACTCGCGATCGTATCGAAGCCTATAAGCTTGCTCAGATTCGCAGGTTAAAAGATCTAACACAGGCGTCGGTCGCCCAGTCGATGGGCGTTTCTCAAAAACGTGTATCCGAGCTCGAGCGTGGGGAGTTGGGTTCGATGAGGCTCGACACACTGAGCAGGTACGCAGAGAGCCTCGGCGGAAAACTGGTTGCAAGCATCGAGTTTCCCGATCGTACCGTTACGCTTGCGCGCTAAAAATCTTCAATTAACCCCCTCACTTTCACCGACTACTAGAGCCGCTCACCAAACCAACATGCACTCTGGCCAAATAGGTTGAACGTTTCGTGCGAGAATGCCCCTCAGTAAACAAACTTTCACCAGAGCGTAAGGGGCTGGCATACACATGCAGACGGTCTATCGGGTATACGAGGGAACGCGCGAGCCGCATCGGCTCGCCGTCGAGCGCACGGCCGAGGTGCTCGGCCGCGGCGGCCTGGCCTTGATCCCGACCGAGACCGTCTACGGTGTCGCCGTGGCAGTCAACGCCTTCTCGGACGCCGTGCCCCAAGATACAAGCGAATTCCCATCGTGGCCGCGCGATCCGCAGGCTGTCGTCAATGGCGCCGCGGTCCCCGCGCTCGGTACCGGCTACCGCCGCATCTTTACCCTCAAGCAGCGCAAGCTCACCCAAACGGTCGCCTGGCTGGTCGATGGCGTCGAGGCGCTCGACCGCTATGGCGTGGATATCCCGGAAGATGCCCGCGTACTTGCGCGACGATGCTGGCCGGGAGCCCTGACTATCGTGGTCAAGGCGGCTCCCTGCGTGCCGACCTTTATGCGTGCTGCCGACGACACCGTGGCCCTGCGCGCTTCGGCCTCTCCCGTGGTCCAAGCGCTCATCCGCGCCTGCGGCAGTCCCCTTGCCTGTACGAGCGCCAACACACACGGCGCGCCCTCGCCGGCAAGCTTTGCCGCCGTCGAAGGTCGCATCCTGGAGGGGGTCGATGTTGCCGTCGACGCCGGCGAGACCCCGTGTCGCGACGCCTCGACCATCGTGTCGTTCCAGCACGGCGGGCTCCAGATCCTGCGCCAAGGCGCACTTCCCGCATCAGAGATCGAACGGGTCCTGTCCGACCCGATGCAATAGAAAGGTGTAAGCGATGTCGTTGAATCTGGGCAGCCTGGGCATGGAAGATGCCTCGTTTAACTTTGGCGGTTCCTACATCATGGCGCTCGACTGCGGCACCACCTCGGTACTTGCGACCATCGTCGACGAGTACGGCTGCATCGTCGCGCAGGCACGTCGTAGCGTCAAAACCAGCTTCCCGCGTCCCGGTTGGATAGAGCAAGACCCCATGGAGGTGCTTGCCAGCCAGATCGGCGTGATGATGGAGGTCCAGTTTAAGAGCGGCATCCATTCTGACCGCATCGCCGCCATCGGTATCTCCAACCAGCGCGAGACCACGGTGGTGTGGGACCGCATAAGCGGCCAACCCATCTATAACGCCATCGTGTGGCAATGCCGTCGCACCGCACCTCTGATCGACGAGCTGGTCGAGCGGGGCGCAGAAGAGCTGGTGCGCTCCCGCACGGGACTCACGCTCGATCCGTATTTCTCGGCTTCCAAGGTGCAGTGGATCCTCGACAACGTCGACGGTGCGCGTGAGAGCGCGGCGGCGGGCGACCTCATGTTCGGCACCATCGACGCCTGGCTCATCTACAACCTCACCGGCAGTCAGGTCTTTGCCACCGACTACACCAATGCCAGCCGCACGGCGCTCTTTAATATCCATACGCTCGATTGGGACGACGACCTGCTGGCGCTCTTTGACGTTCCACGTTCCATGATGCCCGAGGTTCGTTGGAGCTCGGGCGACTACGGCCGCGTCGCGAGCGACATCATGACCAACATGCCGCCCATCATGGGCGTGGCGGGCGATCAGCAGGCGTCGCTGTTCGGCCACTGCTGCTTCCATCCCGGCCAGACCAAAAACACCTATGGCACGGGTTGCTTTATGCTCATGAACACCGGCGACGAGGTCGTCGAATCCAAGAACGGTCTGGTCTCCACGATCGGTATCGCCGCGGACGGCAAGATCAGCTATGCGCTCGAGGGTTCTATCTTTGCCGCCGGCTCAACCATGAACTGGCTGCGCAACAACATGGGCATCATCTCGAGTGTGAGCGAGTCCGCGCAACTCGCCGCTTCGATCAACGACAACGAGGGCTGCTACTTCGTCCCCGCCTTCGCTGGCCTGGGCGCTCCCTGGTGGGACCCGCGTGCCCGCGGTATCGTGTGCGGCCTGACCGGTGCCTCGAGTCGCGCGACCATTGTGCGTGCGGCCTGCGAGTCCATGGCCTACCAGAGTTATGACGTGCTGCGCGCCATGGAGCAGGACGTGGGACTTTCGATTGAGCGCCTGTCCGTCGATGGCGGCGCCTCACGCAACGAGTTCATCATGCAATTCCAGGCCGACCTGCTGGATATCCCCGTGCTGCAATGCGAGACGGTGGAGACCACGGCAATCGGTGCCGCGTACTTGGCGGGTCTTGCCGTCGGCTATTGGGAAGACCTGGAAGAACTGGAGCAAAATGCCCAGATCGTTAGGACCTTCCTTCCCCACATGTCCGCCGAGCGCCGCGAGCAAAACCTTGCGGGCTGGCGTGATGCAGTCAGGCGCTCGCTCAGCACCGCACAGTAGGGCTGTGATGGGCTGCTCGATATAACAAACCGCTAAACTAATGCATGGCGTGCGGCGGCAACATTGCTTCGCGCCTTGTCAGCAAGGCCGTTTTGCGGCCGCAACGAAAGGGGCAATCAACCCATGACCGTCACCTACGACGCGTCCCGTGTGACGCTTGTCGACCACCCGCTCGTCCAGCACAAGCTGTCGATCCTGCGCGACAAAAACACCGGCACCAACCAGTTCCGCCAGCTTGTGCGCGAGCTCGCACTTTTTGACGGCTACGAGGCCATGCGCGACCTGCCCATGGAAGACGTCGAAGTCGAGACCCCCATCACTACCGCCACGTTCAAACAGCTCGCCGGCAAGAAACTCGCCATCGTGCCCATCCTGCGTGCGGGCCTTGGCATGGTCGACGGCATCCTCGACCTGATGCCCTCCGCTCGCGTGGGCCACATCGGCATGGAGCGCGACGAGGTCACCCACGAGCCGCACGAGTATTACTGTAAGATGCCCAAGGATATCGACCAGCGCATCTGCCTGGTCGTCGACCCCATGCTCGCCACGGGCGGTTCGGCCGAGATGGCCATCAGCTACCTGCGCGAGCGCGGTGTCAAGGACATCCGCATGCTGTGCATCGTCGCGGCCCCCGAGGGCCTCAAGTCGCTGACTGAGAAGGACCCCGATGTGCATATCTATACCTGCGCCATCGACGACCATCTCAACGAAGCTGCCTACATCGTTCCCGGCCTGGGCGACGCCGGCGACCGCATCTACGGCACGCTGTAATCTCTGGGCCATACCGGCTAACGTCGAAAATACGAAGAAATGGTGCGCGCGGTCGAACAAAAGACGACCGCGCGCACTCCTGTTAACGGACGTTTTGCCCTGCAGGGTTCGAGAAAAACGTATTACCGTACCTGCGGCATAAAGAAGGTCTTAAGAAAACGAACAGGTGCGTATTAACCGATGCTTTTTCGGTTGTACTTTAGCAATTGGCTCGTACAATAGTCACCAATGTTTGGCGGGAACTGTCCTGTGAGGCGATAAAAAAGGAAAGTGAGGACGCCAGTGTTTCAGATAGCCGATCTGCTCGCTATCGTTGCAGGTGCCATCGCGGGCGCGATTGCCTTCCTTCCCTTTGTCTTTACGCTCAAGCCGGTTCTTGACGATAAGCAGAATGCGGACATGCTCAAGGGTATGGTGAGTCTGGCGGTCTCGGCAATCGCTCTGCTCGTCTTTACCTTGGTTGTGTTTGTGTTGTTCGGAGAGGCATTTCGCATGTTCCTCCTGGGCGAGGCGATCGGCTTCGTGGCCTTTATGGCCGCCTGCGCGGTTCGCGTCGCCAAGGCGCTGCGAGATCCTCATGAGGTCGAAAGGTAAGTCGTGGAAATTTTTGAAAAGCTGCCTGATGAGATTAATCATCTGGTCAGCGAGTTCAGCTCCACCCCTGTCGTGGGCGATCTGAGCTGCGGCATCACGCAGTACTCGTTTTGGCTGATCGTCTCCACGATCGTGCTCCTGATCGTCCTGGCCGTGTTCAAGAAGAAGCAGACCCTGGTTCCCAAGGGCTTCTTCGTCAACGGTTTCGAGTACATCATCGAGTACGTCGAGAACGATATCGGCAAGGGTGTCGTGGGTGAGAACTGGAAGAAGCACTTCCCGTTCCTGTGCTCGCTTTTCCTGTTCATCCTGATCAATAACATGATCGGCCTGATCCCGGGAATGAAGCCCGGCACCGGCGCAATCGGCTCCACCGCCGCACTCGCCATTTTCGCCTTCGTGTACTTCATCTACTACGGATGCAAGGCTCACAGCGTGATCGGCTACATCAAGAGCCTCGCCCCGCAGGGCGTGAGCTTCCCGATGAACGTGCTCGTGTGGGTCGTCGAGCTTTTCTCGACCTTCCTGCGCCTCATCACGCTTGCCGTCCGTCTGTTCTGCAACATGTTCGCAGGACACGTGGTCATGGGCTCGTTCGCCATCATGGCGAGCATGTTCATGCAGCCGCTGCTTCAGCAGGTTTCCGCGGCCCACGCCGTCGGCGCCCTGCCTTCGCTGGCCTGGCTTGCCATCCTCATCCTGATCTATGCGATCGAGCTTGTGGTCGGCGCCATCCAGGCTTACGTCTTCACGGTCCTTACCGCCGTGTATGTCTCCGAGGCAGAGGAGGTCGCGGAGGAGGAGTAGTCTTCCGTTCGTGCCTTAAAGGTAAGGCAATTCGTTAAACCGCCGGTGCCCGTACCCATGGAGCCCGGCAGTTATAAAAAGGTTATCCTGCGTGAAATAAGACACGCACGACAAAGGAGGAATCGTGGGAGTTATCGGTTACGGTCTCGGTGTTATCGGCGCTGGTCTTGCTATCGGCCTGTCTGCTCTGGGTGCTACGGGTGCTATGGCCCGTCAGCCTGAGGTCCAGGGCCGCGTGTTCACCGTCTTCATCATGGGCTCCGCTTTCGGCGAGGCTCTGGCTCTGATCGGCTTCGTTGTCGCGCTGATCGTTAAATAGCACGGAGCGTCAAGTATGAATCTTTCATCCCAGAAGAGCGCGATCGCACTCTCCGCGTCCGCGGCCGCGCTGCTCATGCCGGTTTCCGCGTTCGCCGAGGACGGCGCTGCCGGTGCGGACATCCTCATCCCTAAGATGGCGGAGTTCATCCCGGCGCTTATCGCCTTCCTGATCATCTGGATCGTGCTGGCCAAGGTCGCCCTGCCGGGCATCATGAAAACCATGGAGGAGCGCGGCAAGAAGATCGAGGAGAGCCTCGACGAGGCCGAGAAGACCAAGCAGGAGGCTATCGCCAAGCGCGCTGAGTCCGACTCGATCGTCACCGACGCCCGTCGTCAGGCTGCCGACATCGTTCTCGAGGCCCGTAAGGACGCCGAGTCCGAGCGTGCCCGTATCATCGAGGCTGCTCACAAGGAGGCCGAGGAGATCATCGCCAAGGCCCATACGACCGTCGAGGACGAGCGCAAGTCCATTTACGCCGGTGCCGCGAGCTCCATCGCCGACCTGTCCGTTGCCGTCGCCACCAAGATCGTGGGCGAGGCACTCGAGGACGATGCCGAGCAGAAGAAGCTCATCGAGCGCTACATCCAGGAAGCAGGTAGCCTGAATGCCGACTAGCCGCTATCAGGACAAGGTGCTCGAGACCTACGCGCGCTCCCTTCTGGAAGCCGCCAAGGCCGAGAACCATGTGTTCGAGGACCTCGAGATGATCGAGCGCCTGGCTTCTGCCAGCCCCGAGATCATCGCCGTGCTCGACACCATGTCCAAGCGCGACCAGCTCGACCTTCTTCCCAAGGTGGCAGCTGCCTTTAAGTATGTTGCCGAGGAAGACGAGGATGTAGTGGGCGTGACCGTCACCACGGCGATCCCGCTCGACGACGAGCTGCGTCAAACCATCACTAAGAAATGCGAGCAGGACTTCGGCCGCAAGGTATTCCTTATCGAGCAGGTCGACCCGTCTATCGTGGGCGGCCTGGTGCTCGAGGCCCGCGGCGAGCGTCGTGACATTTCCGTCAAGACGCAGCTGCGCATCGCGCAGGAGACCCTCGCAAACTCTGCTAATTCGTACGGAGGTGAAGCCTAATGTCCGAAACCCTCAATGCCCAGGATATCGCCAAGAAACTGCAGGAGCAGCTCACGAGCCTCTCCGCGACGGTCGATACGCATGAGGTTTCAACGGTCGACGAGGTAGGCGACGGCATCGCGCGCGTCTCCGGCCTCAAGAGCGCCATGGCAGGCGAGCTTCTGGAGTTCAAGAGCTCCGATACCGGTGAGACCGTCTTCGGCCTTGCCCAGAACCTTGACCGTGACGAGGTCGGCGCCGTTCTGTTTGGTGCCGTCGACTCCATCAAGGAAGGCGACGAGTGCCGCACCACTGGCCGCATTATGGATATCCCCGTGAGCCGTGCCATGCTCGGCCGCGTCGTCAATCCGCTCGGCCAGCCTATCGACGGCCTGGGTGACATCGTCGCCACGCATCGTCGCCCCATCGAGTTCAAGGCCCCCGGTGTCATTGACCGTACCCCGGTGTGCGAGCCGGTTCAGACCGGTCTGCTCGCTATCGACTCCATGGTGCCTATCGGCCGTGGTCAGCGTGAGCTCATCATCGGCGACCGTAAGACCGGTAAGACCGCCATCGCCATCGACGCTATCCTCAACCAGCGCGGCAAGGGCATGGTCTGCATCTATGTCGCCATCGGCCAGAAGGCCTCCACGGTTGCCAACATCCGCGAGACCCTCGCTCAGCACGGTGCACTCGACTACACCATCATCGTTTCGGCCACCGCTGCCGATTCCGCCCCTATGCAGTACATCGCGCCTATGGCCGGTGCCGCTATCGGCGAGTTCTTCATGTACAACGGCGAGGACGGCAAGCCCGCCAGCGAGACCAACCCCGGTGGCCACGTGCTCGTCATCTACGATGACCTGTCCAAGCAGGCCGTGGCCTACCGTCAGATGTCGCTGACGCTGCATCGTCCGCCCGGACGCGAGGCCTATCCTGGCGACATCTTCTACCTGCACTCTCGTCTGCTCGAGCGTGCCGTCAAGATGTCCAAGAAGAACGGCTACGGCTCCATGACGGCACTGCCGATCATCGAGACCCAGGACGGCGACGTCTCGGCCTACATTCCGACCAACGTCATTTCCATTACCGATGGTCAGATCTACCTGCAGTCCGAGCTCTTCTTCCAGGGCCAGCGCCCGGCAGTCGACGTGGGCATTTCCGTGTCCCGCGTTGGTGGCGACGCGCAGACCAAGGCTATGAAGCAGGTCGCTGGCAACCTCCGTCTGGACCTCGCTTCGTACCAGGAGCTCGCCGGCTTTACGCAGTTTGGCTCCGACCTCGACGAGGCTACTCAGAAGCAGCTGACCCATGGTGCCCGTATGACCGAGCTCCTGAAGCAGCCGCGTTACAAGCCGTTTGAGGTTGGCGAGCAGATCGTTACGCTGTTCGCTGGCAACGAGGGCTTCCTGGATGACCTGGAGATCGCCGACGTGCTGCCTTTCCGTGCCGAGCTCATCGAGTACATGGACAATGGCTTTGGCTCGCTGCTCGACAAGGTTCGCGCCAAGAAGATCGATGATGACACCAAGGCTGAGCTCTTGCGCGTCATCGGCGACTTCAAGCAGCAGTTCATGGCCAAGCACCATTCGGATGTTTCTGGATCAGAGGAGAACTAAGCCCCATGGCCAACCTTCGCGACATTAAGAAGCGAATCTCCTCGGTTACCACGACCAAGCAGATCACGCGCACGATGGAGATGGTCTCTACGGCCAAGATCCGTCGTGCCCTCGATCGCTCCAAGCAGGCCGAGCCCTATAAGGAGGCGCTGACCGACGTCATGTTGACGGTTGCCGGCGACGCCTCCTGTTCGGGCACCGATCCCATGCTGCAGAAGCATGAGAGCGTCAAGCATGGCCTGATTGTCGTTATTGCCTCGGACCGCGGCCTTGCCGGCGGTTTCAATACGACGGTGGAGCGCACGGCCGAAAAGCTCGCCGCTTCTTGGGCGAACGACGGCATCGAGTGCGAGATCATCGCGTGCGGGCGTAAGCCGGCCACGTATTTCCGTGACCGCGCAAACGTCATCATGCACTTTGAGGGCAACTCCTCTGAGCCCGATTTCAATCAGGCCCGCATGATCTCCTCTCATATCTGCGATGCGTATCGTGCCGGTGAGCTTGACCGTGTCGAGCTTGTCTACCACCACGCCAAGAACCGCGTGGATCAGGAGCTTCGCGTCGAGCATCTGTTGCCGCTCGACCCCGAGATGATCGCTATGGCCCACGGTCCGCGTAAGAACGAGACCGACGCCCCTAAGCGCATCTCGTCCACGTTCGAGTTCGTGCCCTCTCCCGAGCATGTTCTCGGCAAGCTTGTGCCGTCTTATATCCTGACGGTCATCTACCAGGCTCTGATCGATTCGGCAGCTGCTGAGCAGGGTGCACGCCGCAAGGCCATGCACTCCGCGACGGAAAATGCCACCGCGATCATCTCGACCCTTACCCGCACGTATAGTCGCGTGCGCCAGGCTTCGATCACGACCGAGATTAACGAGATCGTCGGCGGAGCCTCAGCATTGGAGGAACAGTAATGGCTAATAACACCGTAAAGCTTGCGGTCGAGGAAGCCACCAAGAAGACGACTGCCGGTGATGGTCGCATCGTGCGAATCATCGGCCCTGTCGTTGACGTCAAGTTTGACGGCGCGGTGCCCCCGATCTACAACGCGCTCACGGTCGAGGCCGAGACCCCGATCGGTCATCTGAGCACGATCCTCGAGGTCGAGAGCCAGCTTCCGGGCGGCGTCGTCCGCACGGTCGCCATGTCCTCGACCGACGGCCTGCAGCGCGGCCTCATCGCCACCGACACCGGTGAGCCCATGAAGATGCCCGTTGGCCCCAAGACGCTCGGCCGCATTTGGAACGTCATGGGCAAGCCCGTCGACGGCAAGCCCATGCCCGAGGTGGAGGAGTTCTACCCCATCCACCATGCAGCGCCCCGTTTCGACGAGCTCACCACCAAGACCGAGATCTTCGAGACCGGCATCAAGGCCGTCGACCTGCTCGAGCCTTACATCCGTGGCGGCAAGACGGGCCTGTTCGGCGGCGCCGGCGTCGGCAAGACCGTTCTGATTCAGGAGCTCATCAACAACCTCGCCCAGGAGCACGGCGGTACCTCGGTGTTCACCGGCGTCGGCGAGCGTACCCGCGAGGGCACCGACCTGTTCCTCGAGATGAGCGAGTCTGGCGTTATCGACAAGACCTGCTTGGTCTATGGTCAGATGAACGAGCCGCCCGGAGCGCGTCTGCGCATCGGTCTGGCCGGCCTTACCACCGCTGAGTACTTCCGCGATCGCGGCCAGGACGTTCTGCTGTTCATCGACAACATCTTCCGCTTCTCCCAGGCAGGTTCCGAGGTTTCCGCACTGCTGGGCCGTATGCCGTCCGCCGTTGGTTACCAGCCCACGCTGGCAACCGAGATGGGCGACCTACAGGAGCGCATTACCTCGACCAAGACGGGCTCCATTACCTCCGTCCAGGCTGTCTACGTCCCCGCAGACGACCTGACCGACCCGGCGCCTGCCACGACGTTTACGCACCTCGATGCCACCACGGTTCTTTCGCGTAGCATTTCGTCCCTCGGCCTGTTCCCGGCTATCGACCCGCTCGCGTCTTCCTCCGACGCTCTCGATCCCTCGATCGTCGGCGAGGAGCACTACCGTGTCGCTGTCAAGGTCCAGGAGCTCCTGCAGGAGTACTCCGACCTTCAGGACATCATCGCCATTCTGGGTATGGACGAGCTGTCCGAGGAGCAGCGCCTTACGGTCAACCGTGCCCGTAAGATTCAGCAGTTCCTCTCGCAGTCCTTCCACGTCGCCGAGAAGTTCACCGGCAACCCCGGTGTCTACGTCCGCGTCGAGGATACCGTCCGCTCTTTTGCCGAGATTGTCGACGGCAAGGCCGATGACCTGCCCGAGCAGGCTTTCCGCTATGCTTCCACGATTGAGGACGTGCGCGAGCGCGCCCGCAAGATGGGGGAGAAGTAGGTTATGCGTATCCGCATCGTGTGCCCCGTGAGCTGCGCCTATGAGGGCGACGCTGCGTTTGTGTCGATTCCGTCCACGGATGGCGAGTTTGGCGTTCTGCCTGCTCACTCCAGCGAGATCTGCACGATCGACCGCGGTTACGTTCGCGTTTCCGATAAGGCCATGGGCACTGTCGACCACACGTTTGCCGTGGCCGGCGGCTATGCCCAGGTTGCGGACGATGTCGTGACCGTTCTCGCCGAGCGCGCTTGCGATTTGGCGACCGTCGATGCCGACAAGCTTAAAGCTGATATTCAAGGTTTTGAAGAGAAGCTGGGTAATTTGTCGGAGGATGATGCACGCCGCGCCTACCTCTATAATGAAATCGCATGGTGTAAGCTCAAGCTTGCCCAATAGTCAAACGATTTAGCGTTCGACCATTTGCGAACACATCATGCCCGGGATGGCCCAGCCACCCCGGGCATGCTTTTTGAAAGGGTAGACCTTGGATATTATCCGCGTTGAGGGTGGCCACGCCATCGGAGGCTCCGTGCCCGTCTCGGGTGCCAAGAACTCCGCGCTCAAACTCATGGCGGCAACGCTTCTGGCGCCGGGCAAGACGACGCTGCAGAACGTGCCCGATATTTCCGATGTTCACGTGATGGGCAAGGTGCTCAAGGGCATGGGCGCTACGATCGATGTTCTCGACGAGCACACGCTCGAGATTGATACCTCTCAGGTCGATTCTTGGGAGGCCCCCTACGAGCTCGTTGCCAAGATGCGTGCTTCCACAGCCGTGATGGGACCCCTGCTGGGTCGCTTCCATCGCGCCAAGATCGCCATGCCGGGCGGCTGCAACCTGGGTGCTCGCAAGATCGATATGCACATTCTTGGTCTCGAGGCCCTGGGCGTTGAGTTCGATACCGCCCACGGTTACATCAACGCTAATGCGCCCCAAGGTCTGCGCGGTACCACCGTCACGCTCGAGTTCGCCAGTGTCGGTGCGACCGAGAACCTCATTATGGCATCCGTGCGCGCGAAGGGTACCACGGTTATCGACAATGCCGCCCGCGAGCCCGAGATCGTCGATCTCGCCAACATGCTCAACGAAATGGGCGCTAAGATTGTCGGCGCCGGTACGCCTGTCGTGACCATCGAGGGCGTGGAAGAGCTCCATCCCGTTACCCATCGCGTAGTGGGCGACCGCATCGAGGCCGGTACCTTTATCGTCGCCGGTGCGCTGATGGCCGACGATCGCGGTGTCGACGTCACGGGTTTTTGCCCCATTCACTTGGGCATGGTGCTCAAGAAGATGGAGCTTATGGGCATCGATTGCGAGCGTACCGACGACGGCGTCCATGTGAGCCGTGCCGAGCGTATCAAGCCGGTCGACATCCAGACGCTTCCGTTCCCCGGCTTCCCGACGGACATGCAGGCGCAGATTATGGTGCTCTCCGCCCTTGCCGACGGCAGTTCCGTTATTACCGAGAACATCTTCGAGAATCGCTTTATGTTTGCCTCTGAGCTGGTGCGCATGGGTGCCGACATTCGTATCGAGAGCCATCATGCCATGATTCATGGCGTCAAGGGCTTCTCGGGCGCACAGGTTACCTCGCCCGATCTGCGTGGCGGAGCGGCCCTCGTCGTAGCGGGCTTGATCGCCGACGGGACGACCGAGGTTTCGGCCATCCATCACATCAAGCGCGGCTACGAGCAGTTTGTCGAAAAGCTGCAGGCGCTCGGCGCGCATGTCGAGCATGCTACCGTACCCGATCCCGTCATCTACTAATACAGGTTGCCTATGTTTAATAAAAAGCCCCTCGCGGATACCACCGCCCGAAGACCCTCAACTGGTGCGCAGGCCAAGATCTACAGTCGCGATAACGTGGCTCGCTATTCCGAGCGCGCTCGCCAACGTCGTCGTAGCCACACGATTCGTCACGTCGCGCTCATTGTCGTGCTTGGCGTGCTGCTGAGTGCCACTACCGCTGCCGGCCTGTGGTTTGCCACCATTATGGGCAAGCTCGGCGATTCTAATGTCATTACCGACAATCTGCGTCGGGTTCTGGTTGACACCGATGAGGCAAAGGATCCGTTCTACGTGCTGCTTCTTGGCACCGACGGCCGTCCGGGCGAGGATACGTATCGTGCCGACTCGATTATCCTGGCACGCATCGACCCCACGCAAAAGCAGGCGACGCTCATTTCCGTTCCGCGCGACACCAAGGTCGAGTACAAGGGCGAGACCATGAAGATCAACGCCTGCCATACCGTTGGCGGCGCCGAGGCCATGGTCGAGGCGGTCAACGAGCTGTGCGGTGTTCAGATTTCCCACTATGCCGAGGTCAGCTTCGACGGTATGCAGGCGCTGATTGATTCGGTTGGCGGTATCGACATTAACGCAACCGATGATGTTGACGACCCCGAGCACCTGGATATTAAGATTACCGCTGGCCAGCAGCATATGGACGGTGCCACCGCCCTTACCTATGCCCGCTGCCGCTACACCTATGCCGACGGCGATTACACGCGCATGCGCCACCAGCGTCAGGTGCTTGGCGCCCTTGCCAACCAGATTCTCAATAACTTCGATGCCACGAAGATCTTTGGCCTGGTTAATTCGCTGTCCGATATGCTCGTAACCGATATGAGCGTTCAGGATATCGTGGCTACGGTCAACGCCATGCGCGGTATGGATGTCGACGGTATCTACTCGGCCAACCTGCCCTCGTACGCCGACGACAGCACCATGATCGACGGTGTGAGCTACGTCTTTGTCTGCGAGGACGAGCTCAAGGAAATGATGGAGCGCGTCGATGCCGGCAAGGATCCCAAGGGTCCCAACACCATGGGTCTTTCCGACGGTTCCAGCTCTACGATCGGCGACCTGAACAACAACACGTCTGACGACTACGCAAACGGTACCGCAACCTCATCGGTCAGCTCTGACGATTCCGATGACTCAAGCGATTCAAGCGATTCGGACTACTACGAAGAGCCCACCGGCGACGGTAACGGCTACGAAGCCAACTACTAGAGTTACGCGGGCTTACCAGCCCGCGTAACGGCTCGACGCTGCGCGCCGCCCAGAGCGACAATTTGTCATTCAAAAGGCAGGGCATGACCAGAAGGTCAATGCCCTGCCTTTTTCATGCCAACTTGTTCGCTCTGGGCGGCGCTCGCTGACGTTGGCTCAACCTGCGATGCTGTGTAGTGGTAGTCATTGGGGACGTTCTTAAATGACTAGTCAAAGGGGACACTCTTGCGGCATTTGGCACTTGGGGACGTTCCTTATGTGCCGGCAGTTTGGGACACTTCTTACGCCAAGAGGCTGGCGCACATCCTCCTGTCCTCAGTGCACCAAAAATAATCGCCCCGTTCTCTGGTGAGGACGGGGCGATTCGTCTTTTGGACTTGTGCAGCCAGGCTTATGCAAAGCGGGCGACGAGCTCCTGGAGCACGTCGGTCATCTTGACGAGCGAACTGACCGGGACGAACTCGTTGACGCCGTGGTAGCAATAGCCGCCGGTGGAAAGGTTGGGGCAGGGCAGACCGCGGAACGACAGCTGCGCGCCGTCGGTGCCGCCGCGAATCGGCAGCACTTGGGGCTCAACGCCGCAGGCAAGGTAGGCTTCCTTGGCAACATCAATAAGCTCGGGATAGCCACGAACGATCTCGGCCATATTTCGATACTGCTGCTTAATCTCGACCGTCACACGCTCCTCACCCAGACGCTGGTTGAGCATCGAGGCGGCGGCATCAATAAGGTCGAGTTTCTGCTGGAACTTGGCGGCGTCATGGTCGCGGACGATATAGCGCGCTGTGGCGTGATCGACGGTCGCAGATACACCCTCAAGGTGATAAAAGCCCTCGTAGCCTTCCGTATACTCCGGGCGCTGCACGTAGGGGAGCAACGCGTTGAAGTCGCAGAACAGATTGCCTGCGTTGACCATACGACCCTTAGCGTCGCCCGGGTGGATGGACTGGCCCTCAAAGCGGACGGTCGCCTCGGCGGCGTTAAAGCACTCCCACTCCAGCTCGCCGATGGGGCCGCCGTCGACCGTGTAGGCGTACTTGCAGCCAAAGGTATCGATATCCAACAGCTCGGCTCCGTGGCCGATCTCCTCGTCAGGGCAGAAGCAAATGCCGAGTGCGGGATGGGGCAGAGAAGGGTCCTGAGCGATACGCGCGACAAGCGACATGATCTCGGCGACGCCTGCCTTGTCGTCTGCGCCCAGCAGCGTGGTGCCGTCGCTGCAGACCAGGTCCTCACCCGCGAGGTCATTCAGGGCGGGAAGCTTGGCGGTACTCATGGCAACGGGTTTACCGTCAACCGTGCCGCAGACCAGGTTGCCGCCTTCGTAGTGCACGATGTGCGGCTTCACGCCGGCGCCCGGTGCAACTTCGGTGGTGTCGAGATGGGCGATCAGGCCCAGGGCGGGCTTGTCCTCAGCGCCCGCACTTGCGGGGATATGCGCGCAGACATAGGCGTGCTCGGTCACGTGGGCATCTTCCGCACCAAGCTCGCGCAGCTCTTCAGCCAGCACGTTGGCAAGGTCAAACTGAACGGCGCTCGAGGGTACCTGGTCGCAGTTTGCATCCTCGGACTGCGTGTTGATCTGGACGTAGCGCAAAAAGCGTTCGAGGACATCGGGGCTCGTGGTGGTGTTTTCCATAAAGACCGCTCCAATCTTGGTCGTCGTGTGCAACAAGAACTCTAGCACGGTATGCCACGGCATACCACGACGCTTGGATGGGGTAGAATCAGCCATTGAATGCAGAAGGGACGGAAGATCATGGATACGACAAATAGCTCGCGCGAACTACATCTGACGGTGGCGAACGAAGACTACTTGGAGTGCATGGTTCGCATTGAAAGCGAAGAGGGGGAAACCAACGGCGTGCGATCGGTCGACATCGCGCAGCGCCTTGGCGTCTCCAAGGCATCGGTCAATAAAGCGGTTTCGGCGCTCAAGGCATCCGAACTTGTCGAGCAATCGCACTACGGCAAGGTAGTCCTGACCGATCGCGGCCGCGAGGTTGGTACGGCTATCTGGTACCGTCATCGCCTCATCCGCACGTTTTTGGTTCAGGAGCTCGGTGTCGAATTTGAGCGAGCCGATTCCGAGGCCTGCATGATGGAGCATGCGCTTTCCGAGGACACGATGAACCGCTGGCTCGCCTATTTCGAAAAGCAGGGAATCAGCGTCGAGGAATAGCGGGATATATATGGATACGAGTTATTACAACCGCCTTGGTGCCGAGGAACTTACGCGCCGCTTGTCGAGCGAGACCTTGTTGGCGCAGGGTCCCATGGGCAGTGTTCTGTTGAGTGAGTACGATGCCGCCGACATTCCACCGGCGTTTTGGAATCTGGCAGAGCCGCAGACCGTTTCTCGTATCCATCGCTTGTATGTCGCCGCCGGCGCGCAGGTGCTCATTACCAACACCTTTCAGGCATCGAGCTATGCCCTCAAGCACGACCAGATTGCGCCGTCCGTGGCGGAGGTCAATCGCGGGGCTGTCGACGATGCCCGCCAGGCGCACCCTCAGCTGCTGCTGGGCTCGATGGGCCCGATCGGTATTGAGTGGTTTGCCGAGGACTCTGTCGAGTATCGTGAAATCCGCGGCATTGCGCGCGAACAGGCGCACGCCTTGCTCAATGCTGGTGTTGACGGTCTGCTGATCGAGACGGTGACGTCTATCCGTAATCTGCAGCCCATGCTTGCCGGCGCCCGAGATGCCGCCGACGGCATGCCTGTTCTGGTGAGTTTTGTCGTTGACGATAAAGGCGACCTGCTGGGCGATGGCCTCAACATCGAGGCAGCCGTTTTGTACGCCGAAAAACACGGCGCAAACTCGGTTGGTGTTAATTGCTGTTCGCTTGCGGCCGCGAATGCGGCGGTGCCCAGGATGGTTGCATCGGCGACTACTCCCGTTACGGTGCGTCCCAACGTAGGCGATCCGGTCCAGACTCAGGATGGCCCCGTATGGCACGAGAATCCCGAAGCTTTCGCGCGCGCATGCATCGAATGGAGACATGCCGGCGCCGCAATGGTGGGCAGTTGCTGTGGAACCACGGCAATCACTACGGCAGCGATGGCCGAGGCGCTCGATATATAAAGGGCAAAACCGCTCCATACGGGGCGGTTTTTTTATTGCCTGCATGTCCTCGGCAGCATTTGCCCAAATGGTGAATGCTGGTGCCGGCAGGTTGCTGAGTGCGTGTTGCGGGTATACCTCACGCGTACCATGATCCAAACACTGTGAGGTGTCTGCGCGTGTGCGCGATAATTCATTTTGGAACTGACGGTTGGCGCGCTCGCGTCGATGAGGACTTCACTGCCGATAACGTTGCCCGTATCGCCGATGCCGTCGGCGAGTTGTGGCAAAAGACCAATCCGGGCAAAACGGTATATATAGGGTTCGACACCCGGCCCCTGGCGAGCGAGTTCGCTGAGCTTGCGGCGGGCGTGCTAGCAGCGCACGGGCTGGACGCCGTGCTCGCTTCGCGACCTGTTCCGACCCCTGCCCTTACGTGGGCGGCGGCTTATGACGGTGAGGCGTGCGGCGCGCTCATGGTGACGGGGTCCCATCATCCGCAGGGTTATCTGTGCCTCAAGATTCGCATGGGTGACGGCTCGACCGCCAACCAGGATGTCATCGAAGAGCTCGAAGAGACCATGGCTCCCGAGCCAATGGGGATCGAGGGGCAATATCGCACCGCGGATATCATTCCTGACTATATGCAGGCGGTGGCATCGTTTGTCGATGCCGAAGCCATCCGCGGCGCGCACCTGCGCGTGGTTGTCGATCCCATGGGCGGCGCAGCCCAGGGTTATCTAGCCGACTTGCTGCGCGAGCTTGGCGTTGAGGTGCACGAGATTCACGCCGGGCAGGCGTCTGACCAAGAAGATATCTGCCCCGACCCCGTTGAGCCTTGGGTGGACGCTTGCGAGCGCACGGTTATCGATGACGGAGCTTGCGCTGGTCTGGTGACCGACGGCGACGCCGACCGTATCGGTGCGGTTGACGAGCGCGGCAGATATATACATCCGCATCAGATCATGGCGCTCGTTTTGGGCGACTTGGTTCAATTTCGTAATTTGGAGGGGCGCGTCGTCGTCAATCTTTCATGCTCGACGCTCGTGCGTCGCATTGCCGAGGCGCTTGGCTGCCGCGTGACCGTCAAACCAGTCGGTTTCAAATATATAGCGGCGGAGATGAAGAAGGGCGGCGTCCTCATAGGCGGTGAAGAAGCCGGTGGTATCGGCATCGCCGCGCATATGCCCGAGCGCGATGGAATCCTCGCCTGTCTGATTCTGTGTGAGCTTATGGCTAAGACGGACGCGCCTTTGGGCGTTCTGGTCGACCAACTCGAGGACAGTTTTGGTAAGACGAGTTACGGTCGACGGGATTTGCGCCTTGAGGCCGAAGATGCCGAAACGTTACGAACCCTGCTGCCGGGCGTAAACCCCAAGTCGATTTGTGGCAAGGTGCCGCAAAACGTTAGTCATATGGATGGCTTGCGTTTGGCATTCGAGGATGACACGTGGCTGCTGGTTCGTCCTAGCGGGACCGAACCAGTGGTGCGCGTCTACGCCGAGGGGTTCTCGGTGGAAGAACGTGATGAGTTGCTCGATGCTGGCTGTGCTTTAGCTAGGGGGACGTATCCGCTTTAACCATGAGACTGCCTTATATAAAGAGATGCTCGGCGAGCGGTAGGTAACGGCTGGCAAACGTTAGTCGGATCCCAAGATGTGTAGGAAATGTGTACGCCCAGATTCCCGCCCCCGGGGGCCCTCCGGTCTGGCAATATATCTCCTTGCCGCGCGGCCCGGTCGGACCGGATCAGCCGCGGGGCGTGCACCTTGAGAACCGGATACTGCGAGGATGGACACTTACTTCAGTGTCGC
>DAWDVX010000031.1:0-27986 GCA_052346145.1 Collinsella sp.
GGGCGTTTTCGGCGTGGTACTAAAGGGCGGAAAGGTCCATATCGGCGACGATATCCAGGTAGTCAAACTCGGCGACGGCGCCTGTTCGTTCACCCCCGCCGAGGCGCTCGAAGAGATTGAGCAGGCTCGCCAGGAGGGCACGCTGTAGTTGTAAAACCCCACGTTGAGATAGCTTTTACAGCCCCAAACCCCTCTTAAACAGGCCCCCGTAACGTTAAAGTTGAACTCTATGGTTTCTCAACAATTCATCATAACTGCAGGTCAAAGCCAAAGCCTCAAGTTCAACTTGACCCTTTGGGACCTTTAAGGTTCAAGTTGAGGTCGAAAGCAGTAGTAGAATACCGTTCGAACCATAACCTACGATTGATTGCAGAGGGACTGGATGCAGCATTCGAATCATCGCACCGCAGCGCTCATTGCGTCGAAGCCGGCTCGTATCATCACGAGCGCCGCGCTCGCCGTTGCGCTGACGGCCACGCCGATGCTCTCCCCCGTTGCGGCGTATGCCGCCTCGCAGGCAACGCAGGACCAGCTTTCCGCAGCCCAGCAGAAGATCGAAGCCGCTACGAGCGCCTACAACGACGCCCGCACCAAGCTCGATGACCTGCAAAAGCAGATTGACTCCAATGAGGCAAGCATCGAGGAAATCGAGGCTAAGCTTCCCGAGCAGCAGGCCAAGGCAAGCTCCGCCATGCGCGATCTGTACAAGTACCAGAAGGGCACTAACCCCATCGTGAGCTTCCTGGTCAACGCGCAGAGCCTGGGTGAGTTCATCACGACCTGCAAATACACCAACCAGATCACGAGCTCGAGCGTCGACGAGATCGAAGAGCTCAATAATATGCAAACCGAACTCGAGCAGAACAAGGCCGAGCTCCAGCAGGCCAAGTCTCAGCTTGAGGCGGAGCAGAAAAACGCCGAGGATGCGCTGGCGCAGGCCCAGCAGCTCCGCAGCGAGGCACAGGCAAAAGCCGAGCAGGAAAATGCCGCCGAGCTTGCCAAGCTTGAGGCCGATAAGGCCGCTGCCGCCGAAAAGCTCTCGGGCGAGGGCGTAAGCGGCAGCAATTCCAGCAGCCAGGCCACCAACACCAACACCACCATCGACACCACGGTGAACAACGCCAATACCGGTAGCTCCGATTACGATTCGTTCATTAATGAGTGGACGAGCCGCATCGACAATTATCTCGCCGGCTCCCCCATGGCAGGCCAGGGCTATAACTTTGCCGTCGCCGCTTGGAATACCGGTGTCGACCCCCGTTGGTCCCCCGCCATCGCCTGCATCGAGAGCACCAAGGGTGCTTATTGCGCCAATTCTTACAACGCCTGGGGCTGGAGTGCACGTGGCGGCGGTTGGCGCAGCTTTGGCAGCTGGAGCGAGGGCATCTCCGCTCACGTTGCCTATCTGGGCGCCAACTACGGCTCCACCCTTACCCCGGCAGCGGCCAAAAAGTACTGCCCGCCCACGTGGCAGGACTGGTACAACAAAGTCGCCGCTCAGATGAACCGCATCTAAGTGCAACTGCAAAGAGCCCCAATGGGGCCCTTTTCTTTTAGGTAGCGGAGGTATCGACGACGCCGGTCGCATTGGCAACCGCGACTATGACGATCATGTATAGGAGCAGCACACCCAATGCCTTGAGCAAGAGCTTCGCGAGCTTCTTGCCGCGATAGCTGTCGAGCAATGCGAATCGCCGACGAAGACGGCGCTTATCGAGCAGCGCAAAATGCATAAGCACCATAAGGCCATCGACAAAGAAAAAATACTCGATTATGAGAAGCCACGTCGGGTAGCTTTGGTTTGCTCCCGTGGGGTGAAAGACGGCAAAGTGGCTACCGGCAAAGAACACAAGCAGCGAGAAGCAGACGAGCGTATTCCAAATGCGCCCCAGAGACTCCGGAACGCGAGAGAGCAGACCGCATGCAGCGGAGGCGGCAGGGCCAGGAAGCCCTGCGGGTTTCTGGAGCCCTTGGGACGCCAACACTGTCTCCGAGTCTGGAGTACGGACAGGCGCAGGCGCAGGAGGCCGCACGGGGCGACTCAGATCGTATGCCGCGCGCGTCGCCCGTCCCAATGCTTCCGCACTCGCAAAACGCTTGGCCGGATCGAGCGCCATCGACATGCAGACGGCATCGGAAAGTGGAGTGGGAATACCGCGCGCCTCGCATTGCTCGCGCATGTCGAGCCCTGGTTTAGGGTCGACTCCCGTCAAGCAGAAGAACAACAGGGCGCCCAGCGCGTACACGTCGCTGCGCACACTCGTCTGCCCAAACCCATACTGCTCGGGCGGCGCATAGGGTCGCGTGCCAAACTTGACGGTGTCGGCATCGGCGCCATCGCGCCATACGCGCGCGATCCCCAAGTCGATAATCACCAGCGATGAAAATGTCAGGCCGTCATCAGGCGTATAGTTGGCACCTGTCACGATGATATTCGACGGCTTGAGGTCGCGATGGATCACCGGCGCCGACGTCTCCCCCGCTATTGCAAAACCGGCGTGGAGCTCGCCCACGGCATCGCATAGGGCAGGATACAATTCACGCGCATAATCGGGGGTGGCTCCCAGACGGTCCACCAGCGCCCCGAGCGTCTCCCCTTCGATGTATTCCATAACCACGTTGAGCTCGTCGACCACACGACGACAATCGACGATTCTGGGCAGGTGCTCAAAACGCCTGCCTGCCCGCTGAGCGGCAAACAGACGCTCGTATGCCCCGCCGATTTGAGCCGAAGCATCGATGCGTTTACGGACAAAGGGGCCGAGCGAACCACCGCCGGTTCCTTCAAAGTACACGAGCTCGGTTGCTTCAACGGACGAGCGCTTAAGTACACGCTCCACGCGATAGCTTTCGTCGCGATCGAGCGACGCCAGGTGCTCGGCAAGCGCTGCGGTCAGCTCGTCATCGGAATATGTTGGGCTCTGAGTATCCATAGCCTCCATCATAGCGCAGGGCGCAGACACCCCATGGCATCCGCGCCCCGTTCGTTTGCATCGTTGTTCGACAGCTCTACCGGCTCAGATATCAGCCGCTAACTCACCGTCTCCTCGCCAAAGCGATACAGTTCCTCGTTGACCTTTTGGAGACTGCACCCGCGATCGATGCAAAAGATGATAATCGCATCGCGGCGGTCCTTGCAGTTAAGGACGCTTACCCCGGCAGCCGTCAGCGCACGGTTGGTCTCTTTGAGCGTCAGCGCCATCGCAAAGGCAATCTGCAGCACCTTATTGCGACTCGGATGACGCGCACCGGTAAAGATCTGATAGCCAAAGGTCTCATTGAGATCAGCCATACGGACCACGCGCGAGCGCTCCAAGCCCTTTTCCTGCAGTAGCTGCTTCAGGTAGTCCGAAAGCGACGGGGCGGCAAAGTCGTGCTCCCTGATATAGCCATCGATGTTCGGCGCATCGAGAAGCTCATTGAGCAACTCCTCGGTCAGCTTTTTATCGGACATACGACTTCACCTCCCCCAGTGCATGCAACATGCTAGAAACCGCTTACGTCCGAACGCTCCCAGCTAGCAACCTGGTCGGGAGACACCGTACCCAGCGCCTCGAACTTCCAGGAGCCGCCCGCCTTCAGATGATTGGTGTTTGCAAGAGCCGTTCCAACCTGGTTGCCATCGGCATCATACAGAACATATTCAATCTGAATGTAGCTCTTTTCCTTGTCCGTGTTATTGGTCAGGGTGCCCGTGATCTTATAGGTAAACTGATTGGAAGTGTCTTCAGCCTCGTCAGCAATGGTATACGGTTCTTGCGGTTCTTTTTGCTCCTCAGCCTGCCGTGTCGTCTCGGCAGGTTTTGCCGAATCGCTCGCAGACGAATCGGTTGAGTTGCCGCCCATAGAGCCCACGGCACCGACAATAACCAGCACCACGATGATGCCTAGGACAATCTTACCGATCGGCTTCTTTCCCTCTTTTGCCATTATTCATCCTTCCTACGATCCGGCTACCGTGCCGGTACACAGCACATCGTAGGAAGGATTGAACTTGAATTCATTAGCTGAGAGCTAAGGCTGCGGTAAACGACCAATGCAGTTATCCAAACGCCGAGCAAACGCACTGCGCGCGACCGTCTGCCGGCAGCGATCAACCCACCGTGACGGATTCCCCGGTAAAGGCACTGATCATCAACAGGATAAAGAAGGCCAAATAGCTGATGCTCAGCAGGTAGGCGATGACCAAAAAGGCAATCCATCCTACATTGGTCTTACCGTCGGCGCGGCGCTGTTCACGACTGCGATAAAGCCAAATCGTCACGCCGATGGCAGTGATAAACAGTACGAGTGCCGCCGCAGCCAGCCCAGCAAGCGCAAACATCACGCCAATGCTCACAGCAATAACCGGAAGCAACAACAAGCCGCATCCACACCCACCGGGACTATAAACGGCAGACTGTCGGCGTCGTTCCATCGTCACTCCAACCTCAATATCTTTGAGCACTACAACGCAGCGGCCTGCTGGACAGGAACGATCTTATTCAGCTCCGGTTCGATCCGCCTTTTCTCGGCCTCAAGGTCAAACGCCACCTGAGCGCGCAGCCAATAACCATCCGTCAGGCCAAAATAACGGCAAAGACGGAGGTCGGTGTCGGCCGTCACGCGACGTTTTCCCAAGACAATCTGCCCGATACGCTGAGCCGGAATCCCAGTCTCTTTCGCAAGGCGATATTGAGAAATGCCCATGGGAACAAGAAACTCCTCTTTGAGAAGCTCACCAGGAGTCACCGGCGACAGCAAATCGGCCGAAGTCTCATCACTTGTGATAATCGACGATTTCGACATTCCAAGCCATCTCCTGTCTCCACTCAAAACAGACCCGATAGCGCTCGTTAACACGGATGCTATATTGACCGGCACGATCGCCCTTCAAAGCTTCCAGGCGGTTGCCCGGTGGAACGCGAAGATCATCAAGCGAAGCACAAACCTGCAGTTGGCGAATCTTCCTCAACGCAACACGCTCAAAGGGCACGAACCTCCTGACCCGCACACCCATGGCAAAGCGTTCGGTATCCTCATCTTTATACGATGCAATCATAGTATCGCCTTACGTTAGTAACGTCAAACGTTTCTATAGACTTACATCTCTATTATATCGTACGTTTGTTCGTGTTTTCTAGAACAAATAGTCCTTTGTGCCTTAGTCAAGCAAAAGCAATCGTTTGTAGACATCGAGGCCTTTGAGAAGGATTTCCTCGTCGAAGAGCATGCTATCGGTATGCAGAGCGCTTGTGGCATAGGCGGGACAGCCATCCGGATCACTCGGGTTTTCTTGTCCCTCTGGCACGCCCGTGCCCAGCAGGAAGAACACGCCCGGAAGATGCCGCTGATAGAAAGCGAAATCCTCGGCGATTAGCAGCGGCTCGTCCACGAGTTGTAACTCGGGCAGAGCGGGCACGATCCGGGCAAACAACTCAGGGTCGTTGTCGACCGGCGGATAGCCCTCGGCAAAATCGAGATCGTACGTACAGCCCGTTGCGGCGCAGGCCTCGTCCAACACGCGCCGCACGCCCTCACGCGCACGGTCGAACATACCGTCCGTAAACACGCGCAGACTGCCAGCCACATGGGCTTCCCCCGCCACCGCATTGCAGACGGTGCCGGCCTGCAGCAGGCCGAACTTACCAATGCAGGGCTCGTCGGCACCCAACTCGTCCATGAGCTCGCGCTCGGAAACCAAGAACTTGGCAGCCGCCAATGCCGCATCGTGCGATTCCTCGACTGGAACGCCATAGGTCTTGGCGATATGGATGCTCGTGCCATGGATATGAATGTGCGTCTCGCTCGAACGCGCTAGCAGCGGACCGGAACAGCTTGCCAACGTGCCGGCGGGCAAATCGGGCCATACGTGGAAGCCAAAAATGCGGTCGACGCCATAGCGCTCGAATACGCCGCTCTCACACACCGTCTTGGCGCCACCGATCGTTTCCTCGGCCGGCTGGAACACAAAGAGCACGTTGCGCTTGATGACGCCCGGTTGCTCGCGAATCGTGCGGTCGACATGCGTCGCGGCGGCAAGCGCCATGGCCATGTGTCCATCGTGTCCGCACGCATGCATCTTGCCGGGATGGGTCGAGGCGAAGGCCGCACCCGTCGCCTCCGCGATGGGCAGTGCGTCCATATCGGCGCGAATCGCCGTGGCATGCGCGGCGCCCGTGCCAGCGTCGAAGAAAGCGCAAACACAGCTGGGGCAGGGATGGACCACTTCACAGGCAAGCGAGGCGAGCACGCCCTCTATATAGGCTATGGTTTGAGGAAGCTCGAAATCGAGCTCCGGAATGCGATGCAGGTCGCGACGATAGCGACGAAGTTCTTGGAGCTCGGTCATAAAGGATCCTTTCATGGGGCATATCCATTCCCACAATATTGTGATGCAGAATTGTGACGCCCTTGTTTCTAGCATATCCCTGCATTTTTTAAACGTTATATACGAATACTCTTGTTTGGTAAAGTGCAACGTGGTAGGGTCGTTACCACTTGATAGAGGCGCGGGCACGAAGAGCCGCGGGCGAGCCGGCAGGCTTTGACCCCGCGGGGAGGCGAAACCCGCCGAACTGGGTTTTTCGGGCACGAACAACCTGGTGGGCCTGCGGGAAACACCCGCAGGACTGTCTGCAGCAATGCGGGAGCGCTATCCGGACATGGGGTCCACGCTATGCGGATTCGATGCGCCGATGGCGCCGTCTGGATAGCGAGGTTTACGGGACATGGCATTGACCCCCAACGAGGCATATGCGGCTAAGCAGCCGTTTGTGGACAAGAAGACGCTCGAGCATATCGTCGAGCAGTTCCCCACGCCATTTCATCTATACGACGAGGCGGGCATCCGCCGCAACATGCAAGAAGTGCGCGACGCCTTTGCATGGAACCCGGGCTTTAAGGAATACTTTGCCGTCAAGGCCAATCCCAACCCGGCGCTCATCTCCATTCTCAACGAATACGGCTGCGGTTGCGATTGCTCGAGCTATACCGAGCTCATGATTGCCCGCTCGCTGGGTATCACCGGCCACGACATCATGTTCTCGTCCAACGACACGCCGGCGGCGGACTTTGAGCTCGCCGACAAGCTGGGTGCCATCGTCAACTTTGACGACATCAGCCATATCGAGTTCTTTGAGCGCGTCGCGGGACCCATCCCCAAGACGGTCAGCTGCCGCTTTAATCCGGGCGGCCTGTTCCAGCTCTCCAACGGCATCATGGACAACCCCGGCGACTCCAAGTACGGCATGACCACCGAGCAGCTCTTCGAGGCTTTCCGCATGCTCAAGGCCAAGGGCGCCGAGAATTTTGGCATCCATGCCTTCCTTGCCAGCAATACCGTCACCAACGACTATTATCCCAAGCTCGCACGTACCCTCTTTGAACTTGCCGTGCGCCTGGAGCGTGAAACGGGCGCACATGTCGCCTTTATCAATCTGTCCGGCGGCGTCGGCATCCCCTATCTGCCCGAGCAGCAGGCCAACGACATTCACGCCATCGGCGAGGGAGTGCACGCGGCCTACGACGAAATCCTGGTTCCTTCCGGCATGAGCGATGTGGCCATCTGCACCGAGATGGGCCGCTTTATGATGGGCCCCTATGGCTGCCTGGTCACCAAGGCCATCCACGAGAAGCAGATTTACAAGGACTATATCGGCGTGGACGCAAGCGCCGTCGATCTCATTCGTCCCGCTATGTATGGTGCCTACCACCACATTACGGTGATGGGTCAGCCGGGTGGCCCTGACAAGACCGCAGCACCGGTCACGAACACGTATGACATCACGGGCAACTTGTGCGAGAACAACGATAAGTTCGCTATCGACCGCGAGCTGCCGCAGATCGACATGGGTGATGTACTCGTGATCCACGATACCGGCGCGCATGGCTACTCCATGGGCTACAACTACAACGGCCGTCTGCGCTCCGCCGAGGTATTGCTGCGCCCCGACGGCTCGGCAGATCTCATTCGTCGCGCCGAGCGCCCGGGCGATTACTTTGCCACGCTCGACGTGCTGCCGTGCGGCCGCGAGCTGCTGGCAAAGTCGCGCGCCGAAAGTGCACGTCGTCGCGCCCAAGACGAGCGCCTGGCCGTCGCCGCCCAATGGAACAAACGCATCCAGATCGCGGAAGCGAAGGAGAAGAACATGGACATCCGCAATCTCGAGGGCTCAATCGTCGCCCTCGTCACACCGTTTAAAAAGGACGGCAGCGTCGACTTCGACGCGCTCGAGCGCCTTATCGATTTCCACCTGCAAAATGGCACCGACGCCATCCTCACCCTGGGCACCACCGGCGAGAGCGCCACGATGACCGATGACGAGGACAACTCCGTCGTCGCCGCCGTGGTCAAGCATGTTGCAGGACGCGTCCCCGTCATCGCCGGCTCGGGCTCCAACTCCACGCAGACCATGCTCACCAAGTCGCTCACCTACCAGGGCTTGGGAGCCGACGGCCTGCTGCTCATCACCCCCTACTACAACAAGTCCAACGAAGAGGGTATCTACCAGCACTTTAAGACCGTCGCCGATGCCGTGGACATCCCCTGCATCCTGTACAACATCCCCGGCCGCTGCGGCTGCGGCATCAGCGAGCGCAACGTAGAGCGCTTGGCCGCGCACCCCAACATCATGGGTATTAAGGAAGCCTCGGGCAACGTCGCCTACGCGGCCAAGATTGCCCACCTGTTGTCCGACGACTTCCGCATGTACTCGGGCGAGGACGCGCTCACCGTGCCGCTCATGAGCCTGGGCGCCTCGGGCACCATCAGCGTGTGGGCCGACGTTCAGCCGCAGCTCGTGCATGACATGTGCCGCGCCTATCTAGACGGTGACGTGGCACGTGCCCGCGATATCCAGATTGCCGGTCAGCCGCTCATCAACGCCCTCTTTAGCGAGGTCAACCCCATCCCCGTCAAGGAAGCGCTCGCTCAGATGGGTATGATCGAGGCAAACTACCGCATGCCGCTATGCCACATGGCCAACGACACGCGCGCCGCACTTACCGATGCTCTGAAGGGAGCTGGTCTGCTTGATTAAGACCGTCATTATGGGAACGGGCCGCATGGGCTCGCTCATCCGCACCACCGCCGAGGGCGTTGTCGACGCCGCCGGTCAGCCCGTTTTTGATATCGTCGCCCAGATCGGTTTTGATCTGTCCGAGCTCGAGGGCGCCCCGGCAGCCGACGTCATCATCGACTTCTCGAACGTCGTGACCTTCGATGCCGTCGTCGCCTATGTCGAGCGCACGGGTGCCGCGTTGGTCTCGGGCACCACGGGCTACACGCCCGATCAGATGGACCGCCTGCGCGAGCTAGGTCAGAGCGCCCGCATCATGCACTCCGGCAATTACTCCATCGGTATCGCAGCCCTGCGTCATCTGGTAGCACAGGCCACACGCGAGCTGCCCGGCTTTGACTGCGAAATCGTCGAGACACACCATAACCAAAAGGTCGATGCCCCCAGCGGCACCGCCAAGCTGCTACTCGACGCCGTGGTCGAGGCCGAGCCCGAGGCTGGTTATCATCCTGTCTATGGCCGCGAGGGCATGTGCGGCGCGCGTGACCCCAAGGAAATCGGCATGCACTCGCTGCGCGGTGGCACTGTCGCCGGCGTGCACGAAGTGAGTTTCTTTGGCCAGGACGAGGAGGTCACGCTCACCCACCGCGCCACGAGCCGTCAGATCTTCGTCAACGGCGCCCTGGCAGCCGCGCAGAAGCTCGTCACCCGTGAGCACGGCTTCTATACATTCGACCAGGTCATGTTTGCCTAACCAGGTATCAACCGAATCCACCCAAAGGAGAGATAGCAAATGAGCAACGCAGCCGAGATGGATGCACAGGAGATTATCAACTACATCGCCACCGCGCCTAAAAAGACGCCTGTCAAGCTTTATGTGCGCGAGAAGCCGGGCATGAAGGTCCAGTGGGGCAACGCACACGTCTACGGCGGTCGTCGTGGCAAGACCGTCTTTGGCGACTGGGATGAGCTCAAGGCCATCCTCGATGCCAATGCCGACTCCATCGACTACTACGATGTGGAGAACGACTGCCGCAACTCCGCCGTCCCCATGCTCGACCTTAAGGGCATCAACGCCCGCATTGAGCCGGGCGCGATCATCCGCGACCGCGTCGAAATCGGCGACCGCGCCGTCATCATGATGGGCGCCATCATCAACATCGGCTCCGTCATTGGCGAAGGCTCCATGATCGACATGGGCGCCGTGCTGGGCGGCCGCGCCACCGTGGGCAAGAACTGCCACATCGGCGCCGGCACCGTGTTGGCAGGCGTTGTGGAGCCCGCCAGCGCCACGCCCGTCATCATCGAGGATGATGTCATGATTGGCGCCAACGCCGTGGTCCTGGAGGGCGTGCGCGTGGGCAAGGGCGCCGTCGTGGCCGCCGGTGCCGTGTGCGTCGAGGACGTCCCCGCCGGCGCCGTCGTGGCCGGTGTCCCCGCCCGCGTCATCAAGATGCGCGACGCCCAGACCGACAGCAAGACCGGTCTCGAGGAAGGTCTGCGCCAACTTTAAGGTTACGCGGTTTTACCAAACCGCGTAACGCCTCGACGCTGCAAACGCCCCAGAACGGCAATCTGACGTTCAATCGTCGGGCATGACCAGAAGGTCAATGCCCTCCTCTTTCACGTCACCTTGCTCGCTCTGGGGCGTTTTCGCTGACGCATGCTCAACCTGCGGCACAATGTCAGCAACCAAGCTAAAAACAACAAAGGCCGAAGCCCAATCCGGGGCTTCGGCCTTTTTCATCTTAAGGTTCCGTCATATTCAACCATGGCGGGATGCTTCGACAAACGATCGGCAGCCGTCTTATAGACCTCTGAACGGTCGCGCCGCCCTATTGCCACAATCTCGGCAATCTCAACCATTCCGTCCTCTCGGATTCGGAAAACCATTCTGAGTCCCGCATTCCGCCATTTAATCTTTTTGCAGCCGGCGAGCTCGCCGTGAAGCGGCGTTCCGATTTCATCAGCGCGCGTCTTTAATTTTGCGACGGCAATACGGACGAGCCTGCGCTGGGATCCATCTAGTTTTTGATATTCCTTCTCGACGTCTCGATTCAAAAAGCCGACAACAAAATGCCCGCTCATTCGAAAAGATCCTCGTCGGGAATCGCGTCCGAATCCATCGACTCAAGCTCCGCGAGCTCCTCGGCAGTTAAGGCGTCCTCAAACGGAACAAACTCATGCGGACCATGCTTGACTCGATCCGCAGCGATGCGATTTATCTCAAGTTCATGCAGATACTGCAGCGCGCCGTACATTTCCTCATAGGCAGCATAGTCGATAATCACGGTATCGATATCATTATGATCAGCAATGAACTGAGGCGCGCGTTTTGCGCGTTTACGAATGGCGGATAAGGACTTGCTTGCTTCGGTAGCAGAAACAACCTGGTCTTTTGTAAACACCGGTTTTTCCAGAACGAGTGGGGACATTTTGACCTCCAAAAAATAATCTGGATTATATTTCAAAGTATACTTCAAAAAATAATCCAGACTTTTATTCAAAAGTAAAAAGCCTTATCGATTCTCGATGCTGCCGATATTCTTGAGCTCGATGGAGATGAGGCCGTTGGGCTCGTTGACAAACTCGATGTACTCAGAGTTCGAACCCATCTCGGCCGGGAAGCTGATCTCGATGCCCGTGTCGGTACGGATCTTGTGGTTGCGCACCGCCGCGCGTTCGACCTGCTTGCGCTCCACGGGCACACGCTCAGGCACCTTCTCCTCAGTCAGTGCCGCGCGCACGCTCTCCTTGATAACCGGCTCGTCCTCAAAGACCTCATCGACGATATCCCAAGGGGGCAGTTCCTCGTCATCCTCAACTTTCTCGGCAACAGCAGCCTTAACCTTGGCGAGTGCTACAGCCGTGTTGGCACCGTGCTCCTCGGCGACTTCCTCGACCACACGCGTCACGGTGTCGATGACCTCCTTGCCCGATACCCCCGTGTCGCACTGCAGCAGGCCATCGGGAATGAGCATGCGATCCTCGCCGGCAATCTTGCGCTTCTTATCCACATAGCCGATCTCCATGGTGCTTGCACGCACGATTGCATAGCTCGGCACCTTTTGCGAGGGGTTCGGCAGAATGGCGTAGTGGCGCGCGATGTCGTTGCGCACCTCCCCCTCTTCGCGGCCCACTTCGTGCATAAAAGCCTGCTTGGAGCCCAGCAGCATCACGGCAAACCAGCGGGCATCCTCATCGTCGTCAAAATCAGCCACGAGCACGTCGGTGGACTCGGCTTTCTCGGCTTTGGTGAGCTCGGAGGAGATAAACTCCGCAATCTGCTGCGACAGGTCCACGAACTCGCGCTCGCCAAAGAAATAGCCCTTGAGCTCACCACCAAACGCAGAGTTCTCGGCAAACGTGGCGCGTTTGTTGTCGGCCGAGGTACGAGCGCGCCGCAGGTGCGTGGTTACGAAATTACGCACGGTGCGGCTCTCGATATCGAGCTCGCGCTGGCTCATAACGTTGACGGCAGAGTCAAAGTCCAGGATATGCAGAATCGCGTGATTGATTTTCATATACGGCATTCCGTTCTAGATCGATTTCGGCACGAACCAGTATAGCGGTCGATCCCGCCCCAGGCGCATCGAAGATTGGTGCATCGGGGACAGGTTGCTTTGCACCAATGGTTAGCGCAGGAGCTCGGACTGCCAAGCCTCGAGCTGTTCTGCCAAGCTCTTGCCGGCAGCGGGCATGTCGATCTGGGGACGTTTGGGCAGAAGCGCACACTTAAGAATCGCAACGATAGTCTGCGAGACAAAGCGTCGCGTATCCTTGTCAAAGCCTTGCGCAGCCTGGAGCATCACGGGCAGGCTCTCGCGTAGATTCCCAGCGATATCCGCAAACCGCTCAGCACCCGTAGCCTCAAGCACGGAGAACAACGCATCTACAAAACGCTCGCGCTCGTTAGGCGACACCGCAAGCAGCATCTCGCGAATGGAGCCATCAACGTATCGAGCACCGGCGGACAGGCGCTCACAGTACACGAAGTCGCGACCATCAACCACCCAGCTAAAGGGATTATGCTGAAGCAGGCTGAACTCGGTGCTCTCAACGATGGCATAGTCCTCCTGTGTCTCGAACATCATGCCAAAGATCGACGACCGAGGTAGCGTCTTGTCGATTCGACCGGATAGATCGGCGAAGGCGTTGCCGCTCAGAAACTCCTCGACGAAGCCCGGACCATCATGGGAATACGCCCGTTCGATTCGCTCACGGGCGACATCGGGGCACATCGCCGCACCGTACACCGCAAGGTTTCCACCCTTGGAATGACCTCCGCACAAAAGCGGCCCGTCAATCGCATCCGCCGCCTCGTCTACATAACGCGCCGCGGATTCCTGGGCCGGCACAGGACACCGGAACGCCATGTTAAAGTCCTCTTTCCAGCCCACAATCGTGCTGTCGGTCCCCCGGAAGGCAAGATAGCTAAACCCCGCCGGAAATCGGAACGTCATGGCCGCAAACTGCTCCGTTGTCTCGGCATCACTCACGCTACGATAGCCGCAAACACGAACGCCACGGTAGCGAGGGCTTGCTGCCACAGCCTCCAACAGGGCACGACTCCCCTCCGGATCCCACAGGTCGCCAATCATGTCTTGGTAGCACTCGGCGCGCAGCAGCTCGCGTACGTCTAGGCCCTGCCAGTTCGTCAGCTCCGCCATATCACCCGGCAAACGCAAATAGGACAACCACGCAAAGACCAGGCTATCCACCGCGCAGAACGGCCGTTCCTCAAACGGATCAAACGCTGTCTGGGCATAGGTCAAAAAATTAGGCGAATCCGACATGGCCCTCCCATCAACTATGGTGCATTGGGGTCAGGTTACTTTGCACCAAAAAGGCGCCCGGGCCGTGTGGACCCGGACGCCTTCATTGTAGCTTTTCGCTCTAGCGAGCTTGATTTAGCAGGAGAAGTCGACGCTGTCGATGATGTCCTTGAGGGCCTTGGCGGAGGCGGTGAGCTCATGCTGCTCGTCATCGTTCAGCGGCACGGGGACGCGGCAGACGACGCCGTCGCGGCCAACGACCGTCGGCATGGAGATAGCCAGATCGGACAGGCCATACTCGCCCACCATGAGCGAGGAAACGGGCAGAACGGTCTGCTCATCGCGCATGACAGCGGTGCAGATGCGCTTGACGGCCATGGCGACGCCGTAGTAGGTGGCGTGCTTCTTCTCGATGATGGTGTAGGCGGAGTTCTTGACGTCCTCGGCGATACGCTTCTCGGCAGCCTCGTGCTCCAGATGACCGTGAAGCTCGCAGAAGGTGTTCAGCGGAACGCCAGCAACCTGAGCGCTGGACCAAGCGACAAACTCGGAGTCGCCGTGCTCGCCCATGACATAGGCCTGGACATCGCGCGGGTCAACCTCAACGTGGGCACCAAGCATCTGCTGCAGACGGCCAGTGTCGAGCACGGTGCCGGAGCCGATGACATGGCCCTCGGGCAGGCCGGACATCTTGATGGCGGCATAGGTCAGAACATCGACCGGGTTGGAGACGATGAGCAGAATGCCGTCAAATCCAGACTTCTTAATCTCGGGGATAATGGACTTAAAGATATTGACGTTCTTGTTGACCAGGTCCAGGCGGGTCTCACCGGGCTTCTGGGCAGCGCCAGCGGTGACGACGATCATGGCGGCGTCGGCGACATCGGAATAATCGCCGGCATAGATCTTCATCGGCTCGGCAAACGTCATGCCGTGCGCGATATCCAGGGCCTCACCCTCGGCGCGGTTCTTGTCCACGTCGATGAGGACCATCTCGGAGAACAGACCACTCTGCATCAGCGCGAACGCCGAAGACGAACCGACGAAACCGCAGCCGACAATAGCGACCTTCTTCTCGTTAACCATTAGAAACTCCCATCTCACTCCACAAACAAGCCGCCCGGGAACGACCCGAGCGGCTTGCCGTAATCCCAATACATCCAATCGGGACTTTGATTATGCTCCTATTCGCAGCCAAAAATCGACCGTTTACCGAAATTGTTTGCAGGATTCGTAAAATAACTGCACGAAATCGGTTTCGAGCTATTGACGAGGCGAAATAGCTTTCTAATACAGGCCCGCCTCGCGAATGGCCTCGACAGCCAAAGCGATCTGATCGGGTGGCAGAACCAGCGCCATGCGCACGTGCCCCTCGCCCGAAGGACCAAAGCTCGCGCCCGGCGTCACCACAACGCCGGCCTTCTCCATGAGCTCCTCGCAAAACGCCATAGAATCGGTGCGACCACCGGGAAGCTTGGCCCACACAAACATAGAGCCATGCGCGTTGGGACGCTCCCAGCCCAGGCCCTCAAGACCGTCGCACAGGGCGTCGCGGCGCTCCTGGTACTTCAGACGCTGCGCCTCGACTTCATCGCGCGGACCTTTCAGGCAGGCGATGGCGGCCTTCTGGATCGGGAAGAACATGCCAAAGTCAATCTGGCTGCGCAGCTTGGCAAAGGCAGAGACCACGTCCTCTCGGCCGACCAAAAAGCCGATACGGGCACCGGTGACGTTAAACGACTTGGAAAGCGAGAAGAACTCCACGCCCACCTCGAGCGCACCGGGATACTGCAAGAAGCTGCCACCCGGCTCGCCGTCGAACACGATGTCGGAGTACGCGTTGTCATGGACGATGAGCAGGTCGTGCTCGCGGGCGAAAGCGATGATCTCCTCGTAGATCTCGGGCGTGCCCACCGAGCCCACCGGGTTCGCGGGCAGCGACACGATCATGTACTTGGCACGATCGGCCACCTCGGGATCGATGCCCGCCACATAGGGCAGGTAATTGTGCTCGGCAACCAGCGGATAGTACTCGAGCTTGGCATCGGCGATCTTGGCACCCGCTTCAAAGACCGGATAGCACGGATCGGGCACCAGGATGGTATCGCCCGGATCGAGCAGAGCCAGGCCCAAATGGCCAACGCCCTCCTGCGTGCCGTTGCACGACTGCACCATGGACGGCGTAATGCCCGAAACGCCAAAGCGACGCTCATAGTAATCGCACACGGCCTGCTTGAGTTCGGGCAGGTCGCGCAGGGCGTACTTCCACATCTCGGGATCCTGGGCGGCTTGTGTGAGCGCATCGACCACGTGGCCGTACGGCTTAAAGTCGGGCGTGCCCACGCTCATGTTATAAATGGTCTTGCCCTGAGCCTTCAGTGCGAGAAGCTTGTTGTTGAGCGAGGCGAAGACCTCCGCGCCAAAGCGGTCGAGACGCTGCGATGCCTGCATGGTGCCACCTTTCGATATAAAAAACGCGGCGCTCCGACAAGAGCGCCGCGCGATACGGGCCATCAGATTGCAAAAGTGTAACGCTTGCAACCCCCGCATTGGTTCAATTTGGCCAACCTTAGTCAATTGGATTGAGCGCGTCGATCTGCGCAAGCCACAAACGCGAGCTGGCGTCACTCGGCATACGCCAATCGCCGCGCGGGCTGAGCGTCACCGAGCCCACCTTGGGACCATCGGGCAGGCAGCTGCGCTTAAACTGCTGGGCAAAGAAGCGACGATAGAACGTACGCAGCCACGTGTGGACGGTCTTGACGTCGTAGACGCCCTCGAAACTCTTGAGCGCCATGCGGTAGATCTTGCCCGGCTCAAAGCCAAAACGCAGCAGGTAGTAGAGGAAGTAGTCGTGCAGCTCGTACGGGCCCACCAAATCCTCGGTCTTCTGTGCGATCTCGCCATCGCCCGTGGGCGGCAGAAGCTCGGGGGACACCGGCGTATCGAGGATATCGAGCAAGACCTCGGCAATACGCCCGCCAAAGACATCAGCCGCATAGCGCACCAGATGGCGCACAAGCGTCTTGGGCACGCTCGCGTTGACGGCGTACATGCTCATGTGGTCGCCGTTATAGGTAGCCCAGCCGAGCGCCAGCTCCGACAGGTCGCCGGTACCGATGACAAAGCCGCCAGCCTGGTTGGCCAGGTCCATCAGAATCTGCGTACGCTCGCGGGCCTGGCTGTTCTCGTAGGTCACGTCCTGCACGGCCGAATCGTGCTCAATGTCCTTGAAGTGCTGCTCCACAGCCGCGTGGATCGAAACCTCGCGGAAGCTCACACCCAGGTCGCGAGCGAGCGACTCGGCATTCGACTTGGTGCGATGCGTCGTGCCAAAACCTGGCATGGAGACCGCCGTGATACCCGTACGCGGCAGCCCCAGCGCATCGAAGGCACGCACGGTCACAAGCAGTGCCAGCGTGGAGTCCAGGCCGCCCGAAAGACCGATGACTGCAGCCTTGGTACCCGTATGGGCAAGGCGGGTCTTGAGGCCGGCGGTTTGTAGATCGAGGATGGTCTCGCAACGCTCGGCCAGGTCGCCGTGGTCGGCCGGCACAAAAGGCGCGCGGGGGAAGACGCGGTCGATATCGCAGGCATCGCGCAGGACAGGCTCTTTAGCCAGCACGCCCTCAAACGAAAACTCAACGGTCGTGGCCTCCGGCGCATCGTCGGTGCGCGTCCACGTGGTCGAGCGACGGCGCTCGGCAACCAGGCGGTCAAGATCGACATCGGCCACCGCCATATCGCAGGTGAGGAGCTTCGTGGCGGCGAGCTTAGATCCGTTTTCATAGACGAGGTTCTCGCCCGCAAAGACCATATCGGTCGTGGACTCGCCCTCACTCGCGTCCGCATAGGCATAGGCGCAGTACAGGCGCGCGCTCTGATTGGAGATAAGGCTGCGGCGGTAATCTGCCTTACCGATAATCTCGTCCGAGGCCGACGGGTTGAGAATCACCGTCGCACCGGCAAGCGCCATCTCGGTCGAAGGGGGCGCCGGCACCCACAGGTCCTCGCAGACCTCAACGCCCAGCACCATATCCTCGGCGCCTTCATCACAGCAGCGGTAGACAAGCCCCGAACCCAGCGGAACCGGACCCTGACCGGCAAACTCGACCCACACAGGATCTGCGGGCGCCGGAGCAAACCAGCGGCGCTCGTAGAACTCGCCATAGTTGGGCAGATACTTCTTGGCCGTAAGGCCCAAAAGCTCGCCCGCGCAGCACACGGCGGCGCAGTTGTAGATGTTTTCTGCCACCGCAACGGGCAAGCCAACGGTAAAGACAATCGGCAGCTCACGAGTCTCATCGAGGATATGCACCAGAGCAGCCTCGCAGGCATGCAGCAGCGTGCGGTTATGGAACAGATCGGCCGCGGTATAGCCGCACAAGTTGAGCTCGGGCAGCACCAGAGCACGGACGCCGCGCTCGACAGCCGCGCGAACAGCCGCTAACGCAACCTCGGCATTGCCCTCGACATCGGCCACGCGAATCTGCGGCGACGCCGCCGCCACACGCAAAAAGCCATCGTTCTTATTAGCCGAAACGCAGCATTGCCTTGTTGATCTGGACACTGGAGGCCCCTTCTACCCTGAGATTCAGTCTAACGGACGTTCACATATCTCTAACTAGCCAAAGCAACCTCCCAGTTTACTGAGAGGCCAACCTGTGCTAAGAGCATGTAGTTCAAAAATATCTTTAATTAAAAAAGGAGAAATCGATAATCGACTTCTCCTTTAAGCGAGGCGAGTAAATTCCGAAACTAATGGCAGAATTTATCCATGTAGTCCTCAAAGTCGAACACTTCTACCACGACGCCCTCTTCCTGAAACTCTTTCAGCTGCTCCAAGAGATCTTTGTTAATAACGTCCATGCAGAAACCTCCTCTATCTAATCAATTGTAGTATATCTGGTATCATGCAATTATCAACCAACTTGTTTAATTGCTCCTCGCTTGCCGATAGTCCCTCTTTTTTCAAAATGTCGCGCACCTCGTTCTTAGTAATCGGCTTTTCAAACAACGAAAGCAAAGCGAACGAAAAATCATTAACCGCACACATTCTATGGGTGGCACAACTCAGCAGTACTCTTAACCCCTCTTTTGAGCGTCCGACTTCTTTCACAAACGAACTTTTAACCAATTGAAAACCATTATCGTGCATTACATAATCGGCATCGATATTTGTATTCAGCAATCCATAATGCAACAGTTCTTCTATCGCCCTTGTCAGCTCGAGATCGCCCTGATCAAGGATAAGAGAAATGCTACAATCGGCCTCCAATAAACGGGCCAACTTAAGGTATACCAACTGGGAAACAGCATAGACATGATGGTATTCAGAATTATAGAAGTAGGCAAATGGCTCAACGAGCACGACAGAGGTCTTGGAATCCAGCCAGATTCGATCAGCTGGATTTAGACTAGTCAGCCGTCGCTTTACTTTGGTCAAATGTCCCTTATACCTGACAGCGTGAATAGAATCTAGGATCCAGGTCACCTCTGAAATATGAAGCCGCTGGGGCAAGTCAATTGTGTCGCTACCGTTTATGACTTCTTGCATATAAAAATCAATATGATGCTCATCAGATAAGGATTTTGCTTCATTTAAAGTTAAACCAGTGCCTGAAACATAATCCACTTCGAGGCGCAAATCCTCATATTGGGACTTCGGCATTACAGAGACACCATACTTATCGGGATGATTCCAAACATCCGACCCCATAACGAGACCAAAATTCGTAAATCCTCTCGTGGAATATGGAACACCACATACCTGTTTTGAATAATTCAAAACATTCTCTGTATAAGCTAAGGTGTTCAGAGCCTCTTCTTTAGTTTCGGTCGGAAAGCCAATCATAAAGAATAGATGAACAGGAATACCCGCATTGAGACAATCATGGATATTGCGATCAATCCAATCAACTCTCGTGTTCTTCTTCATTAGATCAAGAACTCTTTGGTTGTATGACTCGAGGCCAAACTGAATCTGCCTACATCCACTTTGGTATATCTTGTTGAAAACGTCTGTACTTAGGGTTGGAGAGAACCTCGTTTCTCCATGCCAGAAAAACGTTTTTCCCGATGCGTTTATTTCATCCGCGAGTTGCTCCATTCTTTTGCCTTCGAATGTTTCATCCACAAAAGAGAAAACTCTCGTGCCGTATTTTTCATTTAACCGACACATTATTTCAAATACTCTCGATATAGGCATCTTTCGGTAACAACCACCGGTAGCACCGGGAATGGTGCAGAAGGCGCAATGATTAAAACACTGCCTAGAGGAATAAACCGGCAATATTAACTCAGGCATGAAGTATTTAGAAAGGGCGAAGCCATCGAAATCGGGAACTGTATCGTTGATAAATGTTTGCTCAATCCGATGGTTTTTATATATCTTTCCACCTTTAGCATGGCAAAGGTTTGGAACACAGTCGAGATTGTCATCACCAGAGTCAAGAGCCTCAAGAAGACGTGCAAGCGGCTCTTCGCCGTCATACATCATTATCGAATCAATGTATTCAAAAAAGGGATGCCATTCTTTCATGCAGTCATCTGCTAAACGAGTAATGTAATTGCCGCCCAATGAGACGTGTTTAACAGATGGACATTCTTCTTTAATCAGTTTCGCTAACGTAACTGCAGAAATCAATTGGAAACAGCCGCTCACCGAAATCCCAATAAACTCGATTTTTTCCCTCTGAATACGCTTAAGAAAGGCAGTTTCATAGAAGGAAATAAACGGATTATGCAAGGTATCCGCAAGCGATTTCATTATTTCTGGTGTCGAATAATAATCATAGGGCAGATCTATGGAGTTGAACGTGTATTTAACTCCATATGAGACGTGATTTATGATATAGAGTGCATTTCTAAAAATGTTTTCAGCATATTGTCTTTCTTTTAGATTAAAGTATCTCTTCGATCTGAAAATATCTTTTGCCTCGTCAACATTAAGTGCTGACTTTTGTATCAACTCGATTGTTAATTGAACATTCGAACTAAACGAATCCTTTGATTCCCGATACCTTTTACAGCACTCTTCGACATGTCTAAAAGATAGGAGGTCATCGTAAAATTCCACGTTTAAGTCAACAATGTCAACTTTGTATTGTTCAACCTCTTGAAGATATGACTTCAAAACAGGCAAGGCAAGATACGGCCCCACTGGACTCCATCCTGGGGGAAATACTAAAAGCGTTTTAGGCATATCAACGTCACATCTTTCGCAAATAATTCAATTGAAACACAACTACCATCATAATTGAAAATACACCAAGTCCTGTAACGAGAATTGAGAACATCGCGATGCTCGTGAACAGCGAAACAAGGAGTGTTGAAATAACAACAGCAACCGATTGCAAAGACTCCCTAATTGAAAACAGGCTTATCGATTCAGATTCGTCTCTCGCCAAATCCTGCAGCGATGTTATGAGAAGCACATCTTGAATGGCGTTTCCGGCACCGACGATAAAAAGGAAAATAAACGATATCCCAGACGCATAGCGATAGCCAAACGCCAGATACGCACCGAGCGCAAGATACGTCACAAAACAATATGATTTAACGCAATCGGAACCACTAATTAAACGACCATATATTGTATTTCCGAACAACAGTCCGATTGTAAGACTACTCTGAAGGAATCCGTATTGTATCGATGACGAGTCAAATTGCAATTGCGCAATAGCTGGCAAAAGAGAATTCAGAGAGCCGAATGCCACACCACTAGAAATATCGATTAATAGGAAACCAATTGCCAAGTGCTTCGCGCTAAGATCACTAAATGCAGTCCTGTTTTTTTCATTTTTGCTTATCCCCTCTTTATCATTAACCTCGATAACCGACGGAACATCTCGCAGCAACCAGAACGACGCGGCAAAAGAAAGCGCGTCTAATGCAAGAACAGCCTCCGCCCCAAATTGAGCGACAACAAAACCGCCGGCAACTGGCCCCAGAACCATCATCAAATTCTGCAGAAACCCAAACGAATTATTAATTACGTCGCGATTGATACTATTCGTATTGGCTCTTAACAACGAGTAAAAGCAGGGCATTTCAACCGTTCGGCAAAGCGATACCGCGCACGTAATAGCAAACATACTCCATTTACTATCAACAAAAATATAGCAAACGAATAATCCCGCGCGAATTAAGTCTGCCAATCTCATGGCCTGCAGTGTCCCGATACCCATCTTCTGAGGCAGCTGCGCGAGCGCAACTGAAAACAGAGAGGGGGCAAATCTGCAGCAGACCATCAAAGCAGTTGCAGAAACATCGTGAGTTACCTCGTAAATCAGCATTGGCAAAGCAATATTCGCACACCAATTGCCTATTTCGCTTATCCCTCTAGCAATATATAGGACCCGAACCGGACGGCTAGCTCTCAATACCGTGAACATCACGATTAACCTCGTATTTCAGGCCTCGCTCATCCCTTAATAGGAATCCATAATCAACCAAGTACCGCCTCAACACGGCATAATCAGGATAGAGCTGTGACAGCACACGATTAACCTGAAGCTCCGTATAACTTGTATTTAATTCAAAGAAAGAGACGGCCCATAGCAGCATGATTCTTTTATAGCTTTCCTTTTTTGGAATTGAAACCAGCTCGCCATTCTTGAGAAATCGTTTTTTAAAGTCTATTAGCTCATCCATTCACATCCTCCATTTCATACGCATCTAATACTAAAAATGCATACGCTTTAGGTCATCGCATTCGGCTTCTATATTCGAACTAAACTCGAACTAATCTAAATGATTTGCTCAAACACTCTTCGAAAGCTCGTTTTTCACTCTGAGTAAAACGCCCTTCCCAGTCAGTCCACGAACAGGAAGGCAACTCACAGCGAGCGGAGTCGAAGCCCTCTGCCGTCGGTCGTTCAAAATGCACGACAACCTTTTCGATATCCCCATCTGTAATCAGGTCAGAATGAACGACCTCGGTACCGTCTTCGAATGTCATATACGGGTACATCACGTAAACCACCTCGCAATCGTAAATCCAGTTTAGCATCAAGCTATTGCACCAAAGACAGCAAGCCCCCTTGATGAGTTGATGGTATCTGTTAAATGTCACGTACGATTCACATCTGGTGGGTACCCTGATGGCTACACGAAACGAAGCAGATTTACACCGGGAGGACCCCGTATGACAACCAAGTACACCGACGCGCCGCGCACGCGCGTCATGACGCCAGCATCGCTCAACAACGGCGTGCACGAGAACCATTCCATCGGACAGACCATGGCCATCGCGCCCAAAAAGGGCCTGTTTGACGACATTTCCATTCCCCAGATCATCGCCGGCGCCGCAGCTGCCGCCACGAGCGTCGCACTTGCCTCCAAGATTGGTATCGCTGGTTCAGTAATTGGCGCCGCCGTGAGCTCGGTCATCACCGTTGTGTCATCGCAGGTCTACCGCCACTTTATCTCTGCCAGCGCCGAAGCCATCAAAGGTACGCACGCCGCCGTCGACTACCCCGCCGGCGCCTACGAGCCCGTTGAGTTTAATGCCGAGGAGCACCTGGGCGGCGCCGCGACTACGCAGGAGATGCGCCAGATTGCGGGGCGCGCGACCACGGCGCGCGTTGCTCCCGACAGCCTGCGCGCCAAGGCGGCGGCAGAGCGCAGTCAGACGCAAAAGAAGGTCATCGTCTTCTCGATCGCCATCGCCATCGTCGCGGTCATCGCCTGCGCCGGCGCCATCCTTATCACCACCGCCGGTGAGGGTCTGGGCAAGCGCCCCGAGCCAATCCTTTCGTCGCGCACGACGGAAAGCGATGCAAATGGCAACACCCAGTCGCAAGACCAGCAGGCACAGACGGACGGCACGCAAGACAGTTCCACCTCTACCGATTCGTCCTCGAATACCCAAAACCAATCGCAGGGCGCCGATTCTTCTGTGAACAACAGCGGCGCGCAATCCGGCACGACCGACTCAAGCCAAACGACTGACGGTTCGCAGCCGAACACGGGAGGCCAGACGAGCGACACCACGTCGGGAACGGGCACAGCAGACAGCAACAACAGCAATTCGAGTGGCACCACATCGGGCACGGCATCTGACAGTTCAAGCCAAGGCACGACATCGGACAACTAGGCGCTGCATCCCCAGATAGGCAACCTGTACAACGGGCGCGAATCGATAGCGGTTCGCGCCCGTTTGCCTTGGGCGACGAGATGGCAAGCCCCGCGCGATGGTAAGATGCTTTGGTGTGTAAAGAGGAGATTTGCCATGAGCAAGACAATAGTTACGCCCACGCTTTCGCTGGGCAACCACATCTATCTGTATCGCCTGCTGCGCGATGCGATTGGATGCGGCAAGCAAACGTTTATGACGCAGGTCGAGGAAGCACTCGCCGCTGGTGACATGGCCGCTTATGACCTGGGCTTCGAGTCCACGCGCGAGCTGCTCGAGGAGCTCGACGACTGCATTAAGCTGACCGTCTTTAAGGGCGGTCGCCTGTATGCCACGGTCATCGCCAACGAGGCCTGGGATGCCGCCCTTGCCAAGGGCGAGGACAAGCCCAAGGCTGCCAAGGGAGCCAAGCAGTCCTACAAAAAGAAAAAACGCGGCGAGAAGGACCTCAAGGCCGTGCGCCCCAAGCACGTTAAGCGTCCCGAGCCTGAAGCCATGGTTGAAGCCGTGCCAGAATCCGAGCCCGAGCCCGAGATCGAAGTCGCTATTGAGGTAACGGCAGAAGCCGAAACCGAAATCACCGCTACGACCGATCCCGAAGTCATATCCGAGCAGGAAGCCACTGCGGAGCTCAACGAGGCTCCCAAGTCGACAGCAGAAGAAGCCGCTAGCCAACCTGAGGCGTCTGCGCTCCAAAACAGCGATGTCTTTGGCGACGAGGCCGAGGACGATCAGCCCGCCGATCAAGACGCTACCGAGTCGGCGCCGAAGCCCGAGACGCCGCAGCCCGCCATCTCGCTCACGGTCGTCTATGACCCCGAGAACGCCAACGCCGGCATCACCACTATGGCATCCACGCCCATCGAAGCAAAGTCGAGCGTCGAGAATGAGAGCGCGATGCAGGTTGAGTTTGAAACTGCAGCTGTAGACGCGCCCGTCACCGTGAAGCCCGCAGATTCCGCAGTTAAGCCGGAACCGGTGCCTGAGCCCGCACCCGTCATCGAATCCGTGCCCACCTCTACTTGCGACCAAGTTCCCGCACCGGCACCGGCTTCGGTACCCGCAGCGGCCCCAACCCCCGCACCCGCAGCGCCCGCCATCCCTGAGGACTTCCCCGTCGATTTCGCAACCGAGGTCTTCTGCCCCGGCCCGCTTCTGCACCAGTTGTCGACCTATCTCCCCTACGGCGCCGACACGCTCGGCATTGTCGGCGAGTACTACTGGATCGCCCGCGAGCGCGGTACCATCGAGGCCGCGCGAAACCGCGCAAACTTCCCCCTGTGCTACACGCAGGCCGGCGAGCGCCGCGAGGTTACCGTGCGCATCCGCCGCAACACCACCGGCGGTCTCGGAGCCGCCTGGGCCATCGACAAGGTCGAAGCCCCGGTCGAGTAAAAAACGGCCTCGGATAGCCAATTTGACCATCCGAGGCCGTTTGAATTCAGGCCTTTTAGTTGTCATCGGTGCATATAGACACCAGAGAAGCAAGCTCATCCTCAAGTTGCGGAGCAAAGTATCTAAAAGAAACCTGCGCTCCAGTCGGTATCGACTCAATCATATTCGCAGCATTATCTGAAACTCGGTACGATGCAGTTTCACCTGTCTTCAAATCCTCTATTGAGCAGACAGCGTCTTCAGCATCAATCGACCTAAGCACGCCTTTTCCTTGTAACATCACATCGGCATGCCCGCCAGCTATTTCTAATGAACCTGAGTCTGTCGCAGTCACTTCTCCGGAACCTCCGCGCGATATCTCTTCCTTTGTTGAACAGCCCACCAATGAAGCCATCAGCACCAAAGACAGAGCTAGTCGAATCGCCCTACTTCGAAAAAGTCGTTCCATAAGTCCACGCATAATAGCTCTGATCATACTTCAGGAAGGATAAAGATGAATTCCAGCCGTCCGCTATGCCAATCATCTGCCTTGTCTCTCCAGTTTTCTTACCAGTAAGTGTGGCGTAAGCCTCCGCTGTTACAGAATGGGCTGATCCGTTGTACAAACTCGCATGTAAAACATTCGGTCTATTAGAGTTAATCTCATTTTGAATGCTCGCGATAGCCGGAGAGGAGACAGTGCGGGCGATAAGAGTACTTCCTCTGCTTGCGCAGTAATTTGTAAACCCCGTTGCACAGGTTGATATCGGCGTTCCACCCAAAACAACGCCGGGAACAGTCTGTTCTTCATCGGAAAGAGCATGGGTATTGGTGTAATTCCATATCTGCATATATTGCGAAGGGTCGCTATATAAATTGGCAATGCCATACAGTTCCGCAACGTTCGAAAAAGCTGTCACCATACAAGCATAGTGGGCGGTAAGCCTCTTAATCTCGCTTTCATCATATGACATAAACTGAGAAATGGAACGAAATCCAGATACTGTGTAATCCTGCATTTGAGTTGCGTAAATTACAACATCGTTCCAGCTTGAAGGTTTATTCGATAAAACGACAGGCCGTCCTTCTATGGAAACAGCCGGGATTGTTCTTCCGCAATTTGTTGTTATTGAACCGTCCAAAGATTGCACGCCGAATTCGAATGGATTGATCATTACGACTGGGTTATTGAACGAATAAGACTCGACACCAAGATCTCCTCCCCGATCCATAGGGCTGACTAAGCCGTCTCCAAAACGATATCCCGTAAGTATTTCATCATCTGAAGCATCTAAAACCAAATAGCCCGCGGCTCTATTGGATGTCACAACCGGAACAATGTAACCAAGCGGGGACCCATCAACATCTACAAAAGGAATAGGGTCAGAAGGCGTATACGAATAGCCGAGGAGTCCCTTTATATATTTATCGGCAAGCTCTTGCGCAATTTCAGAAGTAAATTGTATCTGCTCACCATCAATATTGCCCGTCGAAGCAAAAACCTCTTTCGGACGTGCGGCTAAGGCGACAATTGAAGACGCGACAAGTTGCAGAAAACGACGACGCGAAAGCATATGTTCTTCTTTCTAGAGAAGCGACTTATAAGGTACTCCTATTCTATAATCTTTTTTGTAACGTTACAGCACTGGTTATATTTCAATTCGATTTGCTTATGTCCTTGCAACCCAATGCGTCTTTACGTTTTAAACGGAATTAGAAAATCACTCATAGCAAAAACGGGCTTTAATCCCAAAGAGATGACTTTGATTATGAATCAAACCAGCAGCCAGGGCATAGCTGCAGTGCAATCGCTACAAGAAAGGCCGCCCTTGGTGGCGGCCCTTCTACTTGCTACTAGTCGCGCGTCAGCTTACGGTGGATACGATGCGGCTGGGCCGCGTCCTCGCCCAGGCGCTCGATGCGATTGGCCTGATAGGCCTCGAAGTTGCCCTCGAACCAATACCAGTTGCCCGGATTCTCGTCGGTGCCCTCCCACGCCAGAATGTGTGTGGCGACGCGGTCCAGGAACATACGGTCGTGGCTAATGACCACCGAGCAGCCCGGGAACTCGAGCAGTGCCGCTTCGAGTGAGGACAGCGTCTCGACGTCGAGATCGTTCGTGGGCTCGTCGAGGAGCAGCAGGTTGCCGCCCTGCTTGAGCGTGAGCGCCAGGTTCAGACGGTTGCGCTCGCCACCGGAAAGTACGCCAGCGCGCTTCTGCTGGTCCTGGCCCTTAAAGCCAAAGCTCGCCACGTACGCGCGGCTGGGGACCTCGGTCTCGCCGACCATCATGTGGTCCAGGCCATCCGAGACGACCTCCCACAGGTTCTTATCGGGATCGATGCCAGAACGGTTCTGGTCGACATAGGAGATCTTGACGGTCTCGCCCACCTCGAGCTCGCCCGAAGTCAGCGGCTCCAGGCCCACGATGGTCTTGAAGAGCGTAGTCTTGCCCACACCGTTGGGGCCGATGACGCCCACGATGCCGTTACGCGGCAGGGTGAACGAAAGGTCATCGATGAGCACGCGACCGTCGAACTCCTTGTGCAGATGATGGGCCTCGAGCACCTTGTTGCCCAAACGCGGGCCCACAGGGATGCGGATGTCGGTCCAGTCGAGCTTCTGGCTTGCGCGGGCCTCGGCCTCCATCTCCTCATAGCGAGCCAGACGGGCCTTGTTCTTGGCCTGACGGGCCTTGGG
>DAWDVX010000031.1:27996-29110 GCA_052346145.1 Collinsella sp.
CCTTGGGCGAGCTGCGTACCCACTCGAGCTCGGCCTCCATGCGCTTGGCGAGCTTGGCGTCGCGGTTGCCCTGCGCCTCGATACGGGCGGCCTTGGTCTCCAGATACGTGGAGTAGTTGCCCTTGTAGGGATAAAGGTGACCGCGGTCGACCTCGCAGATCCACTCGGCAACGTTATCCAGGAAGTAGCGATCGTGCGTGACGGCAAGCACCGCGCCCTGGTAGTTGTGCAGGAAGTGCTCGAGCCACAGGATCGACTCGGCGTCCAGGTGGTTCGTGGGCTCGTCGAGCAGCAGCAGGTCGGGAGCTTCGAGCAGCAGCTTGCACAGGGCCACGCGACGGCGCTCGCCGCCAGAGAGCACGTTGACCGGCATGTCGGAATCGGGCAGCTGCAGGGCGTCCATGGCCTGGCCGAGCTTGGAATCGATATCCCAGCCGTCGGCGGCGTCGATCTCGTCCTGGAGCTTTCCCATCTCGGCCATGAGGGCGTCCATGTCGCAATCCGGGTCGCACATCTCCTCGCCGATCTTGTTGAAGCGATCGACCTTGGCGATCATGTCGCCAAATGCCATGCGCACGTTCTCGATGACGGTCTTGTCGTCGTCGAGCGGCGGCTCCTGCTGCAGGATACCCACGGTGTAGCCGGGGGTGAGCTTGGCATCGCCGTTGGAGACCTCCTCGATGCCGGCCATGATCTTGAGCAGGGTCGACTTGCCCATACCGTTGGGGCCCACGACGCCGATCTTGGCACCGGGGTAGAAGCTCAGGGTCACGTCGTCAAGGATCACCTTGTCGCCATGGGCCTTGCGAGCCTGATACATCTGGTAGATGAACTCTGCCATTTGCCTGTTTTATCCTTTCTACCTGCTGTTTCTCTATTATTGATTCGCTTTAGTGGAAACGAAATGAGGAAACCAGCTCTGAAACTTAACGAAAAAAGGGGCATGGTTGCCCATACCCCTTAATACTACCTGGGAAAAGTCCCCCGGAACATACTATGAACTGCGTACGCTAGTTTTCCGCAACCTTAACGAGCGGCTCGCTGCGATTTGCGCCACAGCAGATACGAGTAGGCGTAGACGGCTCCGACCGAACCAAACGCCAGAACCGCAATC
>DAWDVX010000031.1:29120-30390 GCA_052346145.1 Collinsella sp.
ACCCAGCACCATAAAGCAGGCACCGCCAAAGCGCTGCGTACGGCGCCAGTTCTCGGGATCGGCAAGCGCCCAGGGCGTCTTGATACCGAGCGTATAGTTCTGCTTCACACGCGGCAAGTAGTTGCCTACGCCGATGAACAGCAAACCGACAACACCGGAAATCAGCACGTTAACCGAACCGACCGCCGGCACCACGCCCCAGACCGTAAGCTCTCCCAGCCAGCTTATGGCGCACATGAACAAGGTGAAGGCGATTACGAAGCCCTGGTAGAACTTGCCCGAGGTTCGATATGCCTCACCTTTGGGGTCGATGCGCGGCACCACGCAGAACATTGCGAGAAGCGCCAGAGGCAGCACGCCGAGCGCGGAGGCCATCCAGCTAGGACCCCAACCGTCGACGGCGCCGCTCGCGCCCCAGTGCGTGGGAATCTGCGCAGGCAAGCTCGGCATCACCATGAGGTGCGCTACGACATTGGCGACGCACAGAGCGACCAGCGCAATCCACACGCGCGACGATACCCCCGTGGGGTGAATGCCCTTGTTTTCGTTATTCATCCTTATCACCTTCATTGTTTGTAAAACCCATAAACCAGCCAATTAAATCCTGCATGACGGTGGTGTTTAAGCTGTATACGATGTTTTGGCCATGGCGCTCGTCGGTCACCAACCCGGCGTTTTTGAGCGTCGCCAAGTGATGGCTCAGCGACGGCTTACTGATATCGAAATGCTCGGCAAGCTCCCCCGCCGTGCAATTGCCCTCGCGCAGCAGTTCCAAAATGTGACGCCGTGTAGGATCGGCAAGCGCCTTAAAACCCTCTCCCGGCATAGGACCTCCTCTCATCATTTCGTTCGACGCGCACACTATACTCGATATTTAGATGTTTGTCTAATTATCTAATACAGCAGCTTCTATAGAACATTCGTTCGTATTTAGCTACAATGGAAGTTGAAGCAGATGGGCCAGCTCCCTCTACCCGAGAAGGAGATGGACTATGAGTATTGACGATGTCCTGACGTTGTTGTTGCTTGTAATCGCGGCTGTGGAGCTCGGCATCCACATTGGAGGTCGAATGAAATAGCCGCCCCCGCGTAATGCGAAGACGGCCACTTCTCACGCTACAAACGTGTTTGGGAGTTGGCCAACCCGCGGCAACGGGTGCCATCTGCTTCAATCTTATGCGAATCCCGATCCCATTTCAACAAACCCCAAGGGCTCAAATGAAATCGCGATAATACCCTTGAATATCAACTTCATCCGAACACCTCCCAT
>DAWDVX010000032.1:0-13120 GCA_052346145.1 Collinsella sp.
AATCGTCAATATCGGTCGGAGGGGTGGCTTTGTAAAGCCGTTTGTCTCCACCCGCATAGCGGGTGGGTTGAAGCTGGCCGCTGCGCGCCCAGCAGACTAAAGTCTTGCACTCAAAGGTGGGACAAATGTCCCACCTCTTTTGAATGCCACCGTTTCCGTACCACAAACAGCAGGGCAATCGCTATAATGCAAGCCCAGTAAAAACACGATGAACCGCAAGGCGAAAATCGAAGGATATGCATACGATGTCGCAAAACGATCGAACTCAACTGATTCCCGATCCGCAGCAGCCGAGCAGGCACACCGGCGGCGTTCAGTCGCCGCGTCCTATCGCGCCGAGCCACGGTCAGCAGCGTGGTGCGGCAAACGCTTCCCAACGCCCGAACCAACAGCGACAGCAGCGTCAACAACGTCAGCAGCGCCAGGCAAACGGCAATGCGCCCAAGCAGCCCCCCACGCACGCTCGAGGCGATCGCGGCCCCGCGCGCAAACCCGCCGAGAACAATAAGTCGGGCAAAAAGACGACGCTCTTTGTCATCCTGGGTCTAATCGTCATTGTCTATATCGTAGGCGTCGTAGCGTTTTCGCAGGTAGCCTACCCCAACACCACCATTGCCGGCGTCGACGTCTCCTTCTCCAACGCTTCGTCTGCCGCCACCAAGGTCAACTCGGCATGGAAGCACTATAAGCTCACCGTGACAGGCGATGACTTTAGCTGGACCTATCAGCCCGAGTCCGATGAGCCCATCTTCGACGGCGAAGCTGCCACAAAAGAAATCATCAGCCACAACGAAGCCTTTATTTGGCCGGTCCGCCTTGTGGAATCCTTAAGCGGCAAGACCAAAACAACCGCTACCTCCAACGAAGTCGATCTTGATCAAGACGTCGACCTGTCCATGCTCTCCGACGCCTTTGACCAAAAGAAGTTTGAGGAGGACCTGGGCGCCGCTATCGACGAGTTTAACGAGGGCCGTTCGGGCACGTTCGAGGCCAATAGCTCCTATGACGAGCAGGCCGGCAAGTTTACCGTCGAGAAGGCGCGCTCCAACGAGAAAATCAACCGCGAGCATGTCATTAAGTATGCCGAGCTCGAGCTTGCCTCGCTGGCCGAGTCCGTAGATCTTTCCAAGCTCGGCAACGATGCCTATGAGCCGCTCAATGGAACGCTGACCGATGATCAGATTCAGGCCGCATGCGATGCCGCCAACAACTTCCTGGGCGTCAACGTGACCCTCAAGCTCAACGGCGAGGATGCCGGCAAGGTTGATGGCAGCTCCGTATTGCAGTGGATCAGCTTTGCCGATCCCGCCAACCCAACGCTCGATACGTCGCAGATCAGCAACTGGGCAGCCGAACTCGCCAACGGCTTTAATACCGTGGGCTCCACTCGCTGGTGGACGCGCGCCGATGGCAAGCAGTGCGCCGTCGAAGGCGGCGACTTTGGTTGGTCCATCGACAGCAGCTCGCTCGCCAAGCAGGTCGAGGACGCCATTAACAACAAGCAGACCGGCGAAATCGAGATCAAGTACTCCCAGAAGGCCGACACCTTTACCGCAAAGGGAGAGCCCGACTGGAAGGCGTATATCGACGTCGACTTGTCCGAACAGCACGCGCGCTACTATGACGAGAGCGGAAATATCGTTTGGGAGGCCAACTTTATCTCGGGCAAGCCGGGCGAGGACGCCACGCCCGAGGGCGTCTGGCAGATCAACAGCAACGACGGCGGCAGCACCCTGATCGGAGCCAAGGACCCCGAGACCGGCAAGCCCAAATACGAGAGTCCGGTGAGCTACTGGATGCCGTTTGAGGGCAACATGATCGGCTTCCATGATGCCACCTGGCAAAACGACAAGAGCTTCGATAACGCCGAGTCGTACAAATGGTGCGGCAGCCACGGCTGCATCAACCTGCGCCTGGCAGACGCCAAGGCACTTCACGACTGCATCAAAGTCGGCCTATGCGTGGTTGTCCACTCGTAGTGCAACGCGCGCATTTCTACAACGTGGAACCGCTGCGACCAATCTAACAGTTCCGAAAGAAACCGTTCTATGCGCCCACCCCAACCGGTGGGCGCATATACTTATCGAGGTACTTTCTATAAAGGAGACGCTATGCCGAATGTCCCCACGACCACCCCGGGCCCGGATGATACCGAGCACACGCTCGAAGATGTCACCGAAACGATTCCTCTGATTACAAACGTACATGCCGATAAGCAGAGCGGGCGCGCGAACGATGCGACCGAGATTTCCGATGAAGAGGCATATGCCAAGCTCAAGGCAAAACGTGCCGAACGTCGACGCAAAAAGCTCATCCGACGCGGCATTGCGGCCGGCGTCGTGGCCGCCATTGTGCTCATCGCCGTTGTCGTGACCTTAGCCATCAACGCACGGCCCGCAGGCAACAACGGGCCGGTGACCGACATGGTGACCGAGGGCACGTTTACCACAACGGTCGAGGCGAAAGGCCAGCTCAAACCCATTTCGTCCTCAGTGGTCTCCCCTTCTGTCGACGGTACGGTCGATTCGATCAACGTGCAGGCGGGCCAATCCGTCAACGAGGGCGACGTGCTTATGACCATTAAAAACGACGAGCTCGATCGCAACGTTGCCGAGGCGCAGCGTGCAGTTGCTGCCGCTCAAGAAGACCTCGCTAATGCGAAGAAAGCCGCAGCTGCCGCTCAGGCCACCCCAACGACGGACGTCGATGGAGCTTCCGCAGCGGCTGGCGTCTCCGCCGCATCGGCGGACACGAACGCCGTATCGGCCGCGCAGCGCAGCCTCGCATCGGCCCAGGCAAACCTCGATCAGGCGAACGCCAAGGCGGCCAGTCGTACGGTCACGGCCCCGAGCTCGGGCAGTATCGTGGAGCTCAACGCCAAGGTGGGCGCCACGGTAACAGGCGGCATGGTCATGGGCGAAAGCGATACGAGCGGCGGCAAGCAGTGCATGCAGATCGCCGACCTATCCAAGATGAAGGTGACCGTACAGGTGGGAGAAAAGGACATCGCCAAGATCGCCGTTGGGCAGAGTGCCAACGTCACGTATCCCGCGTTTCCCGATATCGTAAGCCAGGGAACGGTCACGGCCATCGCCTCGGTGGCAAACTCCGACGCCGCCAACGGTGGCGGCGGCAGCGTAACCTTTAACGTCGACATTCTCATAGAGGCGCCCGACGCGCGCCTGAAGCCGGGCATGACGGCCGAGGTATCGGTGGTGACCGAGCAGCTCGACGACGTGGTGATGGTGCCGACGATGGCGCTCATGACCGAAGACGGCGAACACTATTACGTCAACGTGGCAACCGATGACGAGGGCAAGCATACCCGTCGCGTGAAGGTGACCGTCGTGACGCAAAACGACAACGAAGCCGTAGTCGGCAAGACACAGGTAAAGCGCGACGACCAGGGCAACGAGATCAACCCCAACGTGCCGGTTACCAAGCTGCGCGATGGCGACACCCTCGTCATGGACACCGGAGCGGACGCAACGGCTGAAGGCGGCTACAGCACGGATTCGGGCAGCATGTCTGACGACGAGGGCATGTAATGCGTCCCGTTATCGACATCCGCAACGTGCACCGCATTTTTGAGAGCGAGGCGGGTTGCGCCCACATCCTGCACAACGTGAGCCTGGCGGTAGAACCCGGCGAGTTCGTCGCCATTACCGGCCCTTCGGGCTCGGGCAAGTCAACGCTCATGAACATCCTGGGCTGCCTGGACAAACCGACGGCGGGCGACTATTACCTGCAAGGGCTCAACGTGGCCGAGCTCGATGATGACGAGCTCACCGAAGTCCGCGCCCTGAGCATTGGCTTTGTCTTTCAGAGCTTCAACCTGCTGCCGCGCCTGTCGGTTATCGAAAACGTCATGCTGCCGCTGGCCTACACCAATGTGCCCCGTAGCCAGCGCGAAATGCGCGCCGTTCACGCGCTGCAGGCTGTCACGCTGCCCGTCGACCACTGGGACCACCGCATATCCGAGCTCTCGGGCGGCCAGATGCAGCGCGTCGCAATCGCGCGCGCCCTCGTCAATGACCCGCCCATCATCCTGGCCGATGAGCCGACGGGAAACCTGGACTCCGCTACCGGAGCGCTTGTGATGGAGACCTTCCATAAGCTCCAGAAGCGCGGCAAAACCATCGTGCTTATCACACACGACCCCGGCATCGCCGCCGAGGCCGACCGTGCCGTGACCATCCGCGACGGTCGCATTCACGATGGCGCGTATATTCCACATGCACCGCGGACCCTGCGCAGCGCCGTGGATAGCCTGCCCATGATTTCCGCCTCCGCCAACCCGCCGAAAGGAGAGATGGCATGAGCGCCCGCGATCTCATCCAGGAAGCCCTTCACTCGCTCGAGGCCAACAAGGGGCGCAGCCTGCTCACCATCCTGGGCATTGTCATCGGCATCGCCTCGGTTATCGCCATGACTTCGCTCATCGGCGGCATCCAAAACAGCCTGGTCAACAGCCTGGGCCTCAATGCGGCACGCATGGTGCAAATCTATTCGTCGCAAGAACTCACAGAGTCGGACATCGAGAAGCTTCAAAAACTGGTGCCGCAGATAGAGCAGATCGGCATTGTCGACAGCGCGTATACCGAGTACAAGACCGGCGATAAAAGCTATACCGTCATGGCACAGGGTGTCGATAGCGACATGCTCGACGCCGTGGGGGCCGGAAAGCTCGTTGCGGGGCGTACCTATTCCCAGGCCGAGTCTCAATCAGGCTCGCGCGTGGCGCTCATCAGCCGCGGCGGCGCCGATCAGCTTTACGGCAACGAACAGGATGCGCTGGGGAAAACCATCAAGGTGTCCAACGGCGAGGTGCAGATTGTCGGCGTGATTGACGGCGGCAGCGACTCCATGGGCTCGCTCACGCTGTATATGCCACGCGAAACCATCTCCGGCCTGTTTGGCGACGAGAATCCTTCATTCCCCAGCGTGACGGCGCTCGCCGCCGAGGGCACGGACATGGATGAGCTCTGCAAGACCATCGAGTCCAAGGTGCGCGCGATGAAGGGCATCGAGGAGGAGGATGAGTACAACAGTGTATCGGCGACCTCCATGAAAAGCGCCATCGATGCACTCAACTCCTTTATGGGCGCGTTTTCGCTCATCATGGGTGCTGTCGCCAGCATCTCGCTGCTTGTCGGCGGTATCGGCATTATGAATATGATGCTTACCAACGTAACGGAGCGCATCCGCGAGATCGGCATCCGCCGCGCTCTGGGCGCAAGTCGTCGCGATATCACTGCGCAGTTTTTGGCCGAATCCTCGGCGCTGTGCGTCACCGGCGGTCTGCTGGGTGTCCTGATTGGCTATCTGCTGGCCTGGGCTCTTGCGATGTTTGCCGCAGGATCAGGGGTTCTCGGCGAGCTCGGTGCCAGCGGGCAAATCACACCGAGCTTTTCAATCGCCACGGTGCTGCTGGCCTTCGCCGTCTCCGTCGGCATCGGAGTAATCTTTGGCTTCTACCCCGCTCGCCGCGCGGCAAAACTCGACCCGGTGGAGTGCCTACGCTACCAGTAAGCCACCACCAACAAGTTGCGGTGAATTAGGGACTGAATATGCTATCAAGCAGCAAAAACAGACACTATTTCACCGCAACTTATTGAAGGGCTGCTTGCGCCAGTTCCGGGCTTCGTCCTCGAGCTATTGGCGGATGACGGGCTTGTACGGGTCGAGCTTGCTCGGAGCGCTCCTCCTCGCGGGCGGGAGGGCACGCAGGCGCGGCGAGCGCCTAGCGCGTGAACTCCCGTAAGAGCGCGTCTTCCACTTCCCGAAGCGAAAGGCCCCCGCCTCCCTCGGCGGGACGGGCGACCACGATACAGCGCGCTCCCACGTCGCGCGCGGAGGCGATCTTCTCGGCCGTGCCACCTACGGTTCCCGAGTCCTTGGTCACAAGCCACTGGGCGCCCACCTGCCGAAGCATCGCCTCGTTGAGCTCGCGGGTGAAGGGCCCCTGCATGCCGATGACGTGCGACGGCGAAAACCCCGCGTCGATGCACTTCGTTATAGCACCGGGCAGCGGGAGAACACGCACGAAGAAGCGCTCCGCGAAATCGGCGACGCGCGTGTAGGGAGCAAGCTCCTTGCTCCCCGTCGTGAGAAGCGCGCGACCCGGGTTCTCGGAGAGAAAGCGCGCCGCGCAGGCGATCGACGCGACCGACACGACGCCTTTGGGTAGCGCCTCGACCGGGCGCGCAAGGCGCAGGCATCGTGCACCCACGGCGAGCGAAGCGGCCCGGATGTTGCCGCTTGCGAGCGTAGCGAAGGGATGCGTGGCGTCGACGACGATGCGCGCGCCGGAAAGCTCGCGCTCCATGTCGGCCTCGTCGAGCCTGCCCGCATGCACCTCGATGCCCGGAAGCTCGCCCAAAAGCTCGCCTCCGTACTCGGTTGCCGCGTAGGCACGGGCGGGGATGCCCGCCCCGCTCGCCCATTCGCACAGAAGGCGGCCCTCGGTGGTGCCGGCGAAGATGCGCAGCGCCGGCGCGGATGCGGGCGCCGTCACTTCGGGCCGCCTGGGCGCGTGATCTCGTAGAGCAGCGCGTTCATAATGGCGGCCGCCACGGTCGAGCCGCCCTTGCGACCCCTCGCGACGATGGCCGGCACGCGTCGCGCGAGTAGCTCCTCTTTCGCCTCGACCACGTTCACAAACCCAACCGGCACCCCAACGACGAGCGCGGGCGAGATCTTCCCCGCGTCCATGAGCTCGGCGAGGCGCAGAAGTGCTGTGGGAGCGTTGCCGACGGCCACGATGAGCGGACCCTCGATGCCGCAAGCTTTGTCCATGCTCGCAACGGCGCGAGTCGTGCCCGCGGCGCGCGCCGTTGCGGCGACATCAGGGTCGGCCATGTAGCACACGGCCTTGCAGCCGATCTTAGCGAGCGCGGGCTTGCTTATGCCTGCGAGCGCCATGTTCGTGTCGGTGAGCACCGTGGCCCCTGCGCGCAGTGCGTCGAGCGCACAGTGCGCGGCGTCATGGGTGAACACGAGGGAATCGGCGTACGAGAAGTCAGCAGTGGTGTGGATGACGCGCTTCACGACGGGCTCTTCGAGCGGCGGGAAAGTGCGGCCGCCGAGCTCTTCGGTGATGATCTCGAAGCTGCGCCGCTCGATGTCGCCGGGCGCCATCTCCTTGGAATCCATCTAGTACTCCACTCCTTCCCTTGCACATATCCCCTGCTCGTAGGGGTGTTTCTCGCACCGCATCTCGGTTATGTAGTCGGCCTTCTCCACGATCTTGCGGGAAGGCGCGCGCCCGGTGAGCGCTACTTCGACGCCGCGCGCGGACATATCGAGCGCGCGGTCCACGAGCGCCTCGTCGACAAGCCCCTTCGAAAGCGCGTCGAGCGCCTCGTCGAGCACGAGCAGCCCCTCCTGCGCGCCCTCGAGCTCGGCGAGCGCGGAAGCGAGGTTCCCATCGTGCAGCTCGCGCGTCGCGGCAAGTTCTTCCGACGTCATGGACCAGGTAAACTTGTCCGACGCCTTCCCCGCGAACACGGGCACGCCGAAATGCTCGGCGAGCAGGCGCACCTCCCCGCTTTCGCCGTCTTTCAGGAACTGCACGACGACGACGCGGCGGCCTGCGGCGAGCATGCGAAGGGCGAGGCCCATCGCCGCCGTGGTCTTGCCTTTGCCGTCGCCATGATACACGTGGATCATACGCCCTCCTCGATAATGCGGTAGACATACTCCATGTCGAGCGCCCCGCGCACGGAGTCGGCCAGGCGGTCGAACTCGCGCGCACGGTGATCGGCCGCGGACACCGCGCCCTCAGCACCCACGACGCTCTCGGGCAGGCCGCGCATGCGCGCGAGCGAGCGTGCGAGGGCGAGCGCCACCCCCGGTTCGTCGAACAGGCCGTGGAGATAGGTTCCGAACACGTTTCCGCAGGCCGCGCCTTCTGGTTTGCCGCCAATCGTGCCCGCAGGGGCGCAGGAGATGGTCGTTTCGCCGTCGTGAATCTCGTACCCGCGCGCCATCATGCCGTTCCACACCGAGAACGCGCCTTGGGCGCCCGTGATGTGCAGCTCCGACTGGGCGAGGCGCTTTTCCTCCTTGAACACCGTACTTGCAGGGATGAGCCCGAGCCCGCGCGCGGTGCCAGCGCCTTCCCTGCCGTGCGGGTCGGAAAGCTCGTCTCCCAAAAGCTGGTAGCCTCCACATATGCCGAGCACCGGCGTGCCCGCGCCCGAAAGCGCGCGTACACAGGCTCCGATGCCGCTAGCCGCAAGCCAGCGCGCGTCGTCGAGCGTGGTCTTCGAGCCGGGGAGCACCACCAGGTCGGGTCGGCCCAGATCGGTCGTAGAGGAAACGTAGCGCACGCCCACGCCGGGCACGCGCGAAAGCGGGTCGAAGTCGGTGAAGTTCGACAGATGCGGAAGGCGCACGACGGCGACGTCGATGACGCCGCGCGCCTCGCGGGCAGATAGGCGCGGCGCGAGCGAGTCCTCGTCGTCCAGGTCGAGCGTAAGATACGGCACGACCCCCACGACGGGAACCCCGCACATCTTCTCGAGCGGGGCCAAACCCGGGCGCAGGATTTCCACATCGCCGCGGAACTTGTTCACCACAAGCCCCCGCAAAAGCGTGCGGTCCTCGGGCGCAAGGAGCGCGACCGTGCCGTAGAGCTGGGCAAACACCCCACCTGGGTCGATGTCGCCCGCGAGCAGCACGGGGGAGGACACGGCGCGTGCGAGCCCCATGTTGACGATGTCGTTTTCGGCAAGGTTGATTTCGACGGGACTGCCGGCGCCCTCGATGACGATGACGTCGTTTTCCTCCGCGAGCGAATCGAACGCCTCCAAAATCTGCGGCATGAGCGCCTTCTTTCGCGCGAAGTAGTCCCTCGCAGCGAAGGCTCCCTGCGCCTTGCCGGCCACGATGAGCTGGCTTCGGTGATCGCTTTCGGGCTTGAGCAGGATGGGGTTCATGCGCACGTCGGGCGCGATGCCGCACGCCTCGGCCTGCATGATCTGAGCGCGCCCCATCTCGAGCCCGTCGGCCGTGACACCGCTGTTGAGCGCCATGTTCTGGCTCTTGAAGGGAGCCACGCGCAGGCCGTCCTGCGAAAGCACACGGCACAGCCCCGCCGCAAGCAGGCTCTTCCCCGCGTTCGACATGGTGCCCTGGATCATGATGGGCTTCGCCCTACCCACGGGTATCGACCTCCTTCGCCGAGCCTCGGCCATCCGCGCCCGCCATAGCGCCGCTGCAAGAAGCGCCGCCCCGTTCGTCGGGTTCGCCTTCGCCCGATGCGCCTTCCGCCCGAAGCGCGCGGCTGAACGCCATCGCAAGCCGGGCATTCTCCTTGTGCGTGCGCACGGCGACGCGGCACCAGAAACGGGACAGTATCGAAAACGAGTCGCACGTGCGGACCAAAACCCCCTGTTTATACAGGCGCTCGGGGATGTCTTTCGCCGGCGTGCGGACTAAAAGGAAGTTCGCATCCGACGGCACGACGGAAAGCCCGAGCGAGGCGAGCTCGTGGGAAAGCCACGCTCGCTCGCCCGCCAATACATCGCGCGTGCGCGAGACGTATTCGACGTCTTCCAGGGCGGCGATGCCCGCGGCCTCGGCGACCGAGGAGACGGGCCACGCCTGCCCCGCCCGACGAATCCCCTCGATGAGTTGGGCGTTTCCGCTGATCAGATACCCCAACCGCAACCCTGCCATTCCGTAGAGCTTGGTGAACGCGGAGAGCACGGCCACATGGTGCAAACACGCGGCGCGTGCGGCCACGCTCCTTTCGCGGGCGTCGGGCGCAAATCCGAGGAAGCACTCGTCCACGACGAGCAGCGCGCCCACCTGCTCGCAGCGGCAAGCCGCGGCATCGATCACGCGGGGGTCGACGAGGCGCCCCGTCGGGTTGTTCGGATTGCAGAGGTACGCCACGTCTCCCGGCCCCTCGATCGCGCGGGCGAAGGAGGCGGGCACGTCGAAGTCATCCGCCTCGGAGAGCGGGAACTCCTGCACGCATGCGCCGTAGTACGATGCCGCCTCCGCATATTCAGAGAACGTCGGCGCGCACACGACGATGCGTTTCGGGTGCACCGCCGCGGCGAGCCGCCAGATGATGTCGGACGCGCCCGCGCCGCAAACGATAGTATCTTCGGGAATGCCCTGGGTGCGCGCTAGGGCACGAACGAGGGCGAGGCTTTCCCTATCGGGGTAGGCGTCGATTCGAGAAAGCGCCTTGCAAGCTGCGGCGACGGCGCGCGGCGAGGGGCCTGCCGGATTCACGTTCACCGAGAAGTCAATGAGGTTGGATGCGCCCCCTTCGCAAGCGATGCCGAGCGATTGCGAGCTGCCCCCATGCGTACGGGCGCGCAGGATTCCTCCGGCAGCCCGGGGCGCGGCGTGGTCTTCCCTCATACCATCGCCCCCACGGCGAGCACGACCGCCGCGCGCGCGGCGCCGAAGACGACGAGCGCGCATACGGACGCGGCGAGCATGAGCCTTGTCGCCCGGGCGATGTCGCCCCACTCGATTTCGCGGGACGCGTCGCCTATCGTCGGTTTCTCAACGAGCTTGCCGAAATACACCGCGGGTCCTGCCAGGCGCAGCCCGAGCGCGCCCGCGCACGCTGACTCGGTCTGCGCCGCGTTCGGGCTCGCATGGCGACGCCTGTCGCGGCGCCAGATGCGCGCCGCCCCGCACGCGTCGAGCCCGACGATCGGGCACACGGCGATCATGAACAGGGCCGATAAGCGCGAGGGAATCCAGTTCACCGCATCGTCGAGGCGCGCCGAGGCACATCCGAAGTCGATGTAGCGCTCGTTTTTGTAGCCCACCATGCTGTCGAGCGTGTTCACCACCTTGTACGCCATGCCCAAGGGCGCACCCCCGATCATAAGGTAGAACAGCGGCGCGATGACGCCGTCGCTCGCGTTCTCCGCCACCGTTTCCACAGCGGCGCGCGCGACGCCCTGCTCGTCGAGAACAGACGTGTCGCGTCCCACGATGAGCCCGACGGCTTCGCGCGCCGCGACAAGGCCGCCCTTCGAGAACGCGCGGGCCACGGCCAGGCTCTGGCGGCGCAGCTCGCATGCCGCGAGAATCTGATAGCTCGCCCATGCCTCGGCCACGAAGCGCAAGCCGGAGTGAACCATGCCGCAAAGATGCAGGATTCCCCAGGTCAAAAGTCCACACGCAAGCGGAAGCGCCACGGCGAGCACAAGCCCTGCGGCGCGCGTGCCCGCGGACGTTTGCGGGAATGCGCGCCGCAGGCGGCCTTCGGCCCACATGATCGCGCGCCCCATGGCGACGACGGGATGGGGAAGCCAGCGCGGGTCGCCGAAGGCAAGGTCGGCCGCGAACCCGGCGGCGACGGCAAGAATCGTCATCACCGGGCATCGCCCCCCGAAGCGGGGCGAACGTCGCGAAGGCAGCGCCCATCCCAGGTGGCGGCCCATGCGCCGCCCGTCTCGGTATGCACGTCGAAGTATCCCATTTTCGGGACAGCTAGCTCGGAGAGCAGCGCTTTCACGGTACCCGCGTGAACGACGAAGACGGCGCGCCCACTCCCCTGGGCGCGCTCCGATTTGCACGCCTCCCGAAACGCCGCGACGACGCGGCGGGTGAAATCGCTCTTGCCCTCGCCATGCGGGCAGCGCGTCTCGCACCAGGAGTCTACCCAGGCGCGGTAGCGCGCATCCTCTTTAAGCTCGGCGGCGCTTCGCCCCTCGAAGTCGCCGAAATCCATCTCGCGCAGACCGGGGCACGCCATAAGCTCCGCGTTCGGAAAGAGGATGCGCGCCGTCTGGTCGGTGCGGGCCATGCCGCTCGTGATAACACGGAACACGTCACGATCGCACGCGAGGTCGCGCAAAGCGCGCTCGCCCGCGCTCGACAGGGGCTCGTCGGTGCCCGCCCCGCTGTAGCGATGGTCTTCCGTGCCCGCCGTGGCACCATGGCGCACGAAGACGACTTCCAAAGGCGCGCCCGCGCCCTGCGTCCCTCGGGGCGCATCGTCAAGGTTTCCTTTGATGACCTGGGGAATCCCGCACGTCATGCGCACGACGACGTAGGCGCGTGCAGCGAGCGCGCATCCCAGGCGCCCCGCGCGCTCGCGCCATTGGGCGTCTTCCGCACGCATAGGGACGACCCCCGAGCCGACCAAGGGCAGAATCACTACGTCGAAGCCAATCAACCGCTCGAGCGCCCGGTCAGCGTCGAGCGCGCGTACGAGTTCCTCAGCACGGTACGCGACGCGGCCGGCAAAAGCCGCGGGCACGCCGCCCTCCGCAAACTGCGCCGCGTCGACGAAATCGTCAGCCGCGAACCCGAGCTTTTCGCGCACGAAGGCCCTCTTCCCCGAATGCGCGCCACCTACCACGAGCATCATAGGAGCATGCCCCCCGCCACCAGCACGGCAAGCATCGCGAGCTCGGCCCATTGCAGAAACCATCCGGCCAAATCCCCCGTCACCCCGCCGAAGCGGGACAGAGCAACATGACGGTACCACGCAAGCGCCAAAAGCCCCGCCACCGCCATAAGGGCGCCAACGACCTGAGCGCACGCGACCATCCCTGCAGCTGAAGCAGCAGCGAAAGCGCAAAGCGGCACGACGATCGCCGCGCGCTTCTTCGCAGGCGAGAGCCCCGCGGCCATGCCGTCCGCCCGCGCGGCAGGCCAGCATTCAACGGCGAACCCCGAAAGCGAGCGGGAGAACACGAGCGAGCACAGAAGCGCGAGAAACGCCCCCGCCGTAAGCGGCAGCGCGGTGAACAGGGAAAACTGCAGAATAAGGTACACAACAACACCGATGACCCCGAAGGCGCCCGCCCGCGGGTCGTGCATGATCTCGAGCTTTCGCTCGCGCGGGGCCCAACTTGCAAGCGCATCGGAGGTGTCGCAGAGCCCGTCTAGGTGGATGCCTCCCGTCACCGCCACAGGCAGCGCCACGAGCACGGCCGCGACGATGGTCGCAGGCACGCCGAGCAGGTTCGCCACGTGCCCCCACGCCATCATGAGGAAGCCTTCCGCAATGCCCACCAGGGGAAACGCGGCAAGCGCATGGGTTGATCCGAAATCGGTCCAGGCCGATTTCGGGACGGGGATGCGCGAGAACGTTCCGAACGCCGCGCCGATTGCCTCTGCTATCTTCACC
>DAWDVX010000032.1:13130-16119 GCA_052346145.1 Collinsella sp.
TCTTCACCTTGTAGGTCCTTCGCCTTTCATCCACACGGGAATCCCGCATACCACTTCGACTGCGCGGTCGGCCAGCGCCGCCACGCCCGCGTTCACGCGCGCGAGCGCGCGCCTCCATGCCTCGGTCCCCTCATCGTAGCGTATCCCATCGGCGAACACGTCGACGGTGACCACCACCGTATACTCAGCGGCCTGAGCGAGCCGTTCGATGCCTCCGAGCACCTCGCGCACCGCAACGTCGGGGTCACGTGGGGATAAGCCGCCTTCCGCGAAGAGTTCGTTCGCAACCAGGTTGCCCACGTCCTCCAAAAGAAGCGTACAGCCGCGCGGAAGCCCGGGCACTGCGGCGCCCACATCACGCGTGCGCTCGAGGGTGGAAAACCCCTTACCCTCGCGCAGCGCCCGATGGCGCGCGATGCGGCGGGCGCCCTCTTCCCCGAAGGGATCCATCGTTGCCAGGTACACGCGGGGGCCGTCGTGCCCGAGGCACAGGGACTCGGCGTAGGCGCTCTTGCCGCTCGCGGCGGCGCCGATGACGAGCGTCACCGTCATTTCCCGGCCTCGAAATGCTCGTAAGCAGCCATGCCAGTCGCCGTGAACGTCTTCCCATCCCGGTACACGCGCAGCGCCGAATCCAGAAGGGGCAGATACGCCATGGCGCCCGCGCCCTCGCCCAAGTGCATGCCTGCGTCGAGGGGTGCCTTTATGCCGAGCTCGCGAAGGAGCTCCTGGCTTGCGGGTTCGCTTGATGCGTGGGTGCCCACGAGGTAGCCCAAGGCGTTGGGGCACAGGCGCGCCGCGCACAAGGCCGCCGTGCAGGATATGACCCCGTCGAGGAGCGCCGGCGCCTTCGAGGCCGCGGCCCCCAGGTAGAAACCGCACATCGCCGCGATGTCGAAGCCGCCCACCTTCGAGAGCACGTCGATCGGGTCGGCGGGATCGGGCGAGTTCGCATCGATAGCGCGCTCGACCACGTCGCGCTTGCGCGCGAACGAGGCGTCCGAGAGCCCCGCGCCGCGCCCGACGAGGCTCCGTGCGTCCGCCCGGAGGAGCACTGCGGCCACCGCCGCCGAGGTGGTCGTGTTGCCGATGCCCATCTCGCCCGCGGCGAGAAGGCGCACGCCGGCGCGGGCAAGCCCGCACGCGACGGCGATTCCGACTTCGATCGCGCGCACGGCCCCATCGCGAGACATAGCGGAACCGTGCGCGATATTACCGCTCCCCCGCCGCACGTTCGCGCGCACCATGCGCGCGTCTTCTATGCCCCGGGCCATACCCACGTCGACGGGCACGACCTCGGCACCCGCGAACGCCGCCATGCGGCAGGCACTCGTGGCCCCCTCGCACATGTTGCGCGCGACGGCTCGCGTCACGTCTTGTCCGCTTTGCGACACGCCTTCGGCAACGACCCCATTGTCGGAGAAGAATACCGCGAGCGCACGGGGAAACTCGGCCACCTCGGCGCTCCCCTGAGCTGCGGCGATACACGCGACGGCGTCTTCAAAGTCGCCCAATCCCCCCAAGGGGTGCGCGATGGAGTCCCACGCGGCGTACGCGGCGGCACGGGCGCACTCGTCTGCGGGCGCGATCCGGGAGAGCGCGGCTTCGAGCACGGAGCCCGGCGCCGACGAGAACGCGCGCTCGACTTCCTCGCGGATGCAGGCAAGCGCGGTTTCGGTTGCTTCAGCCATGCCGTCTCCTCTCTGCGAACGACGCTGCGGCAGACGCGAACGCGCGCGCAACGTCGGGGTTCGCAGGATAGTACACATGCGGGAAGCCCGCAACCAGGGACGGGGTGGTCGTCATGCACGGCCAGCCCTTGTCGCGCCGGGGCTTCTGCGCCCAGAAGTCGCCGCCCGGGCAGGTGGACTGCCAGTAGTGGAACTCGTGCGCGCGGATGCGTGTGCCGCACGGCCCGTAGAGCCCGTCGCGTTGGGAAGTGAGCTTCACGTACCCGAAATGGGACAGCCTTCCCCCGTTCTCGCTTGCGCCCTCAAGGGCGCCCGCAACAGGCCAGCGCCGCCCCTCGCTATCGGAGATTTCGCGCTGCAGGTACAGAAACCCACCGCATTCGGCGACCGTCGGCATGCCGGATTCAACCGCGCGCCGCATCGCCTCGCGCATCGGCGCGTTCTCGGAGAGCTGCCGCGCATGGAGCTCCGGGTAGCCGCCCCCCAGATAGAGGGCGCTTGTCCCCCGGGGTAACTCGCTATCACACAGGGGGCTGAAAAAGGCCAGCTCGCAACCCAGGTCCTCGAGCGCGCGCAGGTTCTCCTCGTAGTAGAACGAGAACGCCTCGTCACGCGCAACGGCGACGATGGGCCGCGCTCCCGCGATCGGCTCCAACCGGTAAGGTTCCTCGCAGATATCGGGTGCCGTCGCCGCTATTTCGAGCAAGCGGTCGACGTCGACGCTCTTTTCCACCAGCTCGGCCATCTTGTCGATGCGCGCGGAGAGTTGCTCGACTTCGTCGGCGGTCACAAGTCCCAGATGCCGGCTTTCGAGCGAGAACGCCTCGTCGGCGGGGATATTACCCAAAACCGCGACGCCCGTGTGCTTCTCGATCGCAGGCGCCGCGTAGGCGCAGGCAGCGGCGCTCGTCTTGTTCAGCACGACGCCGCGCACGTTCGCACAAGGCAGGAACTCGGCGATGCCGCGGATTACGGCGGCGAGCGATAAAGACGCCCCGCGCCCGTTCACCACTAAAACGACCGGCGTTTCCGTGTCGCGCGCAACCTGGTAGCTGCTCGCGTCGGCCACGCCGGGCGCCATGCCGTCGTAGAAGCCCATGACCCCCTCGAGCACCGCGACATCCGCGCCCGCGGCGCCGCGTGCGAGCAGGGCGCGCTGCGTCGGGGCGTCGGTGAAGAAGCCGTCTAAGTTGCCCGAGCGCGCACCCACGACGCGGCGATGAAAGAGCGGGTCAATGTAGTCGGGGCCGCATTTGAAGGCCGCGCATGCAAGGCCGCGGCGCGCGAACGCGCGCAGG
>DAWDVX010000032.1:16129-17976 GCA_052346145.1 Collinsella sp.
ACCGTGCGCGATATTACCGCTCCCACTCGAGGGCGCAGCGACCATGAAGTGCGGGATGGACGTGCTCACCGGGCGCCGCCTTCCCCACCCGCGGCGTTGCAGTTAGCAAGCGAGACCACCTCAACGGATGGGTTCCCCTCGGCAGAAAGGTCCTCCCCGACAGGCGACTCAGCAAACGCCCCGACTTCGGCAAGCTCCTCGGCATCCGCGCCCGCACCACGCGCGGTGACGAGGAACACGGGGTTTTGCGCCTTCATAAGATGGTGCGAGCCTACAGCCTCGGCGCGGGCGGCCGACACCTGGCACGCCTCGAACCCCTTAAAGCGCGAACCCGAGAGGAGCGCGCACGCCTCGGTGAACGTCTCAACGGTGACGCATGGCACGCACAGGCGAACCTGCGAGTTCTTCTCGAGCGCCTCCTCCACGATGGAGGGGAGCTCGCCCGCGCTCCCGCCGACGAACACGGCGTCGGGGATGGGCAGTTTCGCGAGCGCATCGGGGGCGACACCGGGGACCGCATGCACGTTGCCGCACCCGAATGCATCCGCGTTCTCTCGGATGAGCCGCACGCCGGCCGCGTTGCGCTCGACCGCCCATACCGACCCCGCTCGCGCGACGAGCGCCGCCTCGATCGACACGCTCCCCGTGCCGGCGCCGACGTCCCACACGGTGTCCGTCGCGGTAAGGCGCAGCTTCGCGAGCGCGACGGCGCGCACCTCCTGCTTGGTCATGGGAACGTCGCCGCGGATGAAGAGCTCGTCGGGAATGCCCGAGGAAGCGTACGGCCAGCGGGGGCTCGCGGCGCGGGATGCGCCCGCAGAGTCCGCCGCGGAAGAAGCCGCCGCGGGCGCAGACGCGCCGACCGGCGTCTCGGAGGCTGCGCCAGAGCCCGCAGGCGACCCGTCGCCGCCTGCGAACTCGATAAGTATCACGTTCAAGTCGTCGAACGTCTGACCTGCGATTTCACTTGCGGTCGCGCAGGTGATGCGCTCGTCGGGGTACGACAGGCGCTCGGCCACCGTCACGCGCGCATCCCCGAAGCCCGCCTGCACAAGCTCGCCCGAAAGCCGCGAGGGGTCTTCCCCGCCCGACGTGACGAGAAAGAGCTCACCTGCGCGCTCGGCCTCGGCCACGATGTCGCACGCCACGCCGTGAGCGCTCGCGAAGCGCCAATCCTGCCATGGACGCGCGAGGCGCGCGGCGAGATAAGACGCTGAGCTTATGCCGGGAACGACGCGCACGTCCACCTGCGCGTCGCCGGAGAGCGCCTCCACCAGGCGGCGCGCGCCGCTGAACAGCCCCACATCGCCCGTCATCACGACCACGGCGCGCCGCCACGACGCCGCATCGGTGAGCGCGGCGACGATGTCCGCCGTCTTCACGAGCTCGCATCTCACCACGTCGGGCGGCACGTCGATGCCGGCAAGCGCGCGATGAGCGCCGATGACCACGTCGGCGAAGTCGATAGCGTCGAGCGCCGCGCGCGAGAGCAAGTCGGGGTTTCCGGGCCCCGCCCCGATGATCGTTACCTTTCGCATGGAATCTCCCGATACCCGCGCGGCGTGACCATACGGCCGCCTACGAGCTTCGTGTTCGCGTTGCCGACGAACACGGTGGTGAACATGTCGGCGTCGATCTCCCCCAGCTCAGAGAGCCTACACATGCCCGACTGCTGCCCCTCGCGCCCGATGTTGCGTACCCAGCCGCAGAGCGTGTCGGGGGCCTTCCATTCGAGCATAATCTTCGCCGCGCGTGAGAGCCTGTCGGCGCGCTTTCTGCTGCGCGGGTTGTACAAACAGATGCAGAAGTCGGCGCTCGCCACGGCGGCGAGCCTGCGCTCGATGACC
>DAWDVX010000032.1:17986-22509 GCA_052346145.1 Collinsella sp.
ACCGCCCATGGCGTGAGCAGGTCGGAGAGCGACACGACCGCGAAGTCGTGGGCAAGCGGGGCGCCGAGCACCGCCGACCCGCTCTGAGCCGCGGTGGCCCCGGCGATAACTTCCACGTCTACATCGGGGTAGTCCTCCGCAAGCTCCAGCACGGGGCTCGCCATGCCGTACACGCCCGCGTCACCGCTGCACACGAGCGCCACGGCTTCTCCGCTCTGCGCGCGCGAAAGCGCCAGGCGGCATCGTTCGACCTCGTGCATCATCGGCGTCGCGAGATGCGCCGCGTCGGGCACGGCGGCGAGCGCGAGCTCCACGTATTTCGTGTACCCAACAACGATGTCGGCCGCCTCGAGCGCGCGCCGAGCCGCAATCGTCATGCCGTCGGGGCCGCCCGGGCCGATCCCCACCACGAAGAGCTTTCCCATCACCGCTCCTTAAACGAAAGTTCGATAGATACTTTGGAAAACGCGACGGTCACGCCGCCGTGAGCGAGCTTCGGGAAGATAAGTTTGCCCCCGCCCGCGAGCGCCGCGCGCTCGCACACATTGTCGACCCCCACCGTCGCGCGCACGAAATCAGATGGCGAAACGCTGCCTTCGACCTGCGACAACTCCTCTGCGGAATACGTCGCAAGCGGGATATTGCGCGCGCGGCAGAAGGCGAGCAGACCCTCCTCGTGCGCCTTCACGTCGATCGTCGCCGCCTCGCGCACGGCCAAAGGCGAGATGCCCGCCTGCCCGCACGCGAGAAGAAACGCCTCCCCGATCGCTTCGGCGCACGCACCGCGACGGCACCCTATGCCCGCAACGATACAGGGCACGACAAGGCGAAGCGGCTCGGGCGCAGGCGCCTGCACCCGCATGCCCGCCGGCATCCCCGTCTCACCGGCGGGCACGACCTCGTCCGTTGTCTCCGCCGCGCGAACGAACGCGCCTGCATTCGCGCCAGCGAACGGCGACACGACGATATCGGCCCGAGCGCGGTCGGACGCAATGTCTACCCCCTCAGGCGGCTGTCCCGAAATCGGCATGTCGGAATAGAGTGCCACGCGCCCGCCCGAAAGCAGCCGCGCCGACACTCGCTTGATGGCCTCGGGATTCGAAACGGCGAGCCCCGCACAGCGCGTCCACGTATCCACCGCCCACACGCCGCGGACGTCGGTCGCCGTGGTGATGACGGGGATGGCCCCTACCGCGCGGGCCACAGTTTGCGCAAGCTCGTTCGCACCGCCCAAATGCCCCGACAAAAGCGGGACGGCAAAGCGCCCCGCCTCGTCGATCACCACAACCGCGGAATCGGTTGCCTTCGAAGCGACATGCGGCGCGATCGCCCGCACGGCGATGCCCGCCGCGCCCACGAACAGAAGCGCGTCCGACGCTTCCCACGCGAGCGCCGTCCATGCGCGCAGGTCGGCCTTCCCCTCGCCGAACCCGCGCGAAACGGAAACGTCCCAGCCAGGGTCATCTTCACCTGTCTGCGCGCAATCGGAAAGCGCGCGTGCGGTGCGCTCCGCCAACGCATACCCCCTCTCAGTGAACGCTATGCAGGAAATCCTCATCTAGCGCACCACCATCGTCGAGAAGTAGCTGCCCCGATCGGGCACATCGTCAAGCGAGCGGTACACGCGCTCGCCCGGAAGCCCACAGTCCTCTACGAGCTCGGCACCGTCAAAGGCGCCCTCCTCGCGAAGGATGCGCTTCGTGTCCGCAAGCGAGCGGCGCGCCTTCATGACCACCTTCGTCCCCGGCCAACCGATTGCGCGGCCCACCTCGTACAGCACGCCTTTACTCATACGTCGCCCCCAATACCCCGATAACTGCATCGGCGCCCGACGTGCGGAAAAGCTCGCGGCGCTCGGCGTCGAACACGACCGCGGCGATGTCGCATGCGCCCGCCGCGCGGCGGCGCAACCTGTCCTCGATTGCCGCAGCGAGCGAGGCGCACGCAGCGTCCCCCACGCCGGCGGCCTCGATTACCTCGAGTGCCGCCGTGGTCGTGACGGACGTCATGATCTCGCGCACGGTCTTCGCGCCCGCGCCGGCCATGGCCGCGTGGGCGGCCAGAATCTCCGCGCGGCAGTCGGCGGTACGCGAATGGGTGTCCATGATACCGCCCGCGACCTTCACCAACTTGCCGATGTGTCCCACAAGAAGGACATTGGTAAATCCCTCGCGAATGCAGCAATCAATCGCATCGCCCACGAAGTTGGAGATGAAGACCACCGGCGCACCGTTTAGGTGGAAATGCCCTGAGATGAACTGCGCGCCGTAGTTGCCGGGCGTGAGCACGACTCCGCACCGCCCCATAGCCGCATGCTGCCGGATCTCGAGCTCGATACTGTCGCGCAAGGCAGCGAGGCTGCGCGGCTCGACGATGCCCGTCGTGCCCAGGATGGAGATGCCGTCCTTTATCCCCAGGTGCGGGTTGAAGGTCTTTTCGGCAAGGGCAACACCCTCGGGTACCGAAATTGTCACAGCAATATCTCCAGAAAAGCCGTGCACGGCGCACACCTCGCGCACCGCCGAAGTGATCATCGCGCGCGGCGTCGCGTTGATGGCGGCCGCCCCCACCGGCTGCTCGAGCCCGGGCAACGTCACGCGCCCCACGCCCACGCCGCCGTCGACGGAAACTTCCGATTCGTGCGCGGGTACGTCCTTGCTGCCCGCAGCGCCCGTGCCCGACCCCGCATGTTCCACGCGCGCGTACACGAGCACGCCGTCGGTCACATCGGCATCGTCGCCTGCGTCCTTTCGCACGGCACACTGGGCGCACCCCTCGCCGATGCATGCGTCGACCACGTTCGCCTCGACGGGCAGCCCGCCGGGGGTGACGATCGACACGAGGCCGACGGGCTTTCGTGACAAGAGCATCTCGCAGGCCGCCTTCGCCGCGAGCGCGGCGCAGCTCCCCGTGGTGTAGCCGCAGCGCAGGCGGGTCGTCCCGGTATATATGTAGTGCTCGAAGGCCACGCTAGCTGCTCGCCTTCCGATACCCCGTGGAAAACGAAGGGTCGTAAAGCTTGCTGCGCTCGTACGACTCCGCTTGCGCGCCGTTGTGTGCAAGCCTGCCGCGAGCTCCGAGCACGCGGCCCACCACCACGAGCGCCGTGCGGTCGATGCCCTCTCGCGCGCCCGCATCGGCGAGCGTGCCCACTGTGCATCGCACCACGCGCTCCTCAGGCCAGGTCGCCTTGTACACGAGCGCCGCCGGCTCATCGGAGCTGCGGCCCGCGGCCAAAAGCTCGGCGGAAAGCTCGGCGAGCATACCCGAGCTCAGGAAGATGACCATAGTCGAGCCGCTTTCCGCCATGGTGCGCATGCCCTCGCCCGCGGGCATGGGGGTGCGCCCGGAAAGCCGCGTGATCACGACCGACTGGCTGATTCCCGGCAGCGTATATTCCTGGCGAAGCGCCGCCGCGGCACCGCAAAAGCTCGACACGCCGGGCACCACCTCGTAGTCCACGCCGCGCGCGTCGAGCGCGTCCATCTGCTCCTGGATGGCGCCGTACAGGCACGGGTCGCCCGTGTGCAGGCGCACCACTTCCTCGCCCCGCGCATCTGCCGCGCACATCACGTCGAGCACTTCCTCCAAGGTCATGTGCGCGCTGTCGTAGACGATGCAGGATTCCTTGCACTCGGCGAGCAGCTCGGGGTTCACAAGGCTCCCCGCCCAAACGACCACGTCGGCCGCGCGCAAAAGGCGCGCCCCGCGCAGCGTGATAAGGTCGGCGGCGCCCGAGCCAGCGCCAACGATATGAATCATCCGAGCCTTCCCTTCCCGTTTCTCATCGCAACCGTTTACGCTGCCATTCGCGCAGCGGCCAAAACACGGCGCCCGCAGCGGCAATCGGCGCAAATACGCAGGCAGGAGGCGCAATGCCGCCCGCCCTGGCTTTGACACGTTCAAAAGTGCCCACTATCATAGTAAAAGATTCGGCAACGAGCATATGACAATCGGATAAAAGGAAATGACCGGCGCGGCGCCCGCACAGCCCGCGCTGGCTTGCGGAGGGAACCAGGTGGGAATCCTGGGCAAGGGACATTACTGTATAGGACGCACGGGCGAACCGCCTCGCGCCCCAAGCCAGACTGCTTCGCCTTTTCCTCACGGCATCGCCGTGGCGTTAGCTCCTTGTGAACCCCGAGGGGTGCGCTTTTCTTTCGCTTGTGCCGACAAGCAACTGTCGCCGGGGGACCGGCAAACCGAGGAAAGGAAAAACCATGTCCGACCAGATGTCACGCCGCGGCTTCATGGGCGCCGCAGCAACCGGAGCCTTCGCGCTCGCCGGAGTCGCGCTCGCGGGCTGCTCCAGCACCTCCGCGAGTTCCGAGAAATCGAGCGAAAAGGAGAAGGCCGTGAAGCCGGTCATCCTCGTCACGAGCTTCGGCACGAGCTACAACGACTCGCGCCACATCACCATCGGCGCCATCGAAGACGCTATCCGCGAGAAGTACTGGCAGGACTACGACATCCGCCGCGCCTTCACCGCGCAGATCATCATCGACAAGCTGAAGAAGCGCGAC
>DAWDVX010000032.1:22519-29704 GCA_052346145.1 Collinsella sp.
CATCTCATGGGTGGCCTGGAATACACCGACGTGAAAGACGAGCTCGACAAGTACGCCGACAAGTTCGACAAAATCTCGCTCGGCGACCCGCTGCTCACCTCCGACGACGACTACAAGAAGGTGGCCGCAGCCATTAAGGAGAACATGGCGTCCTTCGACGACGGCAAGACGGCGCTGTGCCTCATGGGCCACGGCACCAAAGCCGATTCCAACGCCGACTATGCCAAGATGCAGGAAGTGTTCAAGAACGAGGGCTTGACGCAGTTCTTCGTCGGCACCGTCGAGGCTGAACCGACCTGCGAGGATGTTATCGCCGCCGCGAGCGCCGCAGGCTACAAGAAGGCCGTGCTCGCGCCGTTCATGGTGGTCGCGGGCGACCACGCGAACAACGACATGGCAGACGAGACCGACCCCGACAGCTGGGCTGCGAAGTTCGCGGCCGCCGGCTTCGAAGTGACGTGCCTGCTCCAGGGTCTGGGACAGAACGTCGCGGTCGACGACATCTACGTCTCACACGTGGACGACGCCATCGCCAAGCTGTAAACTCGCCGCGCACGGGGGCGCCGGTCGCGTCCCCGTGCAACGGGCATGCGCCTTCCCCGACTGACGGCGCATGCCCGTTGCATTCGCATCCCGCCCACCCACAGCACGGCGCGGGCGGTCGAAGCGATTGAAAGGAACCCCTCCATGTTGAAGAAAACCCTCGCCTTCGCCCTGTCGGCGGCGCTTTTCGCGTTCTCGCTCGCCGGCTGCGGCGGAAATTCAATCGACAGCGCAAAGGCAAGCGATGCCGATTCCCAGGAAAAGACCGAACAGGCGGCCGATGCGCCCGAGGGCGCAAGCGCTGCCCCCATCACCGCCGACAAGGTGGCCGACGGCACCTATCCGATCACCGTAGATTCCAGCTCGAACATGTTCAGGATTGTGGACGCCCAGCTCATCGTGGAAAACGGCTCCATGCACTGCGTGATGACACTTTCCGGCACGGGCTACGGCAAGCTCTTCATGGGCACGGGTGACGAGGCTGCCGCCGCGAGCGAGGCCGACTTCATCCCCTATGTGGAAAACGCGGAAGGCAAGTACACCTACGACGTGCCCGTTGAAGCGCTCGACGAGGACACCGCCTGCGCCGCGTGGAGTATTAGAAAAGAGCAGTGGTACGACCGCACGCTCGTGTTCGAATCCGCCGGCGTCGATCTGCGCGCCGACGCACTGAAGTAACGCCATGCGGTCGATTCTTCCCAAGGGGGAAAACAGGAAGCGCCACAGCATCGCGGCGCGCGCGATCGCCTGCGTTCTCGTCGCCCTGCTCGCGCTTCCCTTCGCGGGGTGCAGTGCGAGCCCGAACGCGACCGGTGCCACGACGGGCTCTCAGGAATACACTGTGAGCGTCTCGCTTTCCGGCGGGTCAGGGCGCGCAAGCATCGCCTCACCCACCACAATTGTGAAGGATGGCGACACCTACACCGCGACGGTCACCTGGTCGAGTTTGAACTACGACAAGATGACCATCGACGGCGTGGACTACGCGCCCATAAACGACGGCGGCAACTCCACGTTCGAGATACCCGTCACGCTCGACGAGGACATCGCCGTGTCGGCCGAGACCGTCGCCATGTCGACGCCGCACACCATCGACTACACGCTCCACTTCGACTCATCCACCATGAAGGAGAAATCGGGCGACGATGCAAGCGGCGACTCCCCCGCGGGAACGGCTTCAAGCGCCGCGGCCGACTTCCACAACCCAGATTTGGGCTGCGGCTGGGAGCCGACGGGGACGCTTCAGCTTGAATACGCCAAGCACTTCACTGTCGACGAGTTCGAAGGCGGCCTGCGGCTTATCTGCGTTTCGAACGGGGAGCGCTTCCTCGTGGTACCGCAAGATGCGAAGGTACCTGATGGGTTGAGCTCTGACATCGCGGTCATAAGGCGCCCCGCCGACAAGGTGTACCTCGTGTCGTCGGCGACGATGTGCCTGGTCGACGCGCTCGATGCGAACGACAATATCTTCATGTCGGGCACGAAGGCCGACGATTGCTCGGTCGCGGGCTTCAAAAGCGCGCTCGAAAGTGGGGCGATCGCCTACGGCGGCAAGTACAGCGCGCCCGACTACGAGCGAATATCGGCCTCGGGCTGCACGCTCGCCATCGAGAACACCATGATCAACCACACACCCGATGTGAAGGAAAAGCTGCAGAAGCTCGGACTCGTCGTGCTCACCGAACAGTCGTCGAGCGAGCCCGAAGCACTCGGGCGCGTCGAGTGGATTAAGCTTTTCGGCGTCCTGTTCGACAAGGAAGACGAGGCCGCGCACCTGTTCAACGAGCAGAAGGCCCGCGTCGAGCAAACGTCGAGGCTTGCGTCGTCAGGTAAAACCGTGGCGTATTTCTACATTAACTCGAACGGGGCCGCCGTCACGCGGCGGGCGGGCGACTACGTGGCGCAGATGATCGAGCTTGCAGGCGGCAACTACGCGCTCGATGACGCGCAGACGGCGTCGACGTCAGGTTCGTCAGTAACGCTCGAAATGGAGCGCTTCTACGCGACGGCGAAGGATGCCGACATCATCGTCTACAACGGCACCATCGACGAATCGGTTGCCACCTTGAACGACTTTGTAGGCAAAAACGCGTTATTGTCGCAGTTCAAAGCCGTGAAGAACGGCAACGTCTGGGTCACAAGCGCCGACATGTACCAGCAGATGACTTCTACCGCCGACATTATCGACGAGCTGCACGGTGCGTTCACCGGCGATGACGCGAGCGACTTCCATTATCTGAGGAAGCTCGGCTAGCACCATGAGAAGCCGACTTTCCATGACATACGACGAATCGGGTCGCGCCGCGCGGTGTCGCGTCGTGACGGCGCTGCTCGCCGTTGCCCTCATCGTGCTCGTCGGGGCCAACCTGTGCATCGGGAGCGTGCTCGTGCCCGCAGACCACATCCCCGGCATCCTTTCGGGCGGCGCGGCCAATTCCATGGAAAGCCAAGTCATCTGGGAGATTCGCCTGCCGCGTGTGCTTTCAGCCGTGCTTCTCGGCGGGACGCTTTCCCTCTCCGGGTTCCTGCTGCAGACGTTTTTCAACAACCCCATCGCCGACCCGTTCATCTTGGGCGTCTCCTCGGGCGCAAAGTTCGTCGTCGCGCTTACGATGATCGTACTTCTGGGCGCGAACCAGGCCATGTCCTCGCCGGCCATGGTGGTCGCAGCGTTTCTGGGCTCGCTTATCACCATCGGCTTCGTGCTCCTCATCGCACGGCGCATAAGTTCCATGGCCATGCTCATCGTGGCGGGCGTCATGGTGGGATACATCTGCTCGGCGGCGACGAACTTCCTCATCGCCTTCGCCGACGACCAGTCCATCGTGAACCTGCACAACTGGTCTTTGGGTAGCTTCTCGGGTTCGAGCTGGGACGACGTCGCGGTCATCGCGGTCGTGGTGATCACCGTGAGCGCATGCGTATTCGCGATATCGAAGCCCCTTTCCGCCTTCCAGCTGGGAGAAGCCTACGCGAAAAGCGTCGGCGTGAACGTCGCACGCTTCCGCGTGGTGCTCGTCCTTCTAGCGAGCATGCTCTCCGCCTGCGTGACCGCGTTCGCTGGTCCGGTGTCGTTCGTAGGCATCGCGGTTCCGCATCTCGTTAAGTCGGCGCTGAAGTCGTCGAAGCCCATCCGAGTGATTCCTGCGTGCTTCTTGGGAGGCGCCATCTTCTGCGCGGGCTGCGATTTGATCGCGCGCACGCTGTTTTCCCCCGTCGAGCTTTCCATCAGCGCCGTCACCGCCATCTTCGGCGCGCCGGTGGTTATCGCACTCATGTTGAAGAAGCGGGTGAGGTAGATGGGGGAATTCGTGCCGCGGCCCAAAACGCTCGGAGGGGAGTCGAACCTCGAAACCCCGGTAAAAACGCAGGCTGACGGAGCGCCGCTTTTCCGCATAAGCGACCTGTCGGCGGGCTACGACAAGAAGGTCGTAGTCGAAGGCGTCGAGCTGGAGGTTCGCGCGGGCGACGTCGTGGCGCTCATCGGGCCGAACGGCTCGGGCAAGTCGACCATCTTGAAAACCATTACACGCCATCTGGCACCGCTTGCCGGCGCGGTCGAGCTCGACGAGCGGGAGATTTCCCGATGGAAGACGGCGGAGTTCGCAAGGAACCTTGCCGTTATGCTGACAGATCGACCCCGGACCGAGCTCCTCACCTGCCGCGATATCGTAGAGGCGGGAAGGCATCCCTACACCGGGCGAATGGGCACACTCTCGCCCGACGACCATAGTCGGGTCGACGAGGCCATGAAAACCGCACATGTGGAAAAGCTCGCCGAGCGCGACTTCATGCAGATAAGCGACGGGCAACGCCAGCGCGTCATGCTCGCACGAGCCATCGCGCAGGATCCGCGTGTGCTCGTGCTCGACGAGCCCACGTCGTATCTCGATATCCGCTACCAGATCGACCTGCTGCGAATACTTCGCCACCTTTCGAAATCGCGGAATGTGGCTGTCATCATGTCCATCCACGAACTCGAGCTCGCGCAGAAAAGCGCCGACAAGGTGATTTGCGTGAAGGACGGCCGGGTCTTCCGCGCCGGCGCACCCGAGGACATATTCACGCGCGAGACGATTGGCGAGCTCTATGGCCTTCAACATGGCACCTTCAACGAGCGCTTCGGCAGCGTGGAAATTGGGCGCCCACACGGCGATGCGCACACGTTCGTCATCGCTGGCGCAGGTACGGGGTCGGCTGTGTTTCGCCAGCTCATCCGGCAGGGCAAGGCGTTCTACGCGGGCGTTCTGCACGAAGGGGACATCGACTGCGAGCTCGCGCGCGACCTAGCGACGGAATGCGTGGCCGAGCGCGCCTTCGAGCCAATCGGGGATAAAACCATAGCCCGCGCCAAAGAGCTCCTCGTCCACTGCGCACGCCTTATCGTGTGCCCCGCCGCCTTCGGCACCATAAACGCCCGCAACGCAGAGCTCGTCGAGTTCGCACGCTCGCATGGTATCGAGGTCATGCGAGCGTGCGAAGGCGCATCGGAGGATTCCAAAATTGGAGTGGGAGGGATAAACTGGACTTTCTTTTAAGGATCCTCAGGCTACAGCTCCTACGCCGGCAAGGTCTCCAAGGCGCCGGAGAACCTCAGGAACAGGAATTTCCACGCCGACGAGCCCAACTAGGCCTAATCCAAGCGAGATTCCAGACTCGACAGACCATTGAGAGTCAGATCGTTGGCGACCTCAGAGACGCGCTCGATAGGAACCGAGCCGTCAGACAGCGCCCACGTGCGATAGATACCGATAATACCCGACAGCAAAAACGCCAGATAGTAGTCGAACATCTCGTCCTTGAGACCTTGGGGCAGCAGATCGCGCTCGGCAATCTCATGTTCGAGCGGCGCACGAAGACGAGCCATGAAATCATCGAGCGGAATATTCTCGATCAGCTGACGATTGAGCACTAAGTTGTTGCACAGTGCCTCATTAACGGTGTTAAAGAAGGTCGCCGCCGCGCCCAGGGCGCGCTCGTTGGTGTCGCCGTCCATGGAAGTAAGCGTTTTCTCGACCGAGTCGACAATCATCTCCACCACATCGACGGCAATGGCATCGAGCAGGCCATCAACCGTGCCAAAGTGAACGTAAAAGGTCTTGCGGTCGACATTGGCCTCGCGCGCGATGGCACTCACCGTAATGTCTGCCAGCGGCTTTTCCATGAGCAGGCGCTCGAAAGCGGAAAGGATGGCATTGCGGCTGCGAACGATGCGGCGATCAAGGCGCGGTTTGCTGGTTGCCATGGGCGTGTCCCTTCGATATACGAGCAATCATCAACAGATGAGAGATAATCTACGTAAGAGGATTATCTCTCAAACAGCACAAATATACCCCGCATCATGAAGAACGCACGACTGCCCTACTGCGACTTAGGGTGCTTCTTCTTATTGAGTGCCGACGGAGATACGCGAATACCGTCGCCCGTCTGGCGCACATAGGTTTTATGAGTCGGCTTAGCGGTCCCAGGAGCCTTCTGAGCGTGCTTCTTGGGATCAACGGTAACAGCATTCGTGGGGTGCGGCTTAGTGGGCGCAGAGGGCGTCTGAGGCGTGCGGCCGAGCTTGCGCATCACGCGATCCCAGCGCGCATGGATGCTCTCGTTGTGGGCGCTCTTAAGTCCCAGCAGGGGCGCAGCCAAAATGGTAGGCGCAATAAACGTAATGAGACGCCACAGCAGATAGCCGGCGGTCGAAGCCGAACCGAAGAAATGACCCAAGAACAATGCAAAGCCGCCCTCAGCGCCACCAGTTCCACCGGGCAAGGGAACCGCAGAGCTTAACAGCTGGACAAAGGCGCTCGCGGCCATGACCGAGAAAAAGTCGACCTCGTGGTGGCCAAAGGCAAGCATCAGGAAATACGGAACCAGATAGAAAAACGCGAGCTGCAGCATGGTGATAAACACGGTGAGCAGCATGGAAGAAAAATGTCCGGCCGAAAGCTTGAACTTCTCGGAGAAGGAGTAGATCTCGCCATCGACAAACGTGCGCCAACTCTCGATCTTAGTGGCCGAGACACCAATGCGCTCGAGCCAATTGATGATGCAATGGGCGACGCGCGTGACGGTCTTAGGCATGAGCGCGACGGCGAAGATGCCAAGCAAGATGCAGCAGTGTCCACCAAAGCTAAAGACGCACAGCAGCGTCATGTCGCCGTAGCGTTCGGCAAAAAACGGCATACGGGCGAGCAGCAGGATAGCGCCCCAGGCGACCAGGCCAAACTGGTACACGATAAAACGCGTGAATTGCGTGGCGCCGGCCTCGCCCACGTTTTGGCCGGCCTTGGTCAGGCGATAGATCTGAGCCGGGGTGGAGCCCATCATCATGGGCGTCAGGTTGCCAAAGAAGATGCCACTCGCCTCGACCGAGATCAGGTCGCGGATGCCGACGGGCGAATTGGGATCGAGCCAGACGGCGATCGCATAGGCCACAATGCCAAAGAACAGGTACATGAACATGCAAAGACACGCGACAACGAGCCATGACGCCTGGACGCTCGACATAGCGGCCCAGAACTGCCCCATCTGCCCGGTTACCACCAGATAGACGATATAACCTACCAGCACGACGCCGATAAAGATGGCGCCGCGGCGTGCGCTCTTATTGTCATCTCCGCCCGAGGCCTCAACCTCGACCTGGGGCTT
>DAWDVX010000032.1:29717-29940 GCA_052346145.1 Collinsella sp.
ATGCTGAGAGGACTCCGTCATGAGACTCCTTCTAACAGTCAAAATATCTTGGATATTGTACCCGTAAGGGCCATAGGCAGAACGCAAAGCTCTGGTTCAAACGGGAATTGCAGACGGTTGTTTGAAAATAAAAACCCGGCTTCCATAGGAAGTCCGGGTATCAGATGCGTGGTAGCCCGTACCAGATTCGAACTGGTGATCTCCGCCTTGAGAGGGCGGCGTC
>DAWDVX010000033.1:0-12999 GCA_052346145.1 Collinsella sp.
CGCACATGTGCGGATGAATGTGGGAGGTGTTCGGATGAAGTTGATAATCAAGGCGGGCACCTGCAGTGTGGACAACGACACCGAGCCTCAAACCTCGCAAGTAAAATGCCAGCAGGATTACATCCCCACGCAGTTGCTCGAAGGCATCGGCTATTTTGATATTCGACTCGGAAAGGGCGATGACCCCGGCATCGACCACGGAGGTTTCTATCTGTTTAAAAAAGACGGGAACTTTTTGCATCTTTCCGATGTCATAGGCTACTTCACAACGTTTTTGAAGGAAAACCCGACAGAGGCGCTCATCATGCTCGTGTCGCGCGGCAATGACGAGGCCACCGATGAGGGTATTACGACGGCTTTCGCCAAGGTTATGGATGAGAACCCCGACCTGTTCTACACATCGAGCCGCGTCCCCACGCTAGGCGAGGTGCGCGGAAAGATCGTCCTGCTGCGTCGATTTAGGCTCGCCGGCAACAGTGTAAGCGGCCACACGTGGGGCCTCGACCTTACCGAATGGGATGACAAGGCCAAGGCTCACTCCGACAGCACTACCATGTGTCTCGTCCAAGACGCGCGGGGCTTTGAGGAGACCGACGACGCCGGCACCAAAGAACCCTATTGCACCAAGGTATACGCCCAGGACAAGTACAAGCTCTCGGGAACCGACAAGCTCATCTGGGTCGATAATGCGCTGAAGAAAACGACCGAACTCACGCGCGGCAACGTGGACGTCGAGGACGCTGACGGGGCAAAGGTGCAAGTCCAGGAGCGTTGCTGGTCTATCAACTACACCAGCTGCACGGGCTTGTCGCACGGAGGCAATCCTTTTACCTCGGCACGAGTAGTCAACGAGCATCTGTATAAGAGCCCGTACATCAATCCCAGCGGCATCGAGGATACAAAGTCAGATTACCTCAAGCACATTGGCATCATCGCATCCGACTTTGTTGATGCGGCGCTGGCCCGGAGCATCTATCAACGCAATTACGATACGGAGCACAAGCAGACGGCTTCGTACTATCTCCCGTACTATCTCCCGACCCGCATGCGCATGACGTACGGCGACTCGCTGAGCGATGCCTCATTCCAGGATGGCAAGACCGTTGGCGAGGGTCATTTCCGCCTTGCCGACAGCAGCAACGCGCTCAACGCGACAGCTTCGGGCCATGCGTTTGCCATTGAATACGTGGATGTCGACGCCCTGGGCAACGAGACCGTTACGGGGCTGCAGGGCTCTGTGCCCATCGATATCGATCCACGCGCGCTGACGCCCCATTTTGAGGGACTCGAAGGCCTTAAGGCCGGCGAAGACGTGCGCGCCAAGATTGCGGCATCACTCGAGGGCAAGCTCGAAACCGATGCCTGCACGGCCCAGCTCGAGTTTGTGCACGACGCGAACGGCGCTCCGGGCACAGCAATGGCCGAGGGCGAAACATTTGCCGCAGGAACGTACTGGGTGCGCGTGAACGGTCTCTTGGGCAACGCGGCGCAGAACTACACGCTCGCCAGCGACGGAGCCGCAAGCTTTACCGTAGCGGCCTCGGACAGTGCAGGCGGCACCGGCACCGGCAGCGGCACGGGTTCCAACACAGGCAGCGCTGATAAGAACGGTAAGGGCAACAAGGGCAAGGGCTCGGGCGGAAAGCTCGCCGACACGGGCGACAGCTCTGGCGTTGCCGCCGGGCTCGCTGCCGCCGCCGTGGCGACAACGGTCGCCGGCGCGGCGATGCTTGCCAGTGACGGTGAAAACAACGAGGACGCTGTCGAATAGGCAAGCCGGCCTTTTAGACACATCGACTCAATCGGGGGCGCAGAACACCGTTCTGTGCCCCCGATTTTTACCTTGGCCCGAACGCCGCTATCGGCTACATCACCATGTTCAGCGCGTTCACAAATTCCTGGGCCTTCGCACGGCTACTCAGGCTAAAGACGCAAGCGGTCAACAGACGATTGCGCAAAAAAACATCGCGGCCTTTGATTCTATTGACGCCCGTAATGTCCTTAAGATAAACAATCTCGGTGTGCTTGCCACCAAAAGTGCCCTTCTTGAGCACCTCAATACGGTTGGGGTAGATCTTAACGTCTTTAAACCTACCCGAACCTTTGTCCTGGAACAGCAAAGTGTTGTTATCCATGCGTGTCACTCCCGCGGGGTTCGCTAAAACTGCCTCTATGGCCACATTTTAGTCACCGCAAGGCTCCCATGCGAAGGTGCCAGACAGCAAAGCAATTCGTGTCCGCGCGAGGCTTTAAACTAAATGCGATAAAGATGCATTCCACAAGAGGAAAGTGGGGCGACAGTGATGGGCGAACTGGTAAACCGTGGAGAATCGGCAATCGTGCCCGAAGGTTTTTACAAGCAGGTCTCCTCAATTCTCAACGCCGCTCGCGACAAGGCCTATACCGCCGTTAACTTTGCGATGGTTGAGGCGTATTGGGAGATCGGCAAGAGTATTGTTGATGAACAGGGCGGAGAGGAGCGCGCAGCATATGGGGAGGCATTGATTGCAGGCCTCTCCAGAAGGCTTACCGCGGATTTCGGAAGAGGCTTTGGCATCGCAAACCTTCGCAATATGCGTCAGTTCTTTCTTGCGTTTCCAATTCGCGACGCACTGCGTAGCGAATTGAGCTGGACTCATTACCGCAGGTTGATGCGCATTCCCGACCCTGATGCTCGCGCCTGGTACATGAACGAATGCGCCGATTCTCGTTGGAGCACGCGTCAGCTCGAGCGCCAGATCAACACCATGTTCCGCGAGCGCCTACTTGCCAGCAAGGACAAAGAGGCCGTCACCCAGGAAATCCAAAAGAGCGCCCCGGCTCGTCGCCCCGAGGACATCATCCGCGACCCATATGTACTGGAGTTTTTAGGTTTCTCGGACGATACTGCGTTTCGCGAGAGCGATTTAGAGCAGGCGCTCATCACGCATCTTCAGAAGTTCCTGCTGGAGCTTGGCCGTGGCTTCGCTTTCGAGGCGCGCCAAAAGCGCATCACCTTTGATGGGCGCCATTTCTATATTGACCTTGTTTTTTACAACTATCTGATGCGCTGCTTCGTGCTCATCGACCTTAAGACGGACGACCTTACGCATCAGGACCTGGGCCAGATGCAAATGTATGTGAACTACTACACGCGCGAGCTCATGAACGAAGGCGACAATCCGCCCATAGGCATCGTGCTCTGCGCGGACAAAAGCGATTCGATCGTCGAGTACACGCTACCCGAAGACAACGACCAAGTGTTTGCCGCCAAATACCTGCCATATCTTCCAAGCAAGGAAGAGCTGGCGCGCGAGCTGAGTGCCGAGTACCGCGCCATCAACGAAGCGACTAATGGCGAAACGCAAGGGTAGCAGCACATTGCGACCGAAACCACCGCAGCCGTCGCAGGCGCACTCGCGGTTGCGACGCACGCTACGAAACAATACCGGTCATGGACGCCGGCAACGACATTCTAGCCGTGGCTGGCGAGCGTGACCTGACAGGCAAAGACGCGGCCTTCGTCTGATGTGGGTCCATTGGCTGCCACAGAAAAGGGCCGGTTGCAGCCGGCCCTTTAGACGATAATACCTGCGTTGCCCGCGCTTCCGAAGTGTGACTAGCTGAGGAGCGGGTTCCGCGGCACAACCTGATTTTACCCGGTGGGGCGGCTCTTTTGCAGCCGCTCCACTGTTTATTTACATCTGGCACCCTCAAACAATCAGACGGCAGCCCGCACTCCTGAGAGCTGCCCCGCACCCCCGGCCATCACCTTACGGCAACAACCGGTGCTACTCCCCCCTACTTCCCAAATAGCGCACCCAGCAGACCGCGGCGTTTGGGCTTCTCCTCTCGGTAGGAACCCTCGGCTGCGGCCGCCACCTGTCGCGGCTGCTCGCCGCCTCCACGGCGTACGATCTGGTATAGGAACGGCGATTTAACGTATTTGACCTCGATGGGCGTGGCGTGCACGGTGCTTTCGCTCGACAGCATCACGTTGGGATTGAGCGGTGCCACCACATGCGTCTCGCGCTTGTCACTAAACACCACCGCAGCCGCGCGGCCCGTCTGGCCGTTCACGGCGATGCGCACCTGTTCGCCATCGCGACTATCCGAGGCAGGACGATCGACAAAGTACACCGGCACCATAACCAAGCCGTCCTTGTGCTTGCGGGCCTTGCGCGCCCACGTGCGGATGCTCTTTTTATTGAACCCCAGCACCGCCTCGGCGTCGTTGCCCGCAACGTCGAGCGCCAACTTATCAATAACCACCTGGTCCTTGGTAGACGCATCGACGGAGACAACGCGAAAGTCACCTTCCTGCATGGCTGGGTCAAACGGCCCAACCTTGGCAAAGTCCCACGGCTCCAAAATGCCCATGAGGCGAACGTCCAGGTAGCTTGCCCTGGGATATGCCCAGTCGAGCTCCTCGTAGTACACCAGGGTCTCCCTGCTCAGGCCCTTGCCCGGGAAGCTCGCCATCATGCGCAGGTCCGCCAGCGCCATGGGGAAATAGAAGAGCATCATGTCGTTTTGGATCGCGTCTTCCACGTCGTGCCCGGCAAAGGCGTCGGGGTACTGACGCACCAGTTGCAGCGCGTTGGCACGCGCTTGCTGCGGCGTTATCTCGCAGGGAATACCCTGCTCAGGTACATACTCCGCACCTACGCCCAAGGTCAGGCGCTTGCTAAACGTACCGGGCTTGAGCAGGTCGGCAATGCCGATCTTGTTGCCGCAGGACGGGCACTCAAACACACGCTGCGTTGACTCGCCCTCAAAGGACGCGCCACAGAAGGGGCACGGAATGCTCACGTGCGTTGCTTCTTGGAACTCCTGCGCCGTGCCGCGATCCTCCCACAGCAGATGTTCCAGGACCGACTGATTGCGCCAGTGCGAATTGAAGAAATACCAGTCCGGGTCCTCCGGGCGCTCGAGTTGCGACACATGGGTGAGCTTGAGCAGTCCATCCACCACCGTCAACGGCGTATGGCGAATGCCCAAAGCGCTCTTGGGCTCTCCGGCGTCCGCCTGCCACGGAATGACCGCACCGCAATAGGCGCACTCAAAGCTGCGCTTAGCCTGGTGCGAGTACATAGGGCCGCCGCAGTTTTGACATTTAATGGCAAACATCTCGTCCATGGAAACGTCCTCCTTTGCACAGGGGCTGTCGACATTAAGTGTGTCGAGCAAACAGGCACATGCCCATACCCATGTGGCCCAAAATGGACCACCCAGGCAGACGAGAAGGCTCGCTCGTTAGCACCGGCAGACTATTGCTGCATTTTCTGAGCATCGGTGCACGGCGCCCCCGCGCGAGCTACACTATCCCCTTAAACATGATTGTGAGGACGACCGCTATGCTATTTGTAAATCGGCTGGTACATACGCTTGTTCCCGGCAGCGAGAGCGAGCCGGTCGATGCATCTTGCCGCACCAACGCGGGCTTTTCCGCAAGCCTCGTCTGCATTGGCCTCAACATCACCCTGTGCCTGGCCAAGGGCATCGCGGGCCTGCTCGCCGGCTCCGTCTCCCTCATCGCCGACGCTTTCAACAACCTCTCCGATGCCTCGAGCAACATCGTGAGTCTGCTCGGGTTCCGCCTTGCCAGCCGCCCGGCAGACGAAGGCCACCCCTATGGCCACGGTCGCTATGAGTACCTAGCCGGCCTGTTCGTCGCCGTCCTGGTTTGCGCCGTCGGCATCAATCTGATCCTCGAGTCGGTCACTAAGATCATCAAGCCCTCGCCCACCGCTTACACGTTTATTTCCCTTGCGGCACTGGCTACGTCCATGCTCGTTAAGCTCTGGATGGCAGCGTTCAACCGCACGCTGGGCAACCGCATCGATTCCGAGACGCTCATCGCCACGGCGCAGGACTCCAAAAACGACGTCATCACCTCGGGCTCGGTCTTGGTGGCGGCGCTTATTTCGCAGACGACCGGCTTTGACCTCGATGGCTGGGCAGGCCTGGGTGTGGGCATCTTCATCTGCATCAGCGGTCTGGGCCTGGTGCGCGACGCCATCAGCCCGTTGCTGGGGCAAGCGCCCGACCCCAAGCTCGTCCAGGCAATTCGCGACAAGATCATGTCCTATCCGCAGGTCTTGGGCACGCACGACCTGATGGTGCACGACTACGGCCCCGGTCGTCAGTTTGCCAGCGCCCACGTGGAGATGCCCGGCGAGGGCGACGCATTTGAGCACCACGAGATTTTGGACACCATCGAGCACGACATCAAGCGCCAAATGGGCATCGATATCACGCTGCACTGCGACCCTATCGCCACCACCGGCGACGACCTGCGCGGCTGGGTCAAGCGCGGCGTCATGCAGATCGACCCCGCGCTTTCCATCCACGACCTTCACGAACACGATGGCTTTGTGTCATTTGACCTTGTGCGCCCCGACGGCTTTGACATATCCGACGAGGAGCTGCTGGAGCTCGTCACGCGCATCGTGCACGAGCGCCGGCCCAACGTCTCATGCGTCGTCACGTTTGATTCGGGCTTTAGCTCGCCCGACCGTCCAGCAGAGCAGCTGTAGCCCACTTACCAGCTAGTTTCCCTGCGCGCCCGAGATGCCGTTTTGCAGCGCGTTCCAGGCATCCGTCGCCATATCACCCAGGTTCTGAGCGGTGTCGCCCAGGTTCTGGGCCGTGTCGCCCAGCTCTTGGGCCTTGTCTCCCAACTCCTGTGCCTTGTTGCTCAAGTCCTCCAGCGTATTGGAGCTCGAGTTGTCGGTACCGCTTTGGCCGTCGGACGAGTTGCCCGAGCTGTTCTTGTGCGTGAGTTGAATTTCGAGGTTGCCGCTGTCGTTATAGTAAGCAGAAGTAACGACCCAGTTGGCATCGATGACGGGCGTTGAGCCATCATCAGTCAGGACCACGGCATTCGAGAGATTGGCGCCGCGCGACTTGAGAAGTTTCTTGGCGTTGGACCAGTACTGCCCCGGGATATCGCTCAGATCGACGGTGCTAGACGAGGCGGACTCGGTTTGCTCGGCAGTGGTATCGGCCGTTGAACTCCCTCGCTTGTTGAGCATGCCCGACACGATGGCAAACACAACCGACAGCGCAAAGAAGATCGCCAGCACGATGAGGATCTTCTTGATCACGCTCGACGAACGCGACGGCTTCTTCTCCTCGTCCTCACCATACTGCGGGATCGATTTGGGGTACTCGCGATACGGCTCGCGCGACTCGTAGCGAGACTGCGCCGTGCGAGGCATATACGTCGTCTGCTGAGGCTGCGGAATGGGATTCTGCGGCACGTAATCAAACGGGTCCGGAGCCGCGTTGCCATAGGGGCCTTGCGAAGATGCAGCGTAAGAATCCTGCGCCGTGTCGCCATAGCCCATAACCCGGGTGGGCTCGGCCGAAGGCTGCGTCGCGGCGGGGTCGGTATAACCGGGGTTGGGAACAACGCGGGTCGCATCGGCGCTATCGCCAGCCTGCGCGGAACCGTAGCCGCCCATCACGGTCGTCTTATCCTGGTCCATGCAACGATTCCTTTCCGTCGCCCTTAAGCATCAAGTTATCCATGCATTCTACCCGCGCAAAAGCCTATGATGGGCAGAGCCCGTCGGTATCTACAAGACATGCGCGACAGGTGGCAACAGGCGAATCGAGGAACGTCATGGCAAAAAGCAAGCTCATCAAAGATACAACGCGCGCCGAACGCGAGGAAATCATCAAGCTGGCACTCGCGGGCTGCGGCAACGACAGCTGCGATAACTGCGGAAGCTGCAGCTTGGGGGCTGGCGACCCCTACGGTACCTACCAGCCCTACATTGACGGCGAGATGGAAATCGCCGATATCAACATGATGGTCGCCGAGCGCAACGCCAAGCTCTTCGGCCTTCAACGCGGTTAGAAAACAAAAACCCCGCCGGGCCTTGTGGGCACGGCGGGGCGGGCTAGCAGCTACGGACAGCAGGCTTAGAACAGGCCGGTGATGTTGCCGTCGTTGTCGACGTCGATATTCTCGGCCGCGGGCACCTTGGGCAGACCCGGCATGGTCAGAACACTGCCGGTCAGTGCGACCACAAAATGGGCACCGGCGGAAACCTTGAGCTCACGCACGGTGATGCGGAAGTTCTCGGGAGCGCCCAGGGCCTTGGCGTTGTCGCTAAAGCTGTACTGCGTCTTGGCGACGCACACCGGCAGGTTGCCAAAGCCATTCTCGCGCAGCTCGGCGAGCTGGCGCTTGGCGGCCGGCGTAAAGTCAACGCCATCGGCGCGGTAGACCTTGGTGGCAACGGCCTCGAGGGCATCAGCGACATCAGCGCCGTCCTCGTAGGCAAACTTGAGCTCGCTCGGCTGCTCAATCAAACGCATGACCTCATCGGCCAGCTCGAGTGCGCCCTCGCCACCCTTGGCCCAGACCTCGGATAGCTTCACATTGACGCCCAGCTTCTGGCACTCGGACTCGATGAGCGCAAGCTCGGCCTCGGTGTCCGTCGGGAAGCGGTTGATGGCGACCACGCAGGGCAGACCATAAACGTTCTGGATGTTGTCGACGTGACGCAGCAGGTTGGGCATGCCAGCCTTGAGTGCCTCGAGGTTCTCCTCGTTGAGATCGGCCTTGGCGACGCCACCGTTGTACTTCAGCGCACGAGCGGTCGCGACGATCACGACGGCGCTGGGACGAACGCCCGTCATGCGGCACTTGATGTCGAGGAATTTCTCGGCGCCCAGATCGGCACCGAAACCGGCCTCGGTAATGGCGACATCGCCAAAGCGCATCGCCATACGCGTGGCCATGATGGAGTTGCAGCCGTGGGCAATGTTGGCGAAGGGACCGCCGTGAACAAACGCGGGCGTGCCCTCGAGCGTCTGGACCAGGTTGGGCTTGAGCGCGTCCTTAAGCAACGCGGCCATGGCACCCTGGGCCTTAAGGTCGCGGGCACGGACGGGCTCACCGGCAAAGCTATAGCCGACGACGATCTCGCCCAGGCGCTCCTTGAGGTCGTTAATGCTCGTAGACAGGCACAGGATTGCCATGACCTCGGAGGCGACGGTGATATCGAAGCCGTCCTCGCGCGGCACGCCCTGGGCCTTACCGCCAATGCCATCGATAACATGGCGCAGCTGACGGTCGTTCATGTCGACGACGCGCTTCCAGGTGATGCGCTTAACGTCAATACCGAGCTGATTGCCCTGCTGGATGTGGTTATCGAGCATGGCGGCCAGCAGGTTGTTGGCAGCACCGATGGCATGGAAGTCGCCGGTAAAGTGCAGGTTGATGTCCTCCATGGGAATGACCTGGGCCCAACCGCCGCCAGCGGCACCGCCCTTGACGCCAAAGACGGGACCGAGCGAAGGCTCACGCAGGGCCACGGCGCTCTTGATACCGCGACGACGCAGGCCATCGGCCAGACCGATGGTCGTGGTGGTCTTGCCCTCGCCCGCGGGCGTTGGGTTGATAGCGGTCACGAGGACGAGCTTGGCCTGGTGATCAGTCGGCTCGTTGAGCAGTGAATAGTCGACCTTAGCCTTGTCGAAGCCGTACGGAATAAGGTGCTTAACGTCGACGCCGGCGTTCTTGGCCACCTCGGTAATAGGCAGCGGCGTGACAGAACGTGCGATTTCGATGTCAGTAGGCATGGGCGGTCCTTTCGTTACCGAATGAGAAAAAGACCAATTCAGCATAGCACGGGCGCGCAATAGTAAAACGCCCATAACCGATGAACGGCGATATGTTTACCCGATGCCCAGCGATAGTCCAACAGCCCGCCAAAACAAAACGCCCTAAACGGTAGGTTCAATCCCCAGGTGCTCAAAGGTGCGGAGGGTTGCCTGACGGCCCTGCGGCGTACGAATCATCAATCCGCACTGCAGCAAATAGGGCTCATAGACATCCTCGAGCGTGCCCGGGTCCTCGCCCACCGCGCTGGCAAGGGTCGTAAGCCCCACGGCGCGACCGGAGAACGTCTTGGCGAGCGTCTCCAAAATGCGAATATCCATCCAGTCCAGACCAAGCTCATCGATCTCGAAGAACTCGAGCGCCTGACGGCAAATATCAAGCTCAATGGGACCGTTGCCACGCACCTGCGCATAGTCGCGCACGCGCTTGAGCAAACGGTTAGCCAAGCGCGGCGTGCCACGCGAGCGTGAGCCGATCTCGAGCGCGCTCGGATGGTCTATTGTCACACCCAGGATGGACGCCGAGCGTGTCACAATCTGCGCGAGTTCTTCGACCGTGTAGTAATCCAAGCGATATGAAATGCCAAAGCGGTCGCGCAGCGGGCCAGTCAGCATACCCGAGCGGGTCGTTGCCGCCACCAGCGTAAACTTGGGGATATCCAGGCGAATCGATCGTGCGGCCGGGCCTTTACCGATCACGATATCGAGGGCAAAGTCCTCCATCGCGGGGTACAGGACCTCCTCGACCGAGCGGTTGAGGCGGTGGATCTCGTCGATAAACAGTACGTCACCCGGCTGCAAGTTAGTAAGAATGGCTGCCAGGTCGCCGGTGCGCGCGATGGCAGGGCCACTCGTGGTCTTGATCTGAGCGCCCAGCTCGTTGGCGATAACCGTAGCCAGCGTGGTCTTGCCCAGACCCGGAGGGCCCGAGAAGATCACGTGGTCGAGCGTCTCGCCACGGCTCTGCGCCGCTTCGATCAACACGCGCAGGCTCTGCTTGATATGCTCCTGGCCGCAGTAATCGTCCAGGCGCTGGGGGCGCAAAGTGCGATCGACATCGAGGTCCTCGGCCGTCAGCTCCGAGCCCACCATGCGTTCACCGTGCGCCATGGATGCCGCCGGCGAGTTGCCAGGCGTCGCCCACAGGTCCTGAGAGTCATCGGCTTCCCACATCACGCATCCATTCCGAGTCGCTTAAGCGCCGCGCCGAGCAGATCCTCGACACACATATTCTGCCCATCATACCCGCTCAGGGCAACATCGGTCTCCTGCGGGCTAAAGCCCATGGAGAGGAGCGCCGCACGGGCGTCATCGATGGCCGAGGGAGCGGCAGCGGGGACCGGCATCGCAACCTGCCCTGGGATCACGTCGACCGGCACAAAGCCCTTGTCCTTGGCAAAGGTGCTCTTGAGTTCCAGGATCAGGCGCTGAGCTGTCTTTTTGCCCACACCGGGTACCTTGGCCATGCCCTTGTCGTCCTCGGCCATCACCAGCGAATACAGCTGCCCCACGGTATAGGTGGAAAGCACGGCAAGCGCCAGGCGCGGGCCAACGCCCGAAACGGACACGAGCCGGTCGAACATCGTGCGCTCATCCTTTGAGGAAAAACCGAAAAGTGTCATGGCGTCCTCGCGCACCTGCATACGCGTGTAGAGACGGACCTCGCCGCCGGGCGTCGGCAACGTGGCCGCAGTGCTGCCCGAGATGCCGAGTTCAAAGCCAACGCCCGACACATCGACGACAGCAGAGCTCATCGTGGCCTCGACAAGCGTTCCGTGGAGCTGGGAAATCATCAGTATCCGGTTCCTCTCTGTTGATAGAACTCGCCACCGGTGAGGGCGCGGGTGCGGCTGAGGTTTACGTGGCAGATGGCGCAGGCCAGGGCATCGGCGGCATGGTCGGGATGCGGGTCGTGGTCGAGCTGTGTTAGCGTGCGTACCATGTAGGCGACCTGCCGCTTATCTGCGGCGCCGGTACCCACCACAGCCTGTTTAATCTGCATGGGCGTGTACTCGCCAATCTCGAGCGCGCACTCCGAAAGTGCCACAAGCGCAGCGCCGCGGGCATGCGCCGTAGGGATGGCCGAGCGAACGTTGGCGCCAAAGTAAATGCTCTCGATGGCAGCGGTATCGGGTCGATAGCGTTCGACAACGCCCTTGAGGTCGCGGGCAATATGCGACAGGCGCACCGCGAGCGGGCTGCCCGCGCTGGTCTCGATACAACCGTAGGCGCGACAGCGAACCTCGCCGCGCCGCTCCTCGATAATCCCCCAACCCGTATGGGCCAAACCGGGGTCGATACCCAAAATGACCAAGCCAACCTCCCCTCGCCACAAGCGCAGCGCAAGACAACGCCCCGCGCACTATTCACGAACGTCTGTTCTAGAATAACACAACGCTAGCCCTATAAGTCAGCCGAGATCGAATTGTAGGTTGAGCATACGCAAGCGAGCGCCCGCCAGAGCGAGCAAGGTGCCTTGAAAGAGGAGGGCATTGACCTGATGGTCATGCCCGACGATTGAAAGGCAGATTGCCGCTCTGGCGGGCGCGCAGCGTCGACTCGTTACGCGGTTTGGCAAAACCGCGTAACCTTTTTAGTTCTGGCTAAAGAATGGGAACTGCCTCGGATCTACTGGCGGATGCGGCATCGGCGTGCCCTGGGGCCCACCCTGCGAGCCGCCCTGACCGCCCATCATCTTATCGATGGCGTCCTGAACCTCGCCCTCGAACTTTTTCATGCCCTCGTGCAAACGACGCTGACCGTCCTCAGAGCGCAGCTCCTCCATCTGCTCGGGCGAAATACCCAGCAGCTCACCCAAAATGCCCATCATCTCACCGCGCATACGGTCACTCGTATCGTCGTCGGCAAAGCGACGCACCTCGGCGCGCGCCAGCGAATCAACCGTCATGCGCTCCTTGCCGTTGAGCCCCAGATCGGACCACGCAAGCATGTACGGCCAGGCGCGCTCGGCAAACGAACGGGCAGAGACGATCGGCACCGTCGGCAGCATGCGGCGGGCGGCCTCGCCCTGACGCACGAGCATCAGCAGCAGCGAGCAGGCCTCAGGCTTGCCAGCGGCCATCGGGATATCGTCGAAAGATCGATTGCGGTCCACGTGTGCCTCGAGCGCGCCATCGACCTCACCCGGCTCAAGCCCGCCGAGCAGCTGTGCCGCGCGGTCGAGCATATCGACCGGACCGTCGAGCGTCGAGAGCGCCTGCGCCAGCACGCGCTCCATACAATCTTCCACCGCGTTGAGCGTCACGAGCTCTTGGGGCACCACGGCAGACGTGCGGTTGCGCACGCGCGCCACAAACTCAAGCGTCGACAGGTACACATCGCCAAAGGGCGCATAATCGCCCTGGTAGCCGCCGCAAAGCG
>DAWDVX010000033.1:13009-23070 GCA_052346145.1 Collinsella sp.
AAAGCGCCGGCGCCGCCAGCGCGTACTCAGTTTTGGACAGCGGGCTCAGCGCCATCGCACCCAACTCGAGCGCCGTGTCCTCCAGCATGAGGCCCAGCGTACGCGAGCGCAGACGCTCGGCATCGCCCGCCGACACGTCGCGATCGAGCACACGCGCCGCATCCGGCGCATCGCGCTCGACGGTGCGAATGTGCAGACGCTCAGCGATGGCGCGGACGGCGGCGCAGCGGGCAGCCTCGGCCTCTTCTTGCGCCGGCGTAAAGATACGGTTACGCCCCAGCACCAGGCCAATCACATTACGCGGGCCCAGAGCGTCGACGGCCAGCGCCGCCAGCAGGGACGACGGCAAGTCGCCCTCGAGTGCCACCACAGCACGCGACGCACCGTGGGCTCGGGCGTTGTCGCGCACGGCGAGCACCAGCGCCTGCCACAGCCACTCCTCGGAACGGAACTCGGGCAGTTCGTGATTTTCCAGGGCATCGAGCATCACGCCGCGCTGAATCTCCTGAACCAGCAGGCTCTCCTCAAAACACGGCGCCTGGGCCACCACGCGACCACAGTCGTCGAGCACAAACGAACCGCCGGTATACACCGACTCGTCATAGGCACCGACCGGCGCCATGCAGGCAAACCACACGCTGCGCTTGGATGCGATCTTGCGGTAGGCGCCGCTGCGTACGGCGGCAATGGCAGCAGTCTCGCGGTCGGTCATGTCAAACGCGTTGAATTGGAAATACGCAATGAGGTCAACACCGGTCGGCAACATCTCGAGTTCGCGGTCCAAGTCAAAAATCACGGCGATGCGCACGCCGTCCACGTCGAACACCGGCGGCGCCCAACGCGTGTCGTTGTTCTCACCACGCTGCAGGGCAATGCTCGAACGCGCCGGCACCACATGACCGTCCTTGAGCATCATGTAGTCGAGCAGCGGCTGGCCCTCAAACGAAACCGCCGCGGGCACGATGCAGATCATGTCAAGCTCCTGGATGCGCTCGGCGACACCAGTCAAGCCGGCAAGCATGTCGTGCTCAAAGTCGGCAGCGCCCACCAGGCCACCGGGCATGGTGCCCATAAAGAGCGGAGCCGGAACGCACAGCACGCGCGCCCCGCGCTCGTGGGCCAGACGAGCCTGGTCCTCGATGCGGCCGCAAATGCCCTCAATATCACCCAGGCGCATATCGATCTGTGCAAGCGCGAGCTTCATGGCTCAGCCCTTTCCGTCGTAAACCATCGAAATCGTAGTAAAAGCGCCGGCCGCATGATGCAGTCGGCGCTCGCATGTGCATATGCTAGCTATGATACCCCGAGCGGGGGCGCGCTCCTAGAACGTCGCGGACCACAGCCCGTGCAGGTTGCAATAGGCATAGACGGTACCGGTCTTGGAGCCGCCCGCGAAAAACGTCGCGGGCTTCATGCCGGGCTCAAGGTAATGGACCTCTAAGCGGCCCTCGGCCTCAAGGGCGATCCACTCAATATAGTGCTCGGGCAGGCTGGGGTGCTCGACCGAGCCAACGCGTGCGCGGATCACGTGACCGTCGCGCTCGGTCTCGACAACAGGCACGTGCTTCTCGTGCGCCGCATCCTCGGTGTTCGCGGTCAGCTCCGTGCAGCCGGCAGGGGTTGCAACGTCGTTGCCAAGGGCGGCAATGAGCTTGCCATTGGGGTCCTTAAAGAATTTCGCCATGATGTTCTCCTTTGCTGATGTGCCAATGTTCTTGATGGTTCTTATGCCCAAAGGCAGACAAACCATCCACGGCATAGCAAATGAACACATAACGGATCAGGCAAGCGGTCGGGCCAAAATGCGTCGACCGTCCTGCCCACTCCAGCAGTCCCACCCCGCGCGCGGCTAGCGCCCGTCGCCGCCCAGCAGTGCCAGAACATCTTCGCGGGTAAACAGCGCCGACGAGATGCCGTCGCCGCCAAGCACGCTGTTGACCAGGTCGCGCTTGGACTCCTGCATCTGCATAATGCGTTCCTCGATCGTGTCCTTGGCGATGAGCTTGTACACGGTCACGGTGTGTTGCTGGCCAATACGGTGGGCACGGTCGGTCGCCTGGTCTTGCGCCGCCACGTTCCACCACGGGTCATAGTGGATGACCACGTCGGCGGCCGTCAGGTTCAGGCCGACGCCGCCCGCCTTGAGCGAGATCAAAAAGACCGGCACCTCGCCCGCTTGGAACTGCGCGACCATCTTGGCGCGGCTTTCCTTGGACGATGCGCCCGTGAGCTTAAGGAAGCCGATGTCCTCCTTGGCCAGGCGTTTGCCGATAATATCGAGCATGCCCGTGAACTGGCTGAACAGCAGAATGTGATGCCCGCCGTCGAGCGCGCTATGCACGAGCTCCATGCAAGCGTCGAGCTTAGCGCTCCCGGCCTTGTAATCCTCGTAGTGCAGATGCGGGTCGCAGCAGATCTGCCGCAGCTTGGTGAGCTCGGCGAGCACCTTGAGCTTGTCCTTCTTGAACTCGTTGGCTTCGCGATGCTGCACCTGCTGGGCGATGCGGTCCTGGTTGGCCAGATAGAGTTTGCGCTGCTCGCCGGTGAGCTGCGCCATGACGGTGTCCTCGATCTTCTCGGGCAGGTCGGCCACCACGTCTTCTTTGACACGACGCAGCACAAACGGCGACACGAGCGCCTGCAGGCGAGCGGCGTTGTCGCCCTCGGCATGCTCGACTGGGCTCTCAAAGCGCTTGGCAAACGACTCTCGCGTGCCCAAAAGGCCTGGCATCAAAAAGTCGAAGATGCTCCAGAGCTCGGACAGGCGGTTTTCGATAGGCGTGCCCGTCAGGGCAAAGCGCACGCCGGCCGGCAGGCGCTTTGCAGCGCGTGCCACCTGCGTGAGCGGGTTTTTAATGTACTGGGCTTCGTCAAGCACCACGCGGGCAAAGTCCTGCTCGGCATACTCGTCGATATCGCGACGCATGAGGTCATACGACGTCACGACCACGTTATGCTCAGCGGTCCCGGCTATCTGCACGCGGCGCTGCGCCTTGGCGCCCACGATGGCGCACACGTCGAGCGAAGACGCAAAGCGCTCCAGCTCGGCAGTCCAGTTGTACACGAGCGACGCGGGGCAGACCACGAGCGTGGGCTTGGTGTCCCCCGCCTCCACGCGCGCCAGGATATGGGCGATCATCTGCAGCGTTTTGCCCAGGCCCATGTCGTCGGCCAAAATACCGCCAAGGCCCAGGTGCTCGAGCGAGCCGAGCCACTGGTAGCCATCGACCTGGTAGCCACGCAGCGTGGCCTTAAGCGAGGCGGGCACCGTAAAGTCCATCTTGCCGAGCGTGTCTAGGCGCTCGACGGTGCGACGGAACGCGGCATCGCGATCGGCCTCGAGCGCCGGCGTGCGCGCGAGCATGCTGTCGACAAACAAGGTGCTCGACGCGGGAAGCGACACGCCGTCGAGCAGGTCGACGGCATCGACGCCCAGGTCCTCGGCAAGGCCAAACGCGGCGCGAGCGCCCTCGTCCAAGCGCACGATGTCGCCGGATGTCAGGCGCGCAAACGTCTGGTGGCGCTTGTACGAGTCAAGGTAGATGGCAAGGTCTGCCGCCGAAAGCCCACTCGCACCCAGCTCAACGTCGAGCAGGTTGCTCTTGACGGTCGCACGCACCGAGAGTTTAGGCGCGGGACGCACCGAAATCTGACGCAGGCGGTCGCTGAGCATGACCTCGCCGAGCTCGGACAGGGCGGCAAGGCCCTCGGTGAGCAGGCGGAACAGGCTCTCATCGTCGCGCTCCTCAAACGCCAAGCCGCCCTCGTAAAAATCAAAGTACATGGCAGCCGTGTCCATGACGCGAAACTCCGCCACCACGTCGCGGGGCGGCACGCCGGGGCGTTGGTCTTCGAAGGGGCTTCCCGGAGCACCAAGGCTAAAGAGGTCTGCCGACCAATCGCCGTAGGCAACCGTGATCTTGCAGGTCACAAGCCCGTCGTCGACACCGATTGCCATGGCAAAGCTCGGCTCGGGCGCCACGGTGTCGAGCACGGCAGGAGCGGTGAGGTCGGTGTATTCGCGCAGCACGGGCAGCGCCATGCGGCAGAACTCGCCCACCTGTTCGGCGGCGATATGGACCGGCGTGCGGCAGGGCAGCAGACGCGACAGGAACGGTGCCGCATGCTGGGCAAACGCCGCATCGGCGCGGCGCGCGCGGTGCGTGTCGACCAGATAGGCAACATCGCCCGAGGCAAAGCAGTACGCATCGGCGGGCAGGCGCAGGTCATAGCTGCCACCGGCCGCCGGCGCGATCTTGGCAGCAAGGAGCGGCGGGCATTTTGCCGAGGCCTCATCCTCCCCCTTCGGCGCCGACTCAACCGCTACCTCGTAGGAACGGTGCGTCGTCGTCCCCCGTGACCAGGCGGGCTCAAAGGAGATGGTCCGGCCGCGCAGCAAGTCCAGCATGTATACGATGTCATGCTCGGACAGGGGCAGCTGGCGCTCGGCGACAAAGCCGCTGCGCGCAAAGTCGTACGACGCCGAGCGCGAGCTTGTGATGTCGCTCAGATACACAACCGTTGCCACAACAAGGTCGAGCAGGCGCACCGAAACCTCGTCAAAGGCCTCGGGCGTATGGAGGAACGTGAGCTTCTTGCCGTACGAGAACGTGCCGCCGCGCACGTAGGCGTCGGCCATGCCGTCGATATCCTTAACCACGTAGGACACCGAGCCGCAGCGGATACGGAGCTCGAGCGCCCAGGTAAAGCGATCGGCAAACAGCGGATTGTAGTATGGCACCAGCGAGGGCTCCAACACCGCTTTGGGGGCGTCGGGGTCGACGGTGGCAGCGAGTTTGCGGCGCATACCCGCTAGTTCATCCATGCGCGCGTCCGAAAGATCGGAGAGCGCTTTCATGAGACTCGGGCTCGTGGGGACCGGCGCCGGGAAAGGAAAGTTGGGGTTGACCGCCGACGTGGCGGACGCGGGGCGCTCAGGCCGCTTGGGCGGCGCCGTAAACGTGCGAACCGGCGTGCGCAAGCCCTCGACGGGCTCGGTGCCGCTCGCATCCAAATACGCGAGCGCCGTGGCGATAGCGTGTTTGCACATGCCGGGGTAGCGGTAGGCCGCGGGGCAATCGCAGTCGTAGTCGATAACCTCGTGCTCGTCCACGTCGAGCGCCACATGCGTCTTGTACAGGTCGCCGCGCGAACCGCGCACCGTGCCCTCGATCGTCACATTCTTGGAAAAGCGCGAGCCGGAGTCCTCAAACGACAGCACGGCGCCGTTGAGCATGAGCGAACGCCCCTTCATAAAGGTGCCGCTCAGCGCCGCTTCCTTACGAAGCGCCTGCACAAACGTCCCCTGCGCCATCACTTCCTCCAATCTCACCCGGGGTAGCTTAGATAACCGTCACGCGGCCTTGGTTGCCGACGATGGCCTTTGCCTCGGCCAGCAGCGGAATCGAGCGTGCGTTGACCTTGGCCGGCACCTCGGCACGCAGCACGCGCCCGTCCACCTGCTCGATAAAGATCTCCACGCGGTCGCCGCCCGGGTTGGCGGTAAGCACCGTGGCAAGACGCGCCATATTGCCCTGGCTAAAGCGGCTGTTGGGCACCATGACCTCAAACACCTTGGGCTTGTTGCTCTCCTCGTTGAGCTCCAGCGGCACAATCTCCTGCGCGATGATCTGGTCGCCGCGGTCCGAGCGCTCGAGCTTGCCCTTAATACGAACAAACGCATCGGACAGCTGTGCACCGGTCTCGGGATCGACCTCGCCGTACAGGTACCCCTCGGCCTCCTTGTAGGTCTTGGGGAACACCACGACCGTGGCCTCGCCTTCCATGTCCTCGAGCTGCACAATGCCCATGGGATCGCCGTTTTTGGTCACGCGCTTGGACACGCTCGAGACCATGCCGGCCCACCACAGTGCTTTGCCCTCGGGAATCTCCTGGTTGATGGTACCGCCCGTGGGGTTTTGCACCTCGTAGCCGGTGTCGATCTGCGAGAACGAGAAGTCGCGCGCTTTGCTAAGTGCATACTCAAACGGGCGCAGCGGGTGGTCCGAGACATAGATGCCCAGAACCTCCTTCTCCTGGCTCAGCTTAAGGTGGCGGTCCCACTCCTGGCCATCCGGATCGGGCACGCTCACCTCAAAGCCCGAGCCCTCAACATCACCAAACATATCGAAGAACGACGTCTGGCCGCTCGCGCGATCTTTCTGGCGCTTTACCGCGGCATCGATGATGTTCTCGGGGTTGTTCTTGTCCACAAAGTGCATCATCTGGCGACGTGGATACCCCGTGGAGTCGAAGGCGCCTGCCTTGATGAGCGATTCGATCACGCGACGATTGGCCTGGCTCGAGTCCACGCGCTCGACAAAGTCGTGCAGCGTCTTAAACGGACCGCCCGCCTCGCGCTCGGCGATAATCGCCTGCGCCACGCCGGTGCCCACGCCGCGGATGCCGGCCAGACCAAAGCGCACGCCCTCCTTGGTAGCCGTGAACTCGGTACCGGACTCGTTGACATCTGGCGAAAGCACGGGGATGCCGTCGTGACGGCATGCCGAGACGTAGTGCACGATCTTGTCGGTCTTGCCCGTATAGGACGTCAAAACGGCCGCCATGTACTCGTGCGGATAGTGCGCCTTGAGCCAGGCCGTCTGCATAACCAGAATGGCGTAGCCGGCGGAGTGCGACTTGTTAAAGGCGTAAGATGCGAACTCGAGAACATCGTCCCAAATCTTCTGGGCGACCTCGCGCGTGTAGTTGTTCTTGATGGCGCCGTTCATCCAGTGGTCGTAGGTGGTCTCGTCCGAGCCATCCTCCCAGTGGAGCACCGTCGACGTGAGCAGCTTAATCTTTTTCTTAGCCACGGGCTTACGGATACGCGAGTCCGATTCGCCCTTGGAGAAGCCGCACATCTCGACGGAGATGAGCATAACCTGCTCCTGGTAGACCATGGTGCCGTAGGTTTCGCCCAGGATGTCGTCCAAGCGGTCGTCGTAGGAGACCGCCGGCTCCTTGCCGTTCATACGGTTGATGTAGGACGAGACCATGCCGGCGCCCAGCGGGCCCGGGCGGTACAGGGCGATCAATGCTACGACGTGCTTGTACTCGGTGGGCTTCATGTTCTTGATCGTGGCCGTCATGCCGGCGGACTCGACCTGGAAGACGCCGGCGGTGTGGCCGGAGCCCATGAGCTTAAAGATCTCGGGATCGTCAAAGGGAATCTCTTCCTCTTTGATGTCGATGCCGAAGTTCTTTTTGATGTTAGCCTTGGCCTTGGAGATAACCGTCAGCGTACGCAGGCCCAGGAAGTCCATCTTGAGCAGGCCCATGTCGGCGACGGTATGGCCCTCGTACTGGGTAATCTCGACGCCGCCCTTGGTGTCGAGCTTGGTCGGCACGTGTTCGTTGACGGGGTCACGGCAGATCAGAACGGCGCACGCGTGCACGCCCTCGCCACGGGTGAGGCCCTCGATCGAGAGCGCCGTGTCGATGATGCGGCGGGCGTCGTCGTCCTTTTTATAGGCCTCGGCAAAGTCTGGGTTAAAGAGGTCCTCTTTGCCGGGTTGTTTGTCGAGCACCTGCTTGAGCTTGACCTTGGGGTCGCTCGAGACCATCTTGGACAGGCGCTGGCCCATGTAGACCGGGTAGTCCAGAACGCGCGCGGCGTCGTTGATGGCCTGCTTGGCCTTGATGGTCGAGTAGGTGATGACGTGGGTGACCTTCTCGGGGCCGTAGAGCTGGCGAACGTGCTCCACGACCTCGAGGCGCCGCTCATCGTCGAAGTCCATATCGATATCGGGCATCTCAGTACGCTGCGGGGACAGGAACCTCTCGAACATCAGGCCGTTCTCGAGCGGGTCGAACGCAGTAATGTTCATGGCGTAGGCGACGATAGCGCCGGCGGCCGAGCCACGGCCGGGGCCGACGCCGATGCCGTTGTCCTTAGCCCATTGCACGTACTCGGCAACGATCAAGAAGTAGGCGGCAAAGCCCTTGTCGCAGATGACCTTGTATTCGTACTCGAAGCGGTCCTTGATGTTGACGCCGTTGATCTCGCGTGTGGCCCAATCGTCGCCGTAGTGCTGGCGCAGGCCCTTCTCGCACTCGCGGCGGAACTGGCTCTCGTGCGTCTCGCCGGGATCGAGCAACGGGAAGCGCGGCAGGATGATGGAGTCCCAGTCCAACTCCACATAGCACTTGTCGGCGATCTCGAGCGTGTTGTCGCAGGCCTCGGGGCAATACGGGAACATCGCCCGCATCTCCTCCTCGGTCTTCATATAGAACTCCGAGCCGGTCATGCGCATGCGGTTGGGGTCATCGACCTTGGCGTTCATGCCGATGCACATGATGACGTCCTGCACGGGCGCGTCCTCGCGGCGCAGGTAGTGGAAGTCGTTGGTAGCGATGACCTTGACGCCCACCTGTTTGGCGATATCGATGAGTGTGCGATCCATCTGCTCGTCGGTCAGGCCGTTATCGGTGGTAATGCCGTGTTCCTGGATCTCGATGTAGAAGTCGCCGGGCTCGAAGGTGTCACGGAAGGTCTCAGCCCACTTGATGGCGCCCTCCATGTCGCCGCGGTCGATGTATTTGGGGATGATGCCCGCGATGCAGGCGCTCGTGCAGATCATGCCCTTGGCATGGCGGCGCAGGTTGTCGAGCGTCACACGCGGCTTGTAGTAAAAGCCCTGCACGGCGGCCTCGGAGACCGTCTGCATCAGGTTGACGTAGCCCTCCTGGTCCTTGGCCAGAAGGATCATGTGGTAGAGCTCGGGCTTATGGTCGCGGGCGAGCGTCTCATCCGGCGTAAAGTAAACCTCGCAGCCAAAGATGGGCTTGATGACCAGAGGCGGCTTGAGCTCGTCGATGTTGCCCTTCTCGTCCCACATGGCCATGTCCTTCACATACTGGGCATGCTCGCGCGGGTTTGCCTCGGGATCGGGCTCCACCAGCTCGTCGCGGCGGTCCTTTTCCAAGAAGGCCTTGTCGTGACTCCAGGTTTTGTACTCGGGCGTATTGTGGTTGACGGCGTCGCAGGCCAGCGCCAGGTCGGGCACGCCATACATGTAGCCGTGGTCGGTAATGGCCACGGCGGGCATGCCCAGCTCTACGGCGCGGTTGACCATATCCTGGATACGGGTTGCGCCGTCGAGCATAGAGAAGACGGTGTGGTTGTGCAGATGGACGAATGCCATGTGATGAGCTCCGATGCGGGTTCGTGATCTTAGGGTTACGATTCTACCGCACAGCGCGGACGGCACCCGAACCTAGCCCAAACCCACACGGCTCCTCTTGCAGTTGCGGTGAAATAGTTCCCGCTTGGGCCACCTGGGCCGCAATACAGGAACTATTCCACCGCAAGTTATCTGAGGACTAGAGGTTGTAGGTGACCACCTGAGGCTCGGCGGGTTCGACGAAGATGGTTGGATTCGCCTGCTCCACGCGGACAAACTTGACGGTCACGGCCCCAAAGCCCGCCTTGTGCAGAACGTCGGCGTAAACGCGCGCCTGCAAGGCGTGTTTCTCGAGCAGCTGCTCCGGCGTCTCGTCCGGCGTGCCACCCGTCTTGTAGTCGATGACCAGTGCGCACGACGGATCGGCCGGGTCGGTGGCCAGTGCATCGATGGCGCCCTCGGCATATGCACCGTAGCGGGCAATGTCCTCGTCTTCGCAACCCAGCGAGAAGAACGGTACCTCGGCACGAACGCACGGCCAGGCAAGCAGCTCGGCACGGACCGCCGACTTGAGCCAGCGATTCAGGGCGACATCGAAGCGCTCGCGCTGCTCCGGCGTCAGGCGCCATAGACGCGCCAGTGCATCGGCGCGCGCAGCGGGCAACGCATCGGCACCCATCTCGATGAGCCACTGGCAGGCGGCGTGGAAGGCCGAGCCCAGCGCCATGGGGTTGCCGGCGGACTCGACAGCAGCCACGTCTGCATCGACCATCTCCGAGCCATCCGACTCCGCATCATCGCCGGACTCGTCCATGGGCACATGTGCCTCGGCGGCACGGTCCTCGGACTCGGCATGCAGCGCCGCGGCGATTGACGAGTAGCTATACGAATCACGCATCAGATACGGACAGATGCCCATGCGCACGCCCACTGCCT
>DAWDVX010000033.1:23080-29824 GCA_052346145.1 Collinsella sp.
ACACAAGCTCAAACGAATCGGGCTTGGAGTCGGCAGGACCGGGGACGATTGTGCTGGCCGAATCGTCGGCAGCATCTGCATCGGCATCGCCACGAACAAGCCTGCCCTCGGCATCCAGCGAAGCGTTGGCCTCAAACGCCTGCTCGCCAAAGGTAAAGTCCGAAAGCGAAATGAGCTCGTAGTCGCCCGGCTGGGAGTTGTCGAACACCAGGCGGTCGGCATCGAGCTGCGGCATGTCCAGAGCGTCGGTCGACAAAATACGGCGCAGCACGTCGTAGGTCAGATCGGTCTCGACATCGAAGGTCGGCGCCGTCACCTTGCCACGGCTCACGCCAGCATCCATCGCCAAGATCACCAGCTCGCGCGCACGCGTCATGGCAACGTAGAGCAAGCGGGCCCGCTCCTCGAGCGAAAGCCGCAGGTCGTCGTTGCGCAGGCGGGCAAATGCCTCGGCGGGAGAGCCCGTCGCACAGACGTCCTCCATGAGCTCCGGCGGCAGCCACAGCGACGTGCCCTTGCCCTTAAACGCATGCTCAAACTGCTTTTTGACGTCGTCGCCCTTCACAAAGGTACCGTCGGCGAGCTTAACGCCGTCGAAACGTGCCGGCAGTGCCACGACCTGTGCTCCGCCCTCGACGCGACCCATCTGTGCCGCACCCGAGGACTTACGCACGCCAAAGCACTCGGCGACCGCCACGACCGGATATTCCAGACCCTTGGAGGCATGCACCGTCATGATGCGCACCGCGCCGTCGCCCTCCTCGTTGAGGGCACCCGGGGCTTCCTTGCCCGCCAAGAAGCGGTCGAAGGCCAGCACGATGGAACGCGGCGAGTTGCCGAACTCGGCCTCCGCCTCGGCCACGGCATCGAGCGCCTTGAGCACGTTGGCGGCAATGGCCTTGCCCTCGGGACCACGCTGTGCCAGACGTACAAACCAGCCGGAGGCGTTGACCACGTCGCGCGCGATGGCGGCGAACGAATCGCGGCCCACGCGACGAAGCGCATACCGCAGCACCTCGCGGGCGCGCGTCACCAGCGGCAAGTCTTGCAAACCCGGCACATCGGAATCGCTCATGATGCCCGCATCGATGTTGCGGCGCGACGTCTCGCCCGTCTGCTCGTCGAGTTTGGTCGCCAGCGCCAGGAACTCCTGGGCGCCGAGTGCAAACATCGGCGAGGCGAGCAGCGGCATAAGGCCCTGCGCCGTATCGGCCGGATTGGCGAGCGCACAAACCAGGGCGCGCACCGTCTGCACCTCGGCTGCTTGGGCAAAGACCGAGCCGCCCGCGATGACGCAGTCGAGCCCCTGGTCGCGGAAGGCCTGGGCGTAGACGTCGGCGTTGGTCATGCGGCCCAGCAGCAGCACCATGCCGCCCTGGGGCTGGCCGGCATCGGCAAGCGCGCGGAATCGCTCGGCGATCGCACGGGCCTTGGCCTGTGTGCGTTCCTGCGTACTGCCGCCGGCAACAAAGAGGGCCTGGCGACGCGAGGCGTCTGCCACCAGCGTGTCCTTGCGGCCGTCGCTCGCCTCAAGATCCAAAAAGCCCTGCATCAGGCCGCCGTCATCGCCGTCGAAGACGCGTGCCACGTAACGCAGTACCTCGTCGTGGCTGCGGAAGTTGCGCACGAGTTTGACGAGTTCGCCGGCAGGGGCGTCGACCACGGCAGTCGCCTCGGGCGCGGCAGACGAGCCCACCTTGCGCTCCTGACGACGGAACACCTCGACCTCGGCGCCACGGAAGCGATAGATGGACTGCTGCGCATCGCCCACGGTGCACAGCGCGCGCTCCCCCGCACCCGTCAGGTAACGGATCAGATCGACCTGCATCTGGTCGGTATCCTGAAACTCATCGATCATGACCATCTTAAAGCGGCCCTCGTACGCAGCACGGATGGCAGGGTAATCGCGCAGGGCCTCGTAAGCCATACGCAGCAGGTCGTTATTATCGAGGGCGGACTGGGCAGCCTTCAGCGCGCGATACTCGGCCTCCACGGAACGGGCCAGGCCCACCAACGCATCGAGCGCCGGGCCACCACAGGCAAGCACGATATTGATAAACGCATCGGCGGCCTCGGCCTTGAGCAGCTCGACCTGCTCCTTGGGGAACGCCTTGCTCGCGCGCGGCATGGTGCACGACATCATGAGTCGCGCCGCATCGACCATGGTCTTGTCGCTCGCCTCGAACGCGTCGATGGCATCGAGCGCCGCCTGCGCCTTCTCGGTCGCGGCCTTGCTTGCGCCCAGCGCCGCGCGATAGGCATCGGCGAGTGCCGAGGTATCGGCCTGCCCGCGCGCCACGCACACGTCGTCCATACCGCCCGGCAACTGGCTCGACAGCTCCAGCAGGTCGCGCACCAGGCCCTTGATGGTCGTGCCGGTGCCAAAGGAACCGCCCTCGCCCGCCATGGGATACCAGGCATAGAGGGCCTTGAGCGATGCCGCGAGCTCGGGGTCGGCATCGGGCGCCGTCGCGCGGGCCAACACATGCTCAACAGCCTGGTCCATAAGCTCGTCGGTATCGGTGAGCACCGTGAACTCGGGGTCGATGCCCAGCTCCAGCGCATGCGCGCGCAGGATACGCGAGCACATGCCGTGAATGGTCGAGATCCACGCGTCGTCGACGGTCAGTGCTTCCTCGTCCATGCCCTCGTCGATAAGCGCACGGCGCACGCGGTCACGGATCTCGGCCGCGGCATCTTTGGTAAAGGTAATGGCGAGCACCTGGTCCAGATGCTCGACGAACGGACCTGATTCGGGCGAGAGCGCGTAGACGATGCGGCGCGTGAGGGTAAAGGTCTTACCCGAACCGGCGCCCGCCGAGACAAACAGCGGGCGGTCGAGCGTTTTGACAATCTGCAGCTGTTGCGGCATCAAAGTCGAAAGATCCATGGTCTACACGTCCCTCCTTACAAACGTTCCTTCGTGGTTATACGAGCAGCGCGCATGCGCGGCCTGAACCGACGCCGGGTCGACGGCGGCAACGTTGCCCGCCTCGAGCTCGCGCAGGCGCTCGGCGATGCCGGCCTCAACGCGATCGAGCAGGACGTCGAAGTCCATGCTGCCACCCTCGCCGGGGAAACCTTTCTTAAGGCCCGGGATGCGGCCGTCGCCGCGCTCTTCCTCGAGCAGCTCGGCGCTCGCGGCACCGCGCAACGCCGGCTTGCCGCCCTTGGTCGAAAAGTAGAGCGCCGCGCGGGTGTCCAAATCCAGCGCCCGGCGCATGGCCTGGGCGTAGATAAGCGTTTGGGTATGTGGTGGCAACCAGCGCGGATCGTCGATGGGCGCCGTGCCCGATTCCTCGTCGCGCACCGTAGGGTCGGCGAGCTTAAACTCCTCAACGCCCGTGCGATGCTTGTAGTCGATCACCACGGCACGATTCTCGGCGTCCACGTCCACGCGGTCGATGCGCCCGCCAAGCGGCCAACCGGCATACTCGACCTTGAGCTCGTTGAAGGTGAACTCCAGGTAGCGCGGGGCAAAGGGGGCAAGTGCCTCGGACTCGTAGGCAAGCACACCCTCCAGCTGCGGCAAGATCTCGGCCACCTGGCGCTCCTCCACCGCAGAGAGCGGCACCAGCGGGCCCTCCGTGCCGCGCTTGCCGGCGTGCTCGGCCAACGTCTCGTCAAAGACCTCGTGCAGCAGCTCCTGTGCGCGCGGCAGATTCTCGGGCGTCACGCGCTCCATGCCCTCTTGGGGCAGACGGGCATGCAGATGCTCCAGCACGTCGTGGACAAAGTTGCCCTTTTCCATGTTGCCAAAGCCCGCGTCGATCGACTGGGGCTTCACGCGGTACGAGACGAACCAGCATAGCGGGCAGGTCGAATAGGCCTCGATCTGCGAGGCGGACGTCAGACGCGGCACGAGCGGCGCGTCCTCACCCTCGCCATCGCGACGGCGCAGGACCAAATACGGCACGGCCTCGGCACTCAGATGCTGAGGGGCTTCACAGGTCACGCGCTCGCGCTTGAAGCCTTCACCTGCCGCGGGATCAAAGTCGGCGATGATATCGCCCTCGCCCACGCGCATGGGCTTGGCAGCGCCAGCGGCCTCGGCATGTGCCCACAGCTCGGTCCATACGGCTGCCGGGTAGCACTCGCGTGCCTGGCGATCGTGCGTCACACGGGCGAGCGCGACCGGACCGCTCGCCGCCTGCATCGCACGGCCAAAGCGCACGCGCAGCAGGGCAGCGGGCTCCAAAGACACGCCGTCGCGGCGCAGCTCGGCTGTCAACGTGGCAAGCGGGCCCTCTTCGTGCGAAAGCGGATAGCTGTCCAGGTCGACATCGGCAAACAGCACGGCATCGTAGCTGCCAGGGCGAAGAACCGACGCATCGGCAAGCGACGCGAAGCGCACTTGTGCTCGTGGTGTGCGATCGACCTCATAGGTCTCGTAATCGTAGGCGGTACTGCGCTTGTCCACCTTGGTTCGAACGCCGTCGAGAACCGGCACGGTCGCGGCCTGCGACACGTCGAGCGCGCGAGCATCGTTCATAAGGATGTCGATGGCATGGCGCAGCAAAGCCGTCTCTGCCTGGCGACGGGCCTGGCCGTCAAGGCCGCCTAGAGCGCGATCGGGCAACGCCTCGGCAACGGCAAGCATGGCCTTAAGCGCCGTCACGGGCTTGTCACGCCACAGCGCCTGGAACACGTCCGAGACCACACACGGCACGTTCTTAAACCAGTTATCGTCGCTCGTCGCCTTGCGCGCGCCCCTCACCTGGCCCTGAACGCTCTGCAGCAGGCTCTTGACGCCCGCGGTAGTCTTGCTGCGCGAGAGACGCATATTCTTATCGAAGGTACGGGCATTGACGGCATCAGCGCCCGAAAGCGGACTGTAGATCCAGTCGGTAAGCTCCGGCGCGGGCCACCACTCAGTCTTGGAAGCGGTGCCCTCGTCGGCGGCTTTCATACGCTCGATCAGGTTGGCGAGCGCCGTAAACTGCCTGCCCGCGATGGACTGGGAAAACGCCGTGAACTCAGTCGTCTCGGCCGCAATGTGACGCGCCGCCAAACGGGCGGCGAGCTCGCCGAACAGCTGGGGTGCCCGGGCAGAAACGACGAGCACGCGCACGGGGTCGGCGGGCGTTGCAGTAGCTTTATCGGCCTTGGACTCCTTGTGCGCTTTCACCAACTTATCGATGGCGTCCGCATAGACATGAGCACGGGCATGGGGGCCGGCGACCTCAATAAAGGCAGGCTGAGCGGCGGCCCTGCAAGCGACATCAGACGCGACGGCGTCCTCCCCCAGCGGCGCGATCTCAAACAGCACACCGCGGGCATCAAATGCCGTGGCAAGCTCCTCGCGCATCGCCGCCTGCTCGCGGGCAAGCAGCACGACGACCTCTCCCCCATTGTTCGCCACGGCAGACAGCAGCTCGAGTAGACCGTGCGTAAACGACGTGGTACCGCGCACGCATACGGCGCGGGCGCACGCCGGCAGGCTATCGGCCAGGGCACCGGCCATAATGTCGGCTGCCTCGCAGGGCTCGACCATATCTCGACGGTCCAAACCGCCCGCGTAGGCACGCAAAAGCTCAAACACACGAGCCTCGGCATCGCTTTTTGGCTCAGGCTGGCAATTGTTGCCACCGCATCGCTCGGCCGTCGTCCCCGCCACACCCGGCAGCACATCGCGGGCCATGCGTGCGAGCATGCGCACCGTGCCCTGGCTACGCGAAAGCGGCTGCAGGTCGGCATCGTCGCGGCGGGCAATCATATCCGAAAACAGCATCTGACGTTGCAGGTTGTCGACGAAACCGCGGCCGTCGCCCAAAAGCTCCCAAAGCGAGCGAAGCCACGATGCGGGTGTCTTGTAGTCGATACCCAGCGAAATGCCGGCTTCCGCCGCATCATGACGGCACAGATCGAGCTCGGCAAACGTTGGTGCCAGCAACACGGCACGCCCGTGACGGGCAATAAGGTCGGCAAGCAGCGCCGACTCGGCATCGCTCAAATCCGTGCCGGCATTGGTGGTATAGATTCGAACAGGCATGGTCCTCCGCTCAAACCGTTCGCAATAATCAATGCATCCATCCTACCCGCCCAAGCGGACACATTGCCACCGCAGTTCCATCTTTTGGTACAAAGCAACCTGAACCCAACGCACCAGCCGATTGCAGGCATATAAAAACCGCCCCCGGAGGGACGGTTCTTCGTAATTCAATGTTGTCGCTGGCCTACTCGCCATCCTCCAACTTAATGAGGATCTTGCGGTAGCCACCGTACTCGCCGTTCAGCGCCTTTGAAACGCGGCTCACCGTGGTGGACGAAGCGCCGGTACGGGCCTGAACCTCAACATAAGGCTCGCCCTCGTCCAAATAGCGCGCAACCTGCAAACGCTGAGAAAGGTCGCAAATCTCGCGCGGCGTGCAGATATCGGTCAAAAACGCTTGGATATCCTTCTCGTCGTCCAAAAGGCTAAATGCGTGGACCAGCTGCTTGACATCAGGCTTGTCAAACATGTTCTCGATATTCATCGATCACCGCCAAACCCGCCAAAAGGCATCGAAGTTGATACTGACATCGGGCATCGTTCACCCGTTCTATGCAATAGGGCAACGCCTGTGGCTTTTGCCCGTAGCAGTGTAGCACACCACCAAACTAAAGCGACAAGACTCTCTGCCAGCGGCGCGTTTTTCAGGACGACCTTGAATATCAACTTCATCCGAACACCTCCCATATTCATCCGTACATGTGCGGATGAATATGGGAACCCGATACCCTGAGGGCCGGATCGGCCGGCCC
>DAWDVX010000034.1:0-27571 GCA_052346145.1 Collinsella sp.
ATTCAAAGAGGGCGGCATGACCAGAAGGTCTATGCCGCCCTCTTTTCATGCCAATTTGTTCGCTCTGGCCGCCGCTCGCTGCTGCTGCCATGACATCGGCGGTTCCGTGATTGTCAATAGATTGGTGCAAAGCAACCTGACACCATTGCGCCAAATCCGCTGGGGCGTGCCTGACGGTGGCGCACGGAGTCGCGGTGTGATTTACGTCGGTGTCCGCGCGGCTCGGTATACTGGTACGGCTCAAACTATGGCGTTGCCCGCAGGCGCGCCGTCCGTCAGATGAGGAGTCGCCCATGACCCAGCCCCTGCCCTGGGAAAAGAACACTGCCGCGCCCGTGCCGCCCGCGCCGGAACCCGTGCCGCTCGATGCGTACACCGCCCCCGCCGCGCCGGAACCCGAGCTCGTTCCGCTCGATATCTACGACGCCCCGGCTCCGGCGCCCAAACCCGCCAAGCCGCTCGTCGATATCGATAGCCTGAACCCCGCCCAGCGCGAGGCGGTCCTGACCACCGAGGGCCCGCTGCTGGTCCTTGCCGGCGCCGGCTCGGGCAAGACCCGCGTCCTGACCTTCCGCATCGCGCATATGCTCGGCGACTTGGGCGTTAAGCCCTGGCAGATTCTTGCCATCACGTTTACCAACAAGGCCGCGGCCGAGATGCGCGAGCGTCTGGCGGCACTTATTCCCAGTGGCACCCGCGGCATGTGGGTGTGCACCTTCCACGCCATGTGTGTGCGCATGCTGCGCGAGGACGCCGATCTGCTGGGCTACACCGGTCAGTTCACCATCTACGATGATGACGACTCAAAGCGCATGGTGCGCGACATTATGCAGGCGCTCGGCATTGAGCAAAAGCAGTTCCCCATCAACATGATCCGCAGCAAGATCAGCTCGGCTAAAAACGCCATGATCGGGCCCGAGGACATGCTCAAATCCGCCGACAGCCCTAATGACAAAAAGGCCGCGCAGGTCTACCTGGAGCTGGAGCGCCGCCTGCGTGCCGCCAACGCGATGGACTTCGATGACCTGCTCGTGCGCACGCTCGAGCTGCTGCGCACCCGCCCCGAGGTGCTCGACAAGTACCAAGAGCGCTTCCGCTACATTAGCGTCGACGAGTATCAGGACACCAACCACGTCCAGTACGAGATCGCCAACCTGCTGGCCGCTAAGTACCAAAACCTCATGGTCGTGGGCGACGATGACCAGTCCATTTACAGCTGGCGTGGCGCCGACATCACCAACATCCTGGACTTTGAGAAGGACTTTAAAAACTGCAAGACCGTCAAGCTGGAGCAGAACTATCGCTCTACGGGTCACATCCTGAGCGCCGCCAACGCCGTGGTGCGCCACAACTCGCAGCGCAAGGACAAGCGCCTGTTTACGGCCGAGGGCGATGGCGAGAAGATCCAGGCCTTCCAGGCGAGCGACGAACGCGACGAGGGTCGCTGGATTGCCGGCGAGATCGAGAAACTGCATGCCAAAGGCACGAGCTACGACGACATCGCCGTGTTCTATCGCACCAACGCCCAGTCGCGTATCCTCGAAGATATGTTCCTGCGCGCGGGCGTGCCCTACAAGATCGTGGGCGGCACGCGATTCTTCGACCGTGCCGAGATCCGCGACGTCATGGCCTACCTTAAGATGATCGTGAACCCGGCCGACGAGATGAGCGTCAAGCGCGTCATCAACACACCGCGCCGCGGCATCGGTTCCACCTCGATCCAAAAGATCGAGCAGCTGGCGCGCGACAACCGCTGCTCGTTCTTCCAGGCTTGCGAGATCGCGTGTGCCGAAACCGGCATGTTTAGCGCCAAGGTGCGCAACGGCCTGTCGAGCTTTGTGTCGCTGGTGCGCGAGGGTCGCCGCATGGACGGCGAGCTCAAGGACGTTGTCGAGATGATTGTCGATAAGACGGGCCTACTGCAGGCTTTCCGCGCCGAGGGCACCATGGAGTCCGAGAGCCGCGCCGAGAACATCCAGGAATTCCTGGGCGTCGCTGCCGAATTTGAGGAGACGCACGAGGACATCGAGGGTACGCTCGAGAGCTTGGAAGAGCTGCGCGCAGCCGGTGTTGCCGACGTGCCTGCCGGCGCCGAGCCCGAGCCCGTCGTGGTGAGCGCGCCTGCGCCCGAACCGGGGCCATCTGCCCCGGCATCCTCGTTTGAGGCACTCGTCGGCGCGCGCGATGCCGCGGGCTCCAATCCGCTCGATAGTCTGGCTGCTCCGGCGCTGTCTCCGCAGGATGCCCTGGCTGCTGCCATCGCGGGCAACGCGTATGCCGCGCCGACGGAGATGCCGGCGGGTGCCGTGCATGCCGACGAGATTGAGCGCACCTACGGTCCGCTCACCTGTAAGGCGCTGCCGGCACTCATGGAGTGGCTGGCCCTGCGCTCCGACTTGGATTCCCTGGCCGGCGAGACGCATGCCATTACCATGATGACCATCCACTCCGCCAAGGGCCTGGAGTTCCCGGCGGTGTTCGTGGCCGGCATGGAGGAGGGCATCTTCCCGCACGTGCACGACTTTGGCGGCAGCGATGACCCGGGTAAGCTCGAGGAGGAGCGTCGACTGGCCTACGTCGCCATCACGCGTGCCCGTAAGCGCCTGTTCCTGACCTATGCGGCCACGCGTCGCACCTACGGCTCGACCTCTGCCAACCCGCGCTCGCGCTTCCTCAACGAGATTCCGTTTGAGGATATCGAGTTTAGCGGTATCGGTTCTGCCGGTTTTGAAGGCACGGGTTGGGAGAAGCGCGGCGACCGTCACGGCACCTTTGGCTCGGGCATGGGTTCGGATATGTACGGCGGCAAGGTATTTGGTTCGCATACGCGCTCGACTGGCGGTTCCGGTTCGCGCGGCGGATCGAGCTTTGACGATTTCTTTGGTGGCAGCAGCTACGGGACCGAGCGCCATCGTGGGGTCTCGCCCGACGCTGGCCGTGTTGCCTCGACCTTTGGCTCGGGCGCACCGCGAGCCAAAAAGCCCTCGTCCAAGGTGTCCCCGACGGTGGAGCGCAAGGTTGATCGCGCCAGCGCATCGCAGGACTTTGCCGCAGGCGATACCGTGAGCCACAAGACCTTTGGCACGGGTACCGTGATCTCGGTCGCCGGAGACATGATCGAGGTTCAATTCGAAAAGACCGGTCAGACCAAAAAGCTGATGAAGGGCTTCGCGCCGATCGTCAAGCTGTCGTGATCCTGGCGGACCTGGGCGGGCGTATAGGGCAACATCGCCTGCTCGGGCAGTCCTGCGCAAGACGGAGAGCACATTAAGTGCTCTCCTTTGCGTGCGGAACTCGCGATCGATGTTGCCCTATACGCCCGCCCAGGTCCTTGGGTAACGGTGCTTGCGAACGTCGCTCTGCTCGTTCGCTTTTTGATCTGGAGAGCCGGGTGGGCTGATAAATAGATATGGCAAGGGGCTCTCCCGCACATGGACGGGAGAGCCCCTTGTTGCGTTTGGGTTGTTGGTGCGACCTACAGGTGGCTGATGATCAGTTCCATTTTGCCTTCGAGGTCGATGGAGCTGACGGTGCTGGGTGCCAGCAGGTGGCTTCCCTTGTGGACGGGGTCGCCGCAGACGGTGCCTTCGCCGTCGATGACCGACAGGCACATGAAGGGCCAGCGCTGGTCGAGGGTCTTGCTGCCGTTGACGCGCACGCGATCGACGGTGTAGCAGGGGTTGGACTCGAGCTCGGTCACGCCGTCCACCTCGGGCGCGGTCACCGTGCCGTCGGTCGGAGCCTGAGCATCAAAGTCGATGCAGTCGAGGCTCTGCTCAATGTGCAGCGGGCGCAGGTTGCCGTCAGTGCCGGGACGGTCGTAGTCGTACAGACGATACGTCACGTCGCTCGACTGCTGCGTCTCCAAAATGAGCGTGCCGGTCTTGATGGCGTGCACGGTACCGGAATCAATCTGGAAAAAGTCGCCCTTGTGAATCGGCAACACGTTGAGCATGTCGTCCCAGCGGCCGTCCTCGATCATCTGTGCGGCCTCGGCGCGGTCCTTGGCGCGCTGACCGACGATGATCGTGGCGTCGGGCTCGCAGTCCAGCACATACCAACACTCGGTTTTGCCCAGGCTACCGTTCTCGTGCTCGGCAGCGTACTCGTCGTTGGGATGAATCTGGATCGAAAGGTCGTCCTTGGCGTCCAGAATCTTAATGAGCAGCGGGAACTCCTTGCCCTCGCAGTTGCCAAAGAGCTCGCGATGCTCGGCCCACAGCCACGACAGCGTGTGGCCGGCATACGGGCCCTCCGCAATCTGGCAGTCGCCGTTGGGGTGGGCCGAGATGGCCCAGCACTCACCGATGGGGCCATCGGGAATGTCGTAGCCAAATACGGTTTCGAGGTGGCGACCGCCCCAGATCTTCTCGTGGAAGATCGGCGTCAGCTTAATCAAATCGGACATGTTCATACCCCCATTGTGTTGCGCGGGCGCTGCACAAAACAGCTCAAAGCGAGCGCCCGGATGACTACAAAAACCTATGCCAACGTTACGTTGTGCAACTCAAAGCGGTCGCCAACGTTGCGCGAGACCGAATACTCAAAGGCGGCGCCGCTGTCCAAAAAGCCAATCTGGGTGAGCTCGAGCAGGGGAGAGCCAGGCTTGGTGTCCAAGCGCTCGGCTTCTTCCTCGGTTGCTGCCACGGCGCGAATGGTACGGTGGAAGCTCGAAATCTTCAGCCCACATTGCTCGCGGATGAAGTGGTAGACCGATCCGTACAGGTCCTTCTTTTTAAGGCCTGGAATCAGCTCGAGGGGCATGTAGGTGTACTCGATAACGATGGGCTTCTCATCGGCCTGACGCACGCGCACGATGTGATAGGCAAAGTCATCCTCGGCAATTCCCAGCTGGGCTGCGATGTCCGCTGGTGGATTAACAATCGAGAAATCGTAGACCACCGAGGTCACCTTCTCCCCGCGGTGCTCATACGAAAAGCCCTGGGCACGGTCGTTTTTGCCCTGGAAAAACGCCTGACCGGGAAGTCCCGCCGTGTCCTTAACGTAGGTACCCGATCCGCGTCGGCTGGTAATAAGACCTTCCTCGGTGATTTGCTCGATAGCTCGTTTGACGGTGATTTTGGAAACGCTATAGAGCTCGCAGAACTCAACGACGGTGGGAAGCTTGTCGCCCGGTTTAAGAGTGCCATCCTCGATGCTTCGACGAATATCTGCAGCTATCGCCTCGTATTTGGGAATCATTGAACCTCCTTTCCGACATATATCAATACGCAAGTAAGTATAACCCTTAACAAGGCACCCATATAACCTTTATCTAAGAAGCTCGAGAAAGAAAAAAGAAAAAGACGCTTTACTTTTAGAATTAGAGCGCTATAGTTTAAGCAACGAACGGAATCTTTCCGCAGAACAGGATCGACCGTTTGGGGACGGTTTTGTTTTGGCGGGTTGGATATCGGTATGACCGGTGCGCGCCCGCGCCGGATAACCTGCCAAAGCAAACCCGTCTCCAACCGGAAGCTCTAGAACACGAAAGCGAGGACTTTGATGGCACAGTATCAGCTGCCCAACGACTTCTTCTTTGGCGCTGCTATGTCCGGCCCGCAGACTGAGGGTCAGTGGAACCAGGGCGGCAAGCTCGAGAACCTGTGGGACACCTGGTCCATCCAGGATCTGGGCTCGTTCTACAACTGCGTTGGCTCTTACGCCGGCAATGACTTTATGGCCAAGTACCAGGAAGACCTTCGCATTTTGAAGGACTTGGGCCTGGATACCTATCGCACTTCCATCCAGTGGAGCCGTCTGCTCGATGCCGACGGCACCCTCAACGAGGAAGGCGCCGCGTGGTATCACGAGTTGTTCCGCGCCTCTCGCGAAGCCGGCCTGGAGCCGTTTGTCAACTTGTACCACTTTGACATGCCCACCTACCTTTTTAACCGTGGCGGCTGGGAGAGCCGTGAGGTTGTCGAGGCTTACGCACATTACGCCGACGTCGCCTTCCACGAGTTTGGCCAGGAGATCAAGTACTGGTTCACCTTTAACGAGCCCATCGTCGAGCCCGAGCAGCGCTATCAGGAGGGCGTGTGGTTCCCGCAGCTCCACGACTTTAGCCGCGCTCGCACCGTGCAGTATCACATCTCGCTGGCACATGCGCTGGCCGTGGCCAACTACCGTCGCGCCTATGACGAGGGCGCCGTTCGCAGCGATGCCAAGATCGGCATGATCAACTGCTTTACCCCGGTCTACACCAAGGAGAACCCCAGCGAGGCGGACCTCGAGGCCGTGCGTATGACCAGCGGCATCAACAACCGCTGGTGGCTCGACCTCATTACCAAGGGCGAGCTTCCCGCCGACGTGCTCGACAGCCTGGCCGAGGGCGGCGTTAAGCTTCCGTTCCGTGCCGGCGACCAAGAGATTCTTAAGCAGGGTGTTGTCGACTGGCTCGGTTGCAACTACTACCACCCCACGCGCGTTCAGGCGCCGGCGAGCAAGATCGACCAGTACGGTCTGCCGCACTTTGCCGACGAGTACGTGTGGCCCGACGCCGTTATGAACGAGAGCCGCGGCTGGGAGATCTACCCGCAGGGCCTCTACGACTTTGGCATGGACTGCGCTAAGAACTACCCCGATCTTGAGTGGTTCGTTTCCGAGAACGGCATCGGCATCATGGACGAATACAAGAACCGAGACGCCGAAGGAACCATCCAGGATGACTACCGCGTCGACTTTGTACGCCAGCACCTGGAGTGGGTTGCCAAGGCAATTGCCGAGGGCGCCAAGTGTCGTGGATACCATTATTGGGCCGTCATCGATAACTGGTCTTGGGCGAATGCCTTTAAGAACCGTTACGGTTTTGTCGAGGTCGACCTTATGGACGGCTACAAGCGCCGCCTTAAGAAGTCGGCAGCTTGGCTCAAGCAGGTCGCCACGACTCACGTGGTTGATTAGCGAACGGGCGAACGCCCAGACCGCGCGCCGCTGCGCGCAACACATGGCACATCTGGTGGCAGAGGGCGACAGACCACCGTGCGCATAGGAAAAGGCCGGATTTGAAAGTTAGGAGCAATCATGGCCAGTGACAACGGAAAGAGCTTCCTCGACAAGTTTGCCGAGGTCTCTGCGAAGGTGGGAAACCAGGTTCACCTGCGTTCCCTGCGTGACGCCTTCGCGACCATCACGCCGCTCTATATCCTTGCGGGTATCGCGGTTCTTATTAACAACGTCGTGTTCCCTCTGTTCCCGCTCGATGCGGCGGGCCTTGCCAACCTTCAGACGTGGGGTTCGGCAATTACGCTGGGCACCCTCAACGTCTCTGCCATTATCTTGGCCGGATTGATTGGCTACAGCCTCGCTAAGAACAAGCGTTTCGATAACCCGCTCGCTTGCGTGGTCGTCGCTATCTCTGCTTTCGTCATCATGATGCCGCAGCAGATCACCGCCTCGCTTGCCGCCACGAGCCCGCTGCTCACCGACAAGATCACCTCCGCCGAGGTCACGGGCGCCCTTTCGACTGCCAACACCGGCACCAACGGTCTGTTCTCGGCTATTATCATCGCCCTGCTTTCCGTCTCGCTCTTCATCAAGATTTCTGGCGTCGAGAAGCTCAAGGTTAAGCTGGGCGAGGGCGTGCCTCCCGCGGTCTCCAACTCCTTCAACGTCATGATCCCGATGCTGCTCAACCTCGCGATCTTCGCTCTTGCCGCAGCCCTGCTCGCCGTGTGCGCCGGCACCGATCTGTGCACCATCATCTCCACGTGCATCTCCAACCCGCTCAAGAGCATCATGAACGCCGGTCCGTGGGCTGTTATCCTCATCTACACCCTTGCTAACCTGCTGTTCTGCGTCGGTATTCACCAGTCCACCATCTCTGGCGCTACCGTCGAGCCGATCCTGACCATGCTCATCGTCGACAACATGGCTACCTTTGCCGCCGGTGGCACCATCCAGCCCGATCACTACATGAACATGCAGATCGTTAACAGCTTCGCCCTCATCGGCGGCTCGGGCTGCACCCTCATGCTTCTGCTCGACACGCTCCTGTTCTCCAAGAACAAGGCTTCCGAGACCGTTTCCAAGATGGCTATCCTGCCTGGTCTGTTCAACATCAACGAGCCGGTTATCTACGGTTACCCCATCGTGTACAACCTGCCGCTCATGATCCCGTTCGTCCTTCTTCCCGATCTGTTCATCGGCATCACCTATGGCCTTACCTGCGCAGGCATCATCAGCCCCTGCATCGCCCAGGTGCCCTGGACCATGCCTCCCGTCATCAATGCCCTGCTCGCTACGGGCTTTGACTGGCGCGCCGGCGTGTGGCAGGCTCTCGAGATTGTCATTGGCATGGCCGTCTACCTGCCCTTTATGAAGATTTCCGAGAAGGCAATCGCCAAGCAGGAGGCTCTCGCCGAGTAGAACGCCTAACGTTCGTCCCTTTCACCTTTGCGGGCGCCGGTACGCGGTGCCGGTGCCCGCGGCTCTCTCCCTTGCGTAAAGATACAGGGGAGCGGGCACAATAGCCGCAAGGAATACAACCAGTTGTCGTCTGCGCGCCGCGCAGTTATAAGGAGGAAACCATGAAGAAGATCATGCTCTGCTGCAATGCCGGCATGTCCACGAGCCTGCTGGTCCAGAAGATGCAGGCCGAGGTTGCAAACCGTGGTCTGGATATTGAGGTCGAGGCTCGTCCCATGAACGAGGCCCACGATCACCTGGACGAGTGCGACATGTTGCTGCTTGGTCCGCAGATCGGCTACACCAAGGGCGATTTTGAGAAGGAGGCCGCCGGTCGTTTTCCGGTCGAGGTCATCAACATGGTCGACTACGGCCGCATGAACGCTGCCGGCATCATCGACCACTGCGTCAGCGTGATGGGCTAGGTGCTCCGCATGGAGGATATGAACGAACTGCAGATGACCTGCTTTGAGATCATCAGCTACGTCGGTACCGCCAAGAGCATGTACATCAATGCCGTGCAAAAGGCCAAGGAGGGCGATTTTGACGCCGCCGAGGAGCTTATCAAGCAGGGCGACGAGGCCTATAACGGTGGCCACGATGTTCACATGGGGCTTCTGAAGAAGGAGGCCAACGGCGAACGTAACGGCGAGGCCCCGTTGATTTTGCTGCATGCCGAGGACCAGATGGCCGGCACCGAGACCATGCGCGTCATGGCGACGGAGCTCATCGAGGTTCACAAGCAGCTGCAGGCACTTCAGGCCTAGTCGGCGTTATCGCCGCGACGGACCGTGCGGTCCAACAGACAACATAGTCCCTTTGACGGGCGCCGGGAGCCTCCGCCTCCCGGCGCCTTTATTTTTGGGGATGGTCTTGCGCGGCCTGTTGGGCAGCCAATTGCGTTACCCCAGATAAAACCTGCCAAAACAAACCTGTCCCTTTTTGGTAGGTTTTTGCCTTGAGAGCGGTACCATACAGGCAATGTTTAAACGAGAAAGGTGGGCTCTCATGGAACCTAAGCAGTACTACATCGGCATTGACGTCGGCGGCACTTCGGTTAAGGAGGGCCTGTTCGACGAAGACGGCAATCTGCTTGCCAAGGCCAGCGTGCCCACGCCTCCCATCGTCGACGCTGCGGGCTTTGCCGCGGTAACCGAGGCTATCGACCAGGTGGTCGCCAAGGCTCAGATTCCGTGCGCCTTTGTGGCAGGCATTGGCCTGGCCGTTCCGTGCCCCATTCCGGCTGCGGGCGATGCCAAGGTCAAGGCGAACATCTCCATCAACCTGCCCGAGCTTAAGATTGCCATTCAGGAGCACTGCCCCGACGCGGTCGTAAAGTACGAGAACGACGCCAACGCCGCCGCCATGGGCGAGGCCTGGCTCGGCTCTGCCAAGGGCGTGCAGAACGTGGTGATGGTCACCATCGGTACCGGCGTGGGCGGCGGCGTCATCATCAACGGCGACGTTGTGTCGGGCGTTGTGGGTGCCGGCGGCGAGATTGGCCACATGTGCCTGAACCCCGACGAGGAGCGTACCTGCGGCTGCGGCGGCCATGGCCACCTGGAGCAGTATTCCAGCGCCACCGGCGTGGTGAGCAATTACCTGGCCGAGTGCAAGGCTGCGGGCGTCGAGCCCATCGAGCTCACCGGTCCTTCCGATTCCAAGGACGTATTCCAAGCCTGCCGCGAGGGCGATAAGCTCGCGCTTGCCGCGGCCGATACCATGGCCGACTACCTCGGCCGTGCCCTGGCGCTTATCGCCAACGTGGTCGACCCTGAGATGTTCCTCATCGGCGGCGGCGCCTCCGCCTCGGCCGATGTCTACCTCGACGCCGTGCGCGAGCACTTTAAGCAGTACGCGTTTTCCGTCTCGCGCGAGACGCCCATCGAGGTCGCCTCGCTCGGCAACGACGCCGGTATCATCGGTGCCGCCTACGTAGCCCTGCGCGCCGCCGGCAAATAGCCGGTGCAAGGGGGTCAGGTTTCTTTGCACCAACATGGTGCAAGGGGGACAGACTTGGCCCCCATGCTTGCCCCAAAATGTGCCGCGACCCTTCCGTCTGCGAAGGCTCGGCATCGGCGTGCTACCATAGCTACGTCCAAGTACACATATCAAGTGGAGGATATCCATGGCAAACGTTCTTGTCTTTGGTCACCAGAACCCCGATAACGACGCCATCATGAGCGCCGTCGTCCTGTCTCAGCTGCTCAACCAGGTTGAGTATGCCGGCAACACCTACGAGGCCTGCGCCCTTGGCCAGCTTCCGGCCGAGTCCGCCAAGCTGCTCGCCGACGCCGGCATCGCCGAGCCCCGCGTGATCGAGTCCGTCGAGGCCGGTCAGCTCGTCGTCCTCACCGACCACAACGAGTCCGCCCAGTCCGTCGCTGGCCTTAAGGACGCCACGGTCTTTGGCGTTGTCGACCATCACCGCATCGGCGACTTCGAGACCGCCGGCCCGCTGCACTACATCTGCCTGCCCTGGGGCTCCAGCTGCACCATCGTCACCAAGCTCGCCGGCGTGCTCGGCGTTGAGCTTTCCGACGTCCAGGCCAAGCTGCTGCTCTCGGCCATGATGACCGACACGCTCATGCTCAAGAGCCCCACCACCACCGATGTCGACCGCGCCGTCGCCGCCAAGCTCGGCGAGCAGGTGGGCGTCGACCCGGTCAAGTTTGGCATGGAGGTCTTCCTTACCCGCCCGTCCGGCTCCTTCACCGCTGCCGAGATGGTCGGCAACGACATCAAGATGTTCGAGCCCGCCGGCAAGAAGCTGCTCATCGGCCAGTACGAGACCGTCGACAAGAGCCGTGCGCTTGGCATGATTGACGAGATCCGCGAGGCCATGCGCGCCTACGCCGCCGAGAAGGGTGCCGACGGCATCGTCCTGTGCATCACCGACATCATGGAGGAGGGCTCGCAGGTCCTGCTCGAGGGCGAGACCGAGGCTGCTCAGAAGGGCCTGGGCATTGCCGATGAGCACGACGGCGTCTGGATGCCGGGCGTCCTCTCCCGTAAGAAGCAGGTCGCTGCCCCCATCATGGCCGCCTGCTAGGTTTAGTTGACCGAACGCCACGACCGGATCGCGGACGCCCCGCGCTCCGGTCGTTTTTTGTGCATGCGCCGCGTCGTCTCTTGGACAGGCGTGCCCGTGCCGTTGAGCAAATAATGTTCAACCTGTGGTTCCGCTTTTCGGCCACGCCTGCGTGCTTGTCGTGCAAGGTAGGCTAGATGCAAGCGTAATACGTTAGAGCGCGGCGCCGCCACTTGGGCGGGCCGTGCTTTTTTAAGACGGGAGCTTTCCCGTGAAAGGAGCCGCCCATGGCAGCAACCGAGCAGCTGTTCAACGTCCGTGAGCGCAAGCGCTTTGAACGCCACGACATTTGGGAGCGCATCGCCGAGAACGGCACGATTTCCGCCGCGGTTATGGTCATCGCCGCTATCGCCGCCGTCATTTGCGCCAACACCGATGCCTACGAGGCCATCCATCACTTTTTGGAGACCCCGCTGTATGTGGGTCTGGGCAACCTTACGGCCGGTCTTACCGTTGAGCTTTTCGTCAATGACTTTCTCATGGCGATTTTCTTTTTGTTGGTGGGCATTGAGCTTAAGTACGAGATGACGGTCGGCGAGCTCAAGAATCCACGCCAGGCCATGCTTCCCATGCTGGCGGCCGTGGGCGGCGTCGTCGTTCCCGCCTGTATCTACCTGATCTTTAACCATGTCGGCGCCCGCAACGGTTGGGCCATCCCCATGGCAACCGATATTGCCTTTGCGCTGGGCGTGCTGTCGCTTTTGGGCAATCGCGTGCCCAACGGCGTGCGCGTGTTCTTCTCGACGCTCGCCATCGCCGACGACCTCATCTCCATCGCTGCCATCGCCATCTTCTACGGTCAGAGCCCCAATCCGTTTTGGTTGGGCGCCGCCGCGCTGGTGACCTGCGCGCTCGTGTGGCTCAACAAGACGCAGCATTACCGCCTTGCCCCGTATTCGGTGCTGGGCCTGCTGCTGTGGTTCTGCATGTTTAAGAGCGGCGTGCACGCCACGCTTGCCGGCGTTATCTTGGCCTTTACCATCCCGGCCAAGTGCGGCGTCAAGCTCGATAGTCTGACTGACTGGCTGGGCGAGTGCCTGCCGCTGCTTGATGACCGCTACGACGACGAGGCACACATCCTGGGCCAGCATGACTTTACCGTCTCGACCACCAGGGTCGAGCGCGTCATGCACCGCGTGACCCCGCCGCTCATCCGCATGGAGCGTCTGATCTCCACGCCGGTCAACTTTGTGATTCTGCCGATCTTTGCGTTCGTGAACGCACAGGTTCGCCTAGTGGGTGTGGATATGAGCACGCTGCTCACCGACCCGGTGACGCTCGGCGTGTACTTTGGCATGCTGCTGGGCAAGCCGATCGGAATCTTTGGCATGACGTTTGCCCTGGTTAAGCTCAAGATTTCCGAGCTGCCGCATAACGTTAACTGGCACATGATTGCCGGCGTGGGCATTCTGGGCGGCATCGGCTTCACCATGTCGATCCTCATCAGCGGCCTTGCCTTCCCGACGGCCCAGTTTGAGGTTCTGGCTGCCAAGGCCGCCATCCTTGCCGGTTCGGTCACCGCTGCCGTGCTCGGTATGATCTACATGAGCGTGGTCTGCAAACACCCCGCGCCCAAGGACGAGTAAGAGCACATACAAGTTTGAAAACGCCGCCTGTGAACACCATCACAAGCGGCGTTTTAGTCATTGGGGACGTTCTTAAACGACTAGGTTTATTCCACCGTTCCGTAGACGGCGCCCCAGCCGTGGGCGGCAAGGGCGGAGTTGAGCTGGTCGCAAAGCGATTGGCGGTCGTAGTAGCCGGGCGGCAATAGGTTCACGATTTCCATGAGATCGGGCGCCAGGTCCAAGATCTCGGCCTGTACGATGAGATCCAGGCGGTCGATGGCGCGGCGGTCGTAAAACAGCCCGTCGACCAGGCGCTGCAGGTCGCCGAATTCCTCGGCCTGGAACGATCCGTATTCCATAGTGCCTCCTTGGGCGCCCCACGCCGGCATGCGCGGCGATTCATAATTCATTGCGATGAACTTAATCTATCACGGCTTCATGCCGTTGCGGCGGTGGCGGTCTATACTTAGACGAACTGCAACGTCCCGCTTCGCGAAAGGTCGCACCCATGCAGACGATCTACCAGAAGATGGAAACCACCGAACTCGATGCCGCCATCGAGGCGCTCAAAGCCGAGGTCGCCGAGGTCAAGGCCAAGGGCCTGGCGCTCGACATGGCCCGCGGCAAGCCGTCGCCCTCCCAGGTGGACATCTCTCGACCCATGCTCGATATCCTCAATGCCGATGCCGATCTGCACGACGGCAACGTCGACTGCTCAAACTACGGTTGCTTTGAGGGCATTCCCTCGGCACGCAAGCTGGCGGGGGAGTTCCTGGGTTGCCCTGCCGAGCAGACGCTCGTACTGGGTTCGTCGAGCCTTCTGATCGAGCACGATATCGCCGGCATGTTTTGGCGCTGCGGTTCGTGCGGCAGCGAGCCTTGGGAGGCTTACGAGGCCGCGCACGACGGCAAGAAAGTCAAGTTCCTGTGCCCTGTTCCCGGCTACGACCGTCACTTTGGCATCACCGCCGACCTGGGTATCGAGAATGTCCCCGTCGCGATGACCGACAACGGCCCCGACATGGACGAGGTCGAGCGTCTGATTGCCGCCGACGACTCCATCAAGGGCATCTGGTGCGTGCCCAAGTATTCCAACCCCACGGGCATCACCTTTAGCGAGGACACCGTGCGTCGCCTGGTCGAGATGCCCACGGCCGCGCCCGATTTCCGCATCTTCTGGGACAACGCCTACTGCGTGCACGACCTGTACGACGAGACCGACGAGCTCGCCAATATCTTCGACCTCGCTCGCGCGGCGGGCACCGAGGACCGCGTGGTGGCTTTTGCCTCGACGTCCAAGATTACCTTCCCGGGCGCCGGCATCGGCTTCATCGGTGCGAGCCCCGCGGTCATCGCCGAGTTCTCCAAGCGCCTGAAGGCCGGCCTCATCAGCGCCGACAAGCTCAACCAGCTGCGCCACGTGCGCTTCCTTCCCACCATCGAGGCGGTCAAGGAGCACATGAAAAAGCATGCCGAGTTCCTGCGCCCGCGCTTTGAGGCCGTTGAGCGTAAGCTCACCGAGGGCTTGGGCGACACAGACTGTGCCACCTGGACGCACCCCCGCGGCGGCTACTTTGTAAGCTTCGATGGTCCCGAGGGCTCGGCCCAGAAGGTCGCCGCGCTTTGCGCCGACCTGGGCGTCAAGCTCACGCCGGCCGGTGCTACCTGGCCCTATGGCAAGGACCCGCGCGACACCAACATCCGCATCGCGCCGAGCTATCCCACGGTCGAGGACCTGGAGGCCGCGCTCGATGTGCTGGTGCTGGCTGTGAAGCTCGTCGCTGCCGAGCTTGCGCGTGCCGAGCGCGCCTAACGCGCGGCTTCCCGTACTATCCGCACTTTCGATACGTAAAGGAGCGTATACATGGATTTGGGAATTTCTACCAACCCCACGCCAGAGCTCTACACCATTAAGGTAACCGGCGAGATCGATATCTCTAACGCCGATAGCCTGCGCAATGCCATTGACCTGGCGCTCGAGCAGCCCACTGAGGCCGTTGAGCTCGATTTTGCTCAGGTGAGCTACATCGATTCGACGGGCATTGGCGTGCTCGTGGGCGCCGCGCACCACGCGGTCGACCACGGCAAGCGCTTTAGCTGCACCAATGTGCAGCCCCAGGTGATGCGCGTGGTTCAGCTGTTGGGTGTCGACCAGGAGATTTCGATCACCGCTGCATAATCTTTGTCCCCAAAAGGGCGTGCCGTTTGGCATATGTTTGTGATGCGCTCGGACGTTTTGGCGTCCGGGCGCTATACTTGACCGAATGAATAGACGAGTTCCGGCCGAATGGCGCGGTGCGGGCTCGACTCACATCGAGCCTTGGAGGTATGTGTGTTTGGTATTGGAGAGGGTGAGCTCGCGATCATCGTGGTCTTCGGCTTTTTGCTGTTTGGCCCGGATAAGCTCCCGCAGATGGGCCGCACGATCGGCCGTGCCATCCGTCAGTTCCGCGAGACGCAGGAAAAGATGACGGCCGTTGTTCAGTCCGAGATTATCGATCCGGTGAGCGAGGCCGCGTCGGCCCCGGTCAAGCCCAAGAAGGCTGCTGCGACCGACGACGATTCCGATGCGGACGAGGATGCCGCCGAGACGGCAGCGCCCGCCAAGAAGGAGACCTTTGCCGAGCGTCGCGCCCGCCTTGCCGCCGAGAAGGCCGCGAGCGAGGGTGCCGCTGAGGGCGAAGGTGCTGCTGAGGAGCCTGCGACCGAGGGCGCCGCCGCCGGGTCCGCCGCCGAGCCCGAGGCTGACGCCGCCGAGCCCGCTTCCGCTGCAGAGCCGGAGCCGGAGCCCGAGCCGGCAGAGCCCACGACGGCTGACCTCTACGCCCGTCGTCCCCGCAAGCGCAAGGCCGTCGTCGACCAGCTCGCTCGCGAGCTCGAGGCCGAGGACGACGCCGCTGCCGCCGATGCCCCGAAGGGAGGCGATGAGTAATGCCTATCGGACCTGCTCGTATGCCGCTCTTCGATCACTTGGGAGAGCTCCGTCGCCGCCTGACCATCGTGGTCGTGTCGGTGTTTGCCGCCGCCATCGTGCTGTATTTCGCCACGCCCGTGGTGCTCGACATCCTGGAAGACCCCATCCGCTCCTTTGTGCCGGACGGTAAGTTCTACATCACCACCACGCTCGGCGGTTTTGGCCTGCGCTTCTCGCTGGCCATCAAGATGGCCGTGGTCATGTGCACGCCCATGATCATCTGGCAGATCCTGGCATTTTTCCTGCCGGCACTGCGCCCCAACGAGCGCAAGTGGGTTGTGCCCACGGTGCTCGCCTCGACGGTTCTGTTCTTCCTGGGCGCAATCTTTTGCTACTTCATTATCATCCCGGCGGGCTTTGAGTGGCTCATCGGCGAGACCTCGGCTGTCGCTACGGCGCTGCCCGATCTGGAGAACTACGTCAACATGGAGCTGCTCTTCATGATCGGCTTTGGTGTGGCGTTCGAGCTGCCGCTCATCATCTTCTACCTGTCTGTTTTCCATATCGTGTCCTACGCGGCCTTCCGCAGCGCTTGGCGCTACGTGTACGTGGGCCTGCTCGTGGGTTCGGCTGTGATTACGCCCGACGGCTCGCCCGTTACGCTGGGTCTCATGTATGGCGCCCTGCTCTCGCTCTACGAGATTTCGCTCGCCATCGCCCGTGTGGTCATTACCGCGCGCGAGGGCAAGGAGGGCTTGTTTGTGAGTCGTCTGGACCTGTTCTCGGACGATGAGGACGACGAGGAGTAAATCGGTATGCACGAGGTTGGCATTGTCAACGGCATACTCGATACAGTGATTCGCGCGGCGCGTGGGGCGGGGGCCTCGCGCGCCGTTTTGGTTACGCTGCGTATCGGGGATATGACCGAGGTCGTGCGCGAGGCGCTCGACTTTGCGTGGGAGACGTTTCGTGACGAGGACCCGCTCACGCGCGGCTGCGAGCTTGCCGTGGAGGAGGTCCATCCACAAAGCGAGTGCTTGGACTGCGGTGAGGTCTTTGAGCACGACCGTTTCCACTGCCGCTGCCCCCAATGTGGCGGCGCCAACGTGCGCCTGCTGCACGGCCGCGAGCTCGACATCGCCAGTATCGAAATCGAGACCTCCGACGATTAGCCCGCCAGCCACCTGGGGACGGGGTATAAATGGTTAGAAGTTAAGGAGTGCCGAATATGGCCGAGAAAACGATTGATATCGCGTCGCCGATTCTGTCGCGCAACGAGCGCCTGGCAGATCAGCTGCGTCAGCGATTTAAAGAGACGGGCACCTATGTGATCAATGTGCTGTCGAGCCCCGGTTCGGGCAAGACCACCACGATTTTGGGCACCAACGAGCGCCTGCGAGATAAGGCCGGCTTGCGCTGCGCCGTCATCGAAGGTGATATCGCTTCGGACGTTGACGCCATTACCATGAAGGAAGCCGGCATGCCCGCCATCCAGATCAACACGGGCGGCCTGTGCCACCTCGAGGGCAACATGATTATGGAGGCCGTTGACGCCTTCGACCAGGCTGTGGGTCTGGAAAACATCGACGTCATCTTTATCGAAAACGTGGGTAACCTGGTCTGCCCGGTCGACTTTGACCTGGGCGAGAACCTGTCCATCATGATCCTCTCGGTGCCCGAGGGCGACGACAAGCCCATCAAGTACCCGGGCATCTTCCAACACGCCGGCGCGCAGCTGCTCAACAAGGTCGACGTGGCTCCGGCTTTCGATTTTGACATGGATAGGTATACTAAGACACTCGATGACCTCAATCCGCAGGCGCCGCGGTTTGCCGTGAGCGCGCGCAAGGGCGAGGGCATGGATGCCTGGTGCGATTGGCTCATCGGGCAGATTGAGCAAGCAAGGGCGTAAGTCGGCCGCCATACGGGCGGGCGTAGCCGCAGAGATACGAGATAGGAGCCTCTTTTGAAGCTCATCATCGCCGAGAAAAACGACGCCGCGCGTCAGATCGCCGAGCGTCTGTCCACGGGCAAACCCAAAAAGGACAAGGTGTACAACACCGCCATCTACCGTTTTGAGTGGAAGGGCGAGGAGTGCGTGACCATCGGCCTTGCCGGTCACATCCTGGCGCCCGATTTTTGTGACAGCGTGCTGTTCGATAAAAAGCTGGGCTGGTATTCGGTCACGGAGGACGGCGAAATGCTGCCGGCCGACATGCCCGATGGCTTGGCCCGCCCGCCGTACGACACCAAGCGCAAGCCGTTTCTTGCCGACGGTATCTCCATCAAGGGCTGGAAGCTCGAGAGCCTGCCTTACCTCACCTGGGCGCCCGTCATTAAGCTGCCGGCCGAGAAGGAGCTCATCCGCTCGCTCAAGAACCTTGCCAAGAAGTCCGACAGCGTCATTATCGCCACGGACTTCGATCGCGAGGGTGAGCTGATCGGTTCGGACGCTCTCAACAAGGTGCGCGAGGTCGCGCCGGACTTGCCGGTCGCCCGCGCCCAGTATTCTTCATTTACCAAGGCCGAGATTACGCAGGCCTTCGATAATCTTGTCTCGCTCGACCAGAATCTGGCCGACGCCGGCGAGAGCCGCCAGCACATCGACCTCATTTGGGGCGCGGTGCTCACGCGCTACCTGACGCTCGCCAAGTTTGGCGGCTTTGGCAACGTGCGCTCCGCCGGCCGCGTGCAGACGCCGACGCTCGCCCTGGTGGTCGAGCGCGAACGCGAACGCATGGCGTTTGTGCCCGAGGACTATTGGCAGATTCGCGGCATGGGTGCCGCTCAGGGTGCTGCCGAGGATGACCGCTTTAAGATTGCGCACAAGACGACACGTTTTACCGACAAAGATGCTGCCGAGACGGCGTACGGCCACGTCGACGGCGCTACGACGGCAACCGTCGCCGCGGTGACCAAGCGCTCCCGCAAGCAGCAGCCGCCCACGCCGTTTGCGACGACCTCGCTGCAGGCTGCCGCCGCGGCCGAGGGCATCTCACCTGCACGTACCATGCGCATCGCCGAGTCCCTCTACATGGCGGGCCTTATCAGCTATCCGCGTGTCGACAACACCGTGTACCCTGCGACGCTCGATCTGGGCGCCGTGGTGAGCGACCTGGCAAAGATCAACCCGGCGCTGGCGCCCGTGTGCAAAAAGGTACTCGCCGGCCCCATGAAGCCCACGCGCGGCAAAGTCGAGACCACCGACCACCCGCCCATCTACCCCACGGGCGAAGGCGATCCGTCCACGCTCGATGGCGGCCAGCGCAAGCTCTACGACCTCATCGCCCGCCGCTTCCTGGCGACGCTTATGGGTCCCGCGACCATCGAGAACACCAAGCTCGAGCTCGACGTCAACGGCGAGCCGTTTGTGGCCTCGGGCGACGTGCTCGTGACCCCGGGCTTCCGCGAGGCCTACCCGTACGGCCTTAAGCGCGACGAGCAGATGCCGCCGCTGGAGCAAGGCGATACGGTCGATGTGTTCGACATTAAGCTCGAGGCCAAGCAGACCGAGCCGCCCGCGCGCTACAGCCAGGGCAAGCTCGTGCAGGAGATGGAGAAGCGCGGCCTGGGCACCAAGTCCACGCGCGCGAGCATCATCGAGCGCCTGTATGCCGTGCGCTACCTCAAAAACGATCCCGTGGAGCCGAGCCAGCTGGGCATCGCCATCATCGACGCGCTGACGCAGTTTGCCCCGCGCATCACGAGCCCCGATATGACCAGCGAGCTCGACGGCGACATGACCCGTGTGGAGCGCGGCGAGGATACCGAAGAGCATGTCGTGACGCACTCGCGCGCGCTGCTGGCCGGCGTGCTCGATGAGCTGCTCAAGCACACGCAGGAGCTGGGCGACGCCATCAGCGACGCCGTCACGGCCGACGCGCGTGTGGGCAGCTGTCCCAAGTGCGGCAAGGACCTGGTTATGAAGACGAGCGCCAAGACCCGTGGCAGCTTCATTGGCTGCATGGGTTGGCCCGACTGTGACGTGACCTATCCGGTGCCGAGCGGCGTCAAGGTGAGCCCGCTCGAGGGCGAGGCGGCCGTGTGTCCCGAGTGCGGCGCGCCGCGCATCAAGTGTCAGCCGTTCCGCCAGAAGGCCTTCGAGATTTGCGTGAACCCGACGTGCCCCACCAACTACGAGCCTGACCTTAAGGTGGGCGAGTGCAAGGTGTGTGCCGAGGCCGGACGCCATGGCGACCTGATCGCACACAAGAGCGAGAAGAGCGGCAAGCGCTTTATCCGCTGCACCAACTATGACGATTGCGGCGTGAGCTATCCGCTGCCGGCGCGTGGCAAGCTCGAGGCGACGGGCGAGACCTGCCCCGAGTGCGGTGCCCCCATCGTGGTGGTCAACACGGCGCGCGGTCCGTGGCGCATCTGCGTCAACATGGACTGCCCGACCAAGGAGAAGAAGCCGGCTCGCGGCCGCAAGACCACGACTAAGGCGAGCACGGCCAAGAAGACGACGGCGGCCAAGAAGACGACGGCTAAGAAAGCCACTGCCGCCAAGAAGACGACCGCGAAGAAGTCGACTGCCAAGAAAGCAGCCGCCGACAAGTAACGGCGCAGTCGAAACATTGACTAAAAAACGAGCGAGGACCCCGCGATCCTCGCTCGTTTTTTAGACCGGCAGAGCGCTAGTTCACTTCGACGGGCTTGGCGCCGGGATAGCGCTCCTCAAAGTCTAGGCGGTACTTATTGTCATTGGTGCCCGCCACGTTGTCGCGCGACAGCGGCGCCGCGATCTCATTCTTGTGGTCCGCAGGCTTGGCGTATTTCAGACTGATCTCCCAGGCATCACAGATTGCGTCAATGCGGTGATCCAGGTCGTCGTACAGGGCGATGATGTCCTTCCAGGAGCTGTAGTTTTTGGAGCTCGTCGGGACGTCCAGGTCCTCGACGATGTCGTAATACTGCTCGATGGTGTCCTCCGTGCGCTCGGCGACGTCGGCGAGATTTTGACGGGTGGTTCGATCCTCTTCCAGATAGTTGCCGTTGAAGTTCTGCGCGCAGCCACGGACCTGGCTGTCGAGATCTTCGAGCAGGTCGTAGTATTCGCTCAGTCGGCGGTAGAGGTTCTGCTCAGAGAGCGTTGCTTCGCCGCCATCCTCGTCGTCATCGTCATCATCGTCGTACAGGCTGTTGGGATCGCCGAGAGGCTTTAGGTCATCGTCGTCGACGTCATGGTGCAGCTTAGCTACCTCGGCAGTCGTCTGCGTGGCGGCGTTGTCGAAAGGCTTGATCACAAAGAAAACGACCAGGGCGATGATGATCGCCACCAGCACAACGATAACGGCGATAAGCGGCCCGATGCCGCTCTTTTTGGGAGCGGGGGTCTGTGGCGAAGCGGGCGCGTATGCGGGAGCCGGCTGCTGTTGGGGCGAGCCGCTCGCGACGGGTATGCGCTGCGTGGTCTCGACGGCCGCGGGGCCTGCGGCGGGGTCGGGGCGATAGGCGAGGGGGTCGTCCGCCTTGGCTTGCGGCGTATCGAGGGAACCGGTCTGCTCAAAAGCGGGCTGGCTATCGCTTGCGGTTGTTTGCTCAACGGGTGCACCGCACGAGGTGCAGAACTTGGCATTATCTGCAAGAAGTTTGCCGCACGAGGCGCAATACCGAGACATTGCCACTCCTTTCGCCACATTTCAATGCAATACGACGATTATACCCAGCGTCCAAAATTCCCCTTCATAAGTTGCGGTGAAATAGGGACTGTTTGGCGGTCTCAGAGCTTCAATCAGTCCCTATTTCACCGCAACTTTGGAAAGGCACCTTTAGCCATTGGGGACGCACCGAGCACTGGGGTATCATGGCTTGGTTGATATATCTGCATTTACGCGCCTTGTAGGAAGGGGCTGCGCCCATGGCTTTTGTGCCCGCTCAACATAGCTTCATTACGCTCGAGGGTGTCGATGGCGCCGGTAAATCTACGCAGGCGCGCCTGCTTGCCCGTGCGCTCGAGCTCGCTGGCTACCAGGTTGTGAGCCTGCGCGAGCCGGGCGGTACCGCCATCAGCGAAAAGATCCGTGCTCTGCTGCTCGACCCCGCCAATACGGCGATGGGCGACACTTGCGAGCTGCTGCTGTATGAGGCCGCCCGTGCCCAGCTAGTGCATGAGGTTATCGCGCCCGCCCTCGCGGCCGGCAAGGTGGTCCTGTGCGACCGCTTCTACGATTCCACGACCTGCTATCAGGCGTTTGCCGACGGCCTCGATCGTCAGATGGTGCGCGATGCCAACAACCTGGCCGTCGCGGGTACGCACCCGGCGCTCACACTCGTCTACCACATCACGCCCGAGCAGGCGGCGCTGCGCATGGCAGCCCGTGGTGCGGCAGATCGCATGGAGGCTAAGGGCATGGCCTTCCAAGAGCGCGTCTACCAGGGATTTTGCGCCATTGCCGCCGAGGAACCAAACCGCGTAAAGCTCATCGACGCGACCGCGTCCATCGAGGAAGTCTTCGCGCAGACGGTCGAGCGGGTTCGCGCCTACGGCCTCGACATTTCCCAGGACGCCGTCACCGCTGCGCTTGCCCAGGAGGCCGAGTAGCATGGCCCCCGCTCAGGCAAGTCTGCTGGCCAAGCTCGACACCCAAGAGCGCGTGCGCGACTTTTTGACCAATGCCGTCGCCAGCGGTCGCGCATCGCACGCCTACCTGTTTTTGGGCGCGCCCGGCGCGGGCAAGCTCGACGCCGCGTGGGCGCTCGCCCAAGCCTTCCTGTGCGAGCAGGATGGCTGCGGCTCATGCGACAGTTGTGTGCGCGTTGCTCGCCATACGCACCCCGACGTGCACTATTACACGCCCGAGAGCGCCACGGGCTACCTCATTGCCCAGACCCGCGAGCTGCTCGACGACGTGCCGCTGGCACCCATCCGCGCCAAGGCCAAGGTCTACATCATCGACCGTGCCGAGCAGCTGCGCGCCAACACCGCCAACGCGTTGCTCAAGACACTCGAGGAGCCGCCCGAGGGCGTTATGTTTATCTTGTTGGGCACCTCGGCAGACGTGATGTTGCCCACCATCGTGAGCCGCTGCCAGTGCGTGCCGTTTCGGCTGGTATCGCCCGCCGTCGCCGCGCAGGCCGTGAGCCGCGCCACCGGTCAGGACCCCGCGCGTTGCCGCATGGCCGTCGCCGTGGCGGGAAGCCCCACGCGTGGCATCGAGTTCCTCAAGAGCGCCGAGCGCCAGGACGCCCGCCGTCAGATGGTTCGCGCCATCGATTCGCTCATTGCCGCCGACGAGGCCGACGTGCTCAGCCGTGCCAAGTCACTCATCGTCGCCGTTAAGGCGCCGCTCGCCGAGGTCAAGTCCACGCAGGAAAAGGTGCTCGAGCAAAACGCCGACTACCTGTCGCGTGGAGCATTGAAGCAGCTTGAGGACCGCAACAAGCGCGAACTCAACGCGCGCGAGCGTTCGGGTATCATGGAAGCGCTGGCGAGCGCGCGGACGCTCATGCGCGACGTGCTGCTGACGCTTCAGGACGAGGCGGCAGACGTTGTGAACGAGGACGTGCGCGACACGATCGGGCGGCTTGCCGCCGCGACGAATGTTGCGGGTGCCACGCGGGCGCTCGAGGCGGTCGCAACCGCTGAGCGCAACATCGCCAGAAACGTTACTCCCCAGCTGGCCATCGAGGTCATGCTGTTCGATATCAGGAAGGCACTGAAATGCCGTTAGTCGTACCCGTTAAGTTTACCTACGCCTCGCGCGACCTGTGGTTCGACCCGCAGGATCTGGATATTCTCGAGGCCGATTACGCTATTTGCTCCACCGAGCGCGGAACCGAGATCGGCCTGGTCACGGCCGATCCCTTTGAGGTGCCGCAGGACGAGATCGGCCAGCCGCTCAAGCCCGTGCTGCGCGTGGCGAGTGACATCGACCTGCAGCTTGCCGATGACCTGGCCATCCAGGGCGACGAGGCCATGGTCGATTTCCGCCGTCTGGTCAAAGAGCTCGACCTCGAGATGAAGCCAGTCGGCGTCGAGTACCTGTTTGGCGGCGAGAAGGCCGTGTTCTACTTTGCCGCCGAGGAGCGCGTCGATTTTCGTCAGCTCGTCAAGGACCTGTCCTCGACGCTGCATATTCGCGTCGACATGCGCCAGATCGGCGTGCGCGACGAGACCCGCCTGGTGGGCGGCTATGCCCAGTGCGGCCAGGAGCTCTGTTGCACGCGCTTTGGCGGACAGTTTGAGCCGGTTTCGATCCGCATGGCAAAAGAGCAGGACCTGCCGCTCAACTCCTCCAAGATCAGTGGCGTTTGCGGCCGTCTGATGTGCTGCCTGCGCTACGAGTTCGAGGCGTACAAGGACTTTAAGAGCCGCGCGCCCAAAAAGAAAACGCTCATCGATACGCCGCTGGGCAAGGCTCGTATCCAGGAATACGACACCCCACGCGAGCAGCTGGTGCTGCGCCTGGAGAACGGCAAGGTCTTTAAGGTCAACCTGGCCGACATGACCTGCTCCGAGGGCTGCAAAAAGAAGGCCGCCGAGCAGGGCTGCAACTGCCGTCCCGACTGCGTGACGCGCGACGTGCTCGAGCGCATCGAGTCGCCCGAGATGCGCCTGGCGCTCATGGAGCTCGACCGCGAGAACGGCGTCGACGTGGGCGATGGCCTGTCGAGCGCCGACCGTCTTGCCGGCACGTCGATGCCCAAGCGCCGTCGTCGCGATGCCGAATCCGATGCTCGCGCCGGTCAGGGCCAGGGCGAGGGCCGTGGTCGCGGAAAGGGCCGCGGTAAGGCCGAGGCACCCGAGGCCGAGGAGGCCGCCGGTGGCCGTCGTCGTCGCAAGCGCGCGGGCTCGGGCGATGCTACCGAGGTTGCCGCCGCGGGCAAGAACGCCTCTCGCGAGCGCGAGGTTCAGCAGCCCCAGCAGCAGAATCGCGGCGGTGGTATGAACCCCACACGTCGCCGCCGCCGTCATCTGTCGAGCGAGGAGCGCGAGGACGCCTTCCGCGCCGCAGCCGCTCGCGAGGCTGGTGCCGCTTCCAAGGGTCCCTCGGCCTCCGACGCGCCTGCCGACAAGGGCGGCAAGTCACGTGGCGAGGAGGAGCGCGCGACGCGTCCGCGCCGTCGCCATTCCTCGGGCGCACAGCAGAAGCCATCGGTTCCTTCCGTGGCCGATCAGGTTTCGGACGGCGAGGTCAAGGTCACGCGCCGTCGTCCCGGCGATGGCGGAGGAGCTGCCGCCAAGGCTTTGCGTGGCGCCGCTCGCGACGAGCGCGAGCCGTGCGAGGATCGCGGTGGCGAGGGCTCGGCCGACCAGGGCCAAAAGCGCCGTCGCCGTCGCCGTTCCCGCAAGCCGCGCCAGAATGGTGGCGAGGGCTCGACCCCGTCTTCGGCCGCACCACAACCGCCCGCCGGCGAATAACGCCCGCGAGCGGATTTAACCCGCCTTACCCCAATCGCGTCGGGGTACCATAGCGCTGAATCAACAACCCTCCCTGCGACCGAACGTAGGGAGGGTTGTGTCTTGAAGAGCCATCTGAACAAATTGAGCCGTCTGCAGGGTGCCGGCGCCCTACCGTTTGCGGACGAATTGCTGCCGTTTGCCGAGCGGGCGGCACGCGAGGCACTCGAGGCATTGTCGCCAACACGATGTGCCGGCTGCGAGCGCGCCGGTGCGCTTATTTGCCAAGACTGCCTGGCCGCGCTCACGCTCATCGACCCACGTCATAGCTGTACCCGATGCGGCGCCCCGTTTGGGGATTTGCTGTGCACTGAGTGTTCGGTCGAGGGCACGTCCTCGGCAATGGCGGAGGCGCTCGACCGCTGCCTGGCGTGCGCCGTCTATGCGCATCCGCTGCCGCGCATCATTAAAGCGTACAAGGATGCGGGCGAGCGACGCCTGGCGCCGTATCTGGCGGAGCTGCTCTACGACACCGCCCTGCATGCCCAGGTCGTAGCGCCCGAACGCTTAGGAGGTGTGCTGTCCGGTGCGGATGCGGTGGTGTTTGTGCCTGCGACGGCGGCAGCGTTTCGGCGGCGTGGCTTTGATCATATGGAGGCCATTGCGCGCCCATTTTGCGAGCTGTCGGGTGTTCCCCTGCTCGATGCCCTCGTCAAGTACGGGCATGGCGACCAGCGCGAACTCGGTCGTGAGGAGCGTCGCGAGCGTGCCCAAGGCATGTACGAGACGGTTGAGGACGTGCACGGCCGCCGCCTGCTGCTTATCGATGACGTCATTACCACGGGCGCGACCATGGCAGCAGCCTCGGCGGAGCTCAAGCGTGCCGGCGCTGCGGCAGTCGATGGCCTTGCTATCGCACGTGTTTGGTAGGGGTGGTTTTGTGGCAGTGAAGATTGAGCGACGCAACGAGCCGACAGGCGAACAGCTGGCGGCTTCCGTAATCCTAACAGGTGCTTCAGCGCTGCGCATGATGCGCGCCGAGCGCCGGCAGATGGGCTATATCAGCTGGAAGGACCTTAATCCCGATGAAGAGTGCCGTGTGCTGCGCGCGTCGTCGCCCTCGATCGAGGACATCTATCTTCCCGACTTGGTGCGGATTGGGGCCGCAAGCGGCGAGGTGCAAGAAGATCTTTGCTTGCTGGTGGGATCTGCGGCGCAGCGCCGCCGCATGCCTGGCGTGGGCTGGTCCGTGTGTTCCGGGTTGCCTGTCGGCTCGATTCTAGAGGTGGAACCGGGGGCGTACAGCCTATCTCCCGAGGCCCTTTGTGTTGCCGTTGCGCGCGAGGTCGGCTGCATCCAGGCGTTTGCCCTGGCCCAGGAGCTGTGCTCTAAGATTTCACTGAGCGATCGCGGGAAGTATCTGCCTCCCTACACCTCGCCTGTTACGAATAAACTTGCAAAGGACAAAGACCAGCCAGCAGACGTGGGCTACTTTGAAGTCGAGCCGGCGCTGACGCCCGATCGTCTGGCAGATTACCTTGTGGCATGCAAGGGGAATGTGGCCAAACAGCTGCTGCGTCTGTGTCCCTACCTGTCAGAAAACCTGCTCTCGCCTATGGAGTGCATCATGCTCGCCCTGTTTTCGCTTCCGTTTTCCTATGGCGGGTTTGCCTGCGGACCTTTTAAGACCGACTACAAGATCGAGTTCGATGACCGTGCGCAGGCAATCTCGGGGATGCCTCATGCAGTTTGCGATGCGTATCAAGAAGCAGCCCGGTTTGACCTGGAATACAACGGTGAGCTGGGCCACTCTTCTCGGAGGGGACGTATCCATGATGAAAAGCGCAACACGGGCTTGATTACTATGGGAATCGAGGTCGCGACGGTCAACAACGAAATGCTCTGCGACATGGAAGCGATGGAAGCGCTCGCATGGCGCATCCACCAGCGCATGCGAAAGCGGTACCGGAATCGTGTCGATGCCCGCAGGAAGAAGCAAGAGGCGTTGCTTAACACGCTGCGGGCGTGTTTTGGGCTTAAACCCGCCTAACAATGCTCTGAAACAGGGGGTTGGATATATGCTCTGGCCAAAATATAGCAAATATGAGTACTGCTACAAATTCAGTAACAGCAAAATCAGGGATTTTGGGACTGGAAGAGGGGGTAAATTAGAAAGTTATTAAACAAATGTGGGTCGCGCGCGCAGACATGGTGTAAGAGTGTCCTGAGGTCCGTCGCTGCAAGTC